>NZ_NKHQ01000099.1:0-10116 GCF_014467265.1 Xenorhabdus sp. TS4 | reverse complement strand
TGGGGATAACAGTTCGGATTTTCCCATGAGTAGCCTTACTGGCAGAGCCAATCTGTCGATGACCACCTCCGCAGGAGGTGGCATTCAGTTATGAGTAAATTTTTTACGGAAAACAAACTTTCCGTGCCGATCTTGGCAGTGGATGTGAAAAGAGTTTTTACCGAGATCGATACCAATGAGCGCGATATTTTCCATGATGGTTCTCCACTAAATGAGGCTTGTTTCTAGCATACTCCTTACTTTGAAGGAGGGAGTGACCATCTTGTATATTAAAACTCAACGAGATGTATCACTTGATTCTCATCAGAAAAAAAACAAAAAAAAGTGACGGCTAAAACAGTTAAATAGTGTAGTCAATTTTATTAGTCGGATAAGCACAGCCAGTGGTTCTGTCACATTAACAGAGAGGTCGCTAGCGAAATTGCATAGATGAATGTTTATACAATCAGTTGATAGAAAAATGCCTTCTAGGTTGCGCAGGCTCAGGGCATAGGACAGATACCCACAAACGCATTGGACAATAATACCGGTAGGATAATGTAAGCGCTTAAATGCATTTCGGATCAGGGACATCGTTTGGGACTCGCGCAAAAAACGAGGAATTTACCTGATGTTCCGTTAATGCGACAGAACCCTTAAACCAGTTACTCGTATTACAATTACTCCTCCTCATGTCTATGAGTAAAAGTACACCGAATGTAATATAATACGGGAAAAGCGACTATATAGATCAACCTACATAAGGTTAACAAACTTGAATAGATTTTTTACACACAGAAAAAGGGGGAATAATGAAATCAGAGGAAAACCAGACCAATAATACTGCCAGTGCAGAAATCAATTTCGATACGGAAAGCAAGACTATAAAAAAAATCAAAAACTTTTCAGATAACACACTTCACTCATCTTCAGTGAAAATACCGGCAGGCACCGAACTAATACGATTACAGAACGGGGAATATGGCGGAAGTTGTGTTTTTTTCAACCCAAATGGCTCCGATACGCGTTTTGGTTTGACTGATGGGGCAAACGGCACGATGTACTTAGCCGAAGATCCCCTAACGGCAATGAAAGAAATATTTAATGGCAAACTGGGGATTTTGGAATCAGATATAAACAAGTATTACATAGCTACTGTCATACTTAAGAAGGATCGACAATTACTTGATATGACAACATTGATAAAAAAGACCCCACTAACGCTTCACGATGTTACTACATCATCGCGGGCAACAACCCAGTTACTGGCAAAAAAAGCACAAGCGGCAGGATTGAATGGTATCAAATTTCACTCTAACGTAACTACCGAAACATGTTTGGCATTGTGGCACAATGATCCCAGTGGAAAAAAGGTTGCAATCACCAAAGAAAATTCTATGCAACGTCTCAGTGAGTTTGAGCACCAAGGCGAAAGTGCAGCTGATATACTAGTGAACCAATTGGGAATTTCGGTAGAAGAAGGCTAATTGTGGTCACATGCCTATGTATTGATAAGGAACCTGGGTTCGGATGATGTCATAGCACGAATGATTTGTAATTCCAACGCTCCTTCTTTGATGAGTAACGTTTTGGAAGAATAACCATTACGGGTATTGATGCCGGATTTGGATTGGTTCTTTTCATACCCCAGATGGGCAACCATCTCGACAGTAAAGGCAGTTTCAACAGTCGATTTGTTGAGGAAACGGATGAACTGACTAAAGCCTTTCGGGGTTTTGAGATTTTTAGCCAACTCGGTAGCCAAAGTTTTTAACTGTTTATCGCCCACTTTTCCACCTGTTTTAGTCGAAAAAATCAAACATACCAAAAACAGGCAATTACACAAATTTATGGACAGGCTTATCTCTGACTTATCCACAATTTTTGTGGATAAGTCTATATTTTACGCTTGTTAGTACGGAATTTCGTTTACTATTCAATTGTAGTCGCTCAGATTTGATCTGACAGTTACCCATTATTCATATGGTTGAGTCTGTGCTACTACAGGTTAAGCTGCATCTTGAGAACAATATAAACGCACGAGCCACTCCAGTTCCTGCATTACAGTGTCAGAGACGCCTTCTTTCAACAATTGGGCAACAGTGAACACCTTACCTTTTGGAAGTACACCACCCAGAACGGTATTGCGTTCTTCCATGAAGAACGAGTATTGCAGACGATCACTAAAGCCTTTCAACTGAGGCAATAATTTCGCCAATCCTTTCAATACTCCATTGTCAGAAATTCGTTTATCATCGGTAAACTGAAATACCGGAAAATAAAACTCACCATCAATATTTAACGCTAATAGTTTCCCAGTATCTTTTCTCTTTTTGATTGTAACTTTAGACACTCCCAATTGTTCAGCAGCTTCAGTTGATGAGAGTACTCCGCCGTGTTGTTTCAGAGTATCCATGAACATAGCTTTGCTTTTCAGCCGGCGCCGCAGCTTTTTCTTCTCTGGGGTATCTTCAGCTATGGCCATCGCTTTAAATGCACTGGCTAACGCTTCAAACATAAACTCAATATCGGCCTTTCCCAGACTGCGTTTGTCAATATGCGCCTGGCCCGTGCGAAATGCGCTTTCCATTGAATTAGAAATATTGGCGATGCGGTCTACGACCACATCAGTGTCGTTATACACAGCACAATGTTTCATATTATTTTCCTCACACAAATTGACTAGCACACATTGTTAGTTAACGATTTCAACATAATTAATTATACCTAAAATCGTTAACATGAGCAAATTTTACTCTTAAGTCAATATTTGTCGATGCTGCATAACTTCTTTCCCTGGTCATGGTACTGGTGTTTATCATATTTCCTAGTTGCAGCATGGCGGGGCAATTACGGTTCTGTCGCATTAACAGAGAGGTCGCTAGCGAAATTGCATGGATGAATGTTTATACAATCAGTTGATAGAAAAATGCAGCGGGTGACATCGGGCACTCCGGCTTTTGCAAATATTGTCCTTTACGCAGCATACTGACCCATTCAATGCCTGCTAACAGGGTCTGTGCTCGCCTGAAATTGTTGAATCCCAGCATGGAAGAGATTCGTCGTTTGATGTTGCGATGATCTTGCTCAATGAGGTTATTGAGGGGCTTATTCTGCCGGATAACAATGATTTCTTCCTTGGGTTTTTCCGGGTTTAATTCGTCCACTGCCGCTTTGTTGGCGCCACTTTTGTCCATCGTCACGACCGCCGGCTGACCATGCTGACCTATCGCTTTTTTGAAAAATCGCAAGGCCGCTTTCTTATCCCGACAGACTGTCAGCAGAAAATCAATGGTATTACCGTCTAAGTCCACCGCCCGAGTGTAGCGGTCAAGAACTACCGGACAATTCAAAATGAACAGGCAAGCCGTAACTATCGACGGCCAAATGGATTTTGGTTGAACGTCCACCACAACTTTTGCCAATCGCCTCATCATCATCTGAAGCCGCTCCGGCACTGTGCTGATGAGCACGGACGATACTCCCATCAATAAACAACCATTCCCTATCAGCAAACCCAGATAACCACTTGAAAATGAGCTGTAAAACCCCTTTCTTTGACCACGCATTGAAACGTTGAAAGACGCTATTCCATTTGCCAAATTCTGGCGGTAAATCGCGCCAGGGAACGCGCGTTCTCATTCGGTAAAGAATGCCTTCAACGGTCAAACGGTGTTCAGGTTTGTGATAAATCCAACCCGCATGTTGCATTAACGCAGATAGCTTATTCCATTGGAGAGCTGTTAACATAGTTCTCGGCATGATGGTGAGGTCTGGTTGTTTTTTGGCGAAAGTAATTATACCAAATCATCATGCTGTCTAATAATCCCTCACAAAACATCAACACGCCCTAACAACTAGTCAATTTTTCTTGATCATATATGGACTCGGAGTCCACTTTTCCGGTACGTGCCTATTTTCCTCCTGCTAGATCTATAAAGTTTCCAGTAACATATGAAGCTTCATCAGACAATAACCATGCTATAGCTTGAGCTACTTCTTCAGGTTGGCCGCCACGTTTCATAGGTAAACTATCTTTTACTCGGTCAACTCGTGTTGCCTCACCACCGTCAGCATGCATTTCGGTATAAATAAAGCCAGGCCGAACGGCATTAACACGAATACCTTGAGCGGCAACTTCCAGCGATAAACCAATAGTGAAAGTGTCAATAGCGCCTTTTGAAGCAGCATAATCAATATATTCATGAGGTGAACCGAGTCGAGATGCTGCGGACGAGACATTAACAATGGCTCCACCTTGACCACCATGACGCAGCGCCATACGTTTAACAGCTTCACGTGCGCAAATAAAGCTTCCGCTGACGTTCGTAGTGAATATAGTAGCCAAGCGCTGGGCATTCAATTGCTCTATTGAAGCCTGAGGCATTAGTATCCCTGCGTTATTCACTAATCCAGAAACAGGGCCAAGCTTTTTATCTATTTGCTGGAATAAATCTACGACCTGTTCTTCCTGCGCAATATCAACTTGCACAGCGATGGCTTTCCCACCGATATGATGGATTCTATCAATAACCTCTTGAGCACAGGTTTCGCGTGTATGATAACCAATGCAGAGCTTATGACCTTTGCCTGCCAAATATAGTGCTGTAGCTCGACCAATGCCGCGATCACCACCGGTGATAAGGGTGATTTTATTTTTCATATGTTATTTATCCAGTCGTAAATTTATTTTAAATTTATTTATCAACATCAAAACGGCAATACCCAAGCAAAGCAGTGCCATCACAATAAAAACCCCCCTCCCTCTCCATTCTAACAACGCTCCACCGACAAACGGTCCTAATGACAAACCGAGTACTGCTAGTGTTGAAGCACCCAAATACGCACCACGATAGCGCTCTGGTGCCAAGCGATCGAGTAGGATACTTAGATTAGGTAACAAGATGGCTTCTGCAATACTGAACACTACTGTAACCAGTCCCCACCATAGACCACTGGTAGTATCATTACACCAGAACAAAATCTGCGAAACGGTAAAGATAATTGCACCAAAAGTGATGCGTTTATCAAGAGGTGTATTGGTTAGTAAGGGTACTAGATAAACCTGAGCAATTAAAACAGTTATCGCATTGGTAACCAAGATTACTGTGACTAAGTTAACCGCACGCGTAGCGTCCAGCATCAATAAATATTGGGGTACGATGGATTCAATTTGGGCATAAACCAGATAACAGAGAATGCTGCTAATCAAAGCGACAAGATAGATTTTGTCTCGCACTATAATTGTGGTTACCTGCCAACCACTTGTTTCACCTATTTGTTTTTCTTGCTCATTACTGTTCGATAACAATTTCCCTCCCGGAATATAAAGCAGAATAAAAAGTAAAAATGGCACATAAGAGAATGCTGTGAGTAAGAATGTGTTTTTTTGTGAATTTAATCCAAAAGTAATTCCGATGAGTGGCCCACTGACCGCCGCGATATTCACTGCGAAATAGCGTATTTGCAGTGCCAGCTCTCGCCGTCGTTGATCTTGTAGGAGATCGCTCATCAGGGCACGGCTAGGGGCATCTATCCAAGAAAAAGATATGCCGGTTAACAAAAGGCCGAAAGCGAAAATAAACACACTATCGGCTAGAGCGATACCTGAATAACCGATAATAGCCAATACCATCATGAACACTATCGCACTGATTGGCATCGATCTCGGCAAACATTCCTTTCATGTCCATTGTCAGGATCAATCGGGGAAAGCTTTACTGCGTAAAAAATTCACCCGCACTAAATTGATGGAATTCTTAACCGATTGCTCTCCGGCAATGGTGGTGATGGAGCCTGTGCTGGCGCGCATTTCATGGCAAGGCGGATCGCTGATTTGGGGCATGATGTAGCGGTCAAGAACTACCGGACACATTTCTAGCCGCTTCCCACTGTCTTTCATATTCAGCAGGGGAAATTCCCCCATTAAAACTATGGGGACGGGTGTCATTATAATATCCGCCCAAATAGCAGGTGATATCCCGGATTGCCTCATGAATGTCCCGATAGCCTTCTGGCGGGATCCACTCGCTTTTTAAACTCCGGAAGACCCGTTCCATCGGTGAATTATCATAGCAATTACCTCGACGACTCATGCTTTGGATAATTTTATTGCGCCAGAGTAAACGGCGAAATTTTCTACTGCTGTACTGACTTCCCTGATCAGAGTGAAAAACCAGCCGCCCTTCAATATGACGCGTTTCCAATGCGTTATTCAATGCCCGGCAGACCAGCTCAGCATCCGGCGAAGAAGAGATGGCCATCCCCACCACCCGACGGGAAAATAAATCCATCACGACGGCCAGATAGCTCCACCCTGCTTTTATGCGAATATAGGTGATGTCTCCGCACCAGTGAGTATTCGGGCATGCCGGGGAAAAATGCTGCCGCAGGAGATTAGGCGAGTGAAGTGGCACACTAATTTTGGTCACCGTCATGGAGATGATATTCTCACTTCAACAATTAAACAGGTGACATAATGAAAAGACCTTTCTGCCCTTTCTATAGCTGTAATTCAGGAATTTACGCGTCTCTGGATGTGCTACCGCGCTCTTCTTCGCGTTGACCTTTAGCTTCAGTTTACGGCTCAGCCAGTGCATCACCCCCGACTCACGACGACGCCCTTGCGCTTCACTAGTCCTTCGCCACCATCAGGCTGGACAGAGGACTTTCCCCCGAGCTGCTGAGCATGCCAGGTACACCATAAAAAAACCCGCCATTTGGCTGTCTTTTAGTCACATCTCAAATCACGAGTAAATGACTGTAATTTGATAAATATACTCAACTGATTTTAAAGGAAATATTCCCCAACGTTGTCTCGATAAGTTTAAAATAATTCATATAAAAAACAGCAGGATACAAAGTTGTGTATAAGAGACAGGCCATTTGGCGGGTTTCCTGTTCAATGCGCTGATCTATGACACCCTACAGCTTTCCGTATCGGTTCAAGAACGAAGACCTGTCTAAGATCCCCCAGTTTGTCAGCATGTAATAGCCGGTGGCACCCCGTTCGCCGGTTGACTCCCTGACGAACAAGATGTTCATTCCGAACTCATTACGCAGAGCAGCCAACTGTCTCTTGATCGTTGATTCAGGAATTTTTGTCGCCTTGTGAAGGTCCTGGAGACTTGGCTTCTCCGTTTTAGACAGGGCATTCACCAAAGCAAATTTTCTTTTCATGTCCTGTGAGATCTTCATATCCACCTATTCTTGATAGGCCCACTCTTCTGGCTGGGCCTCCTTTGTTAGCCTTCGACACTCAGGAGTTCAATGTCTGACACAGGCACATGAACATGTTTTTCCTTGCCTTCGCTATCGAGCGTTTTGACCCAGACAGTAGACGGAACCAGAGCCACACGGTCTGTCATAATGACTCCGCGCTTTGTCTCACCATCCAGGTTAACGTTGACAGCAAAGATCAAACTGTCGGGCCGGACTTCCTTCCATTCCTTGTTCTTCGGCAGAGGAGGAAGAGCATCACTCCCTTCTTCATCCTTGTTCTTGCCACTGTTAATTGGCTGCTGGATAGGGTTCTGCTCGTCATTCCTGAGTTGTTCCGACGTACCATTCCCGCTTGAGTTAAAGGTTTGGTCATCGGTATTTCCAGCACGCGGTTCATCACTCTGGCCGGAGCCAGCCAGAGGGCCTTTTTCCATTTCTTCTTTGATACGTTTGGTATCGTTCAGAAGCTCACGGCTTTGTTTACGGGTAATCCCGTCAGACATAGCCACAGCGCAGACAGCGCGGCATCTTTCTTCGTTCAGGTCAAACAACAAGCGAAGATTATTCAGAGTTTCTGTATCAGAACATACTTCATTATCGTACAATTCGCGCACACAGTCAGGTAGCTTGAGCAACGACAGATGTGTAGATATGAAAGTGATGTTTTTACCGAGACGATCAGCAATGTCTTTTTGCTTCCAGCCTTCTTCGATAAACAGATTCAATGCCTCGGCAATCTCTACCGGTGTCAAGTCATCCCGTTGGATGTTTTCGATCAACTCACCAGCAGTTTCGTCTAGGTTGTTCTGGACCTTATCGTTGACTACTAGGTCGATGGTCTCAATACCAGCATGTTTACATGCTCTCCAACGACGTTCCCCTTTCTGGATGACGAACTTGCCTTCTTCGTTCTTCGGGAACACGATGATCGGAGACTGCTGCCCTTCGGTCAGCAGGGTTGCCGCCAGCTCTTCAATATTACGGAAGCGCTTACGAACCTGGGCTTTAGATATAACGTCTTCAACAGGTACAGTAAGAACTTCTTTGCCTTTCTTGCCTTTGACGGCTTTAGCAAGTTCGGACAGGCCTTTTAAATTATTTAGTGCCATATCGCTTAGCCCACCTTCTCTAAAAGTTCTTCCAACACCGCCTCAACCTCTTTGGCCGCGACATGCCCATAGCGCAGCTCCCACACAGGGATGCCATCAGTAGTCGCAGTATCGAGCGGAGGTCGGTGCATAATTTTGTTCTCAAACAGTAGATCCGGAACTGTGTTCTCCAGCGACTTGAGGGCCTTGTCATGATTGACAGAGCGGTCCATGTCGTTGATCACAATGCCCAGAATCTCCAAGTCTTGGTTGTACGCCTCGCGCACACCAATAATCGTGTTGAGGAGGCCTTCTACGCCGTCCACAGCGAATCCAGAGAGCTTGACCGGACATGCCACATGCGTAGACATCACCAACGCGGCCACCAGCTTTCTGCCGAGGCTAGGCGGACAATCAATCAGCACGTAGTCGTAGTTCTCAAAAAGTTCGGTCAAATGGCGAGCCGGATTCATAGCCTGGTCAAGAGGCACAGCCTCCATTTCAAACAGATCTGGGTCGTTCTTCGGCGTGTGAATAAGGTCTACCCCGCAAGGACAGTGCATGACCTTAATACCGTCCAGCTCGTAAGCGAACAGCTCTGCGGTTTTGGTTCCGGTGAGGATGGACTCGCAGTCGCCATCTTCCAGCTCTCG
The DNA here is from genome assembly GCF_014467265.1 of Xenorhabdus sp. TS4. Lineage (NCBI taxonomy): Bacteria > Pseudomonadati > Pseudomonadota > Gammaproteobacteria > Enterobacterales > Morganellaceae > Xenorhabdus > Xenorhabdus sp. TS4. Next base: position 1,175 of record NZ_NKHQ01000099.1, on the reverse strand, counting down.
TCTGGGGGCCAGTCGAGAGGATGTATTCCCCTGACCATCCATATCCAAGACCAGCACTTTCTTTTTCTTCTTTAACGCCAGATAAAAGGCTTGCTGGATACAGAGGGTACTCTTACCCACTCCGCCTTTCTGGTTGGCGTAGCTGATTACTTTTGCCATACCCACCTCTATTTTGGTTTCTCGCAGATGATCCTGACCACCCCCAAACTTTCACATATGAAAGATTGTAGCGTTCATAAAATGATACTGCAATATCTAATTATGGTTCTGTTAAAACAAACTTGAAACAAAAAAACGGCCATAAAAGCCGAGTATTTACAAGGTTTGTGCTGTCAACGCAATTGCTTCGCTGCCCCAAGCCCATTCGACAACAACTGCTTTGCTTCACTTTCATCAGCCAAAGTGCATACGACTGGGAACCGTATTTACTCCCCCATCGACTCACCTATTTGAATGATAGTAACTCTTTATCCTCGATGTCATTAACATCAGAAGCTAGTGGCAACTACCTTACTCCCAATACCACATAGAACGTAGCCCCGGCCATTAGGACCAAATTTCATAGATACAACGGGAAGCGGCGTGTTGGGGCACACTCCCGCAAATTCCGGAGAGATGATTGGTCCCCCGCGAGGAATAACCTAGTTACCGATAAGACCACAATCAATTTGTGTCGAGATGGCATCAGGCTGGTATTGCTCCCCCAGAAGTTGATTGCTGCCTGCTGATGCATAATCGTCAAATAGCGCAAAACTCTTGCGATAAAATTTAAACTCATAGATATTGTTCTCTTAATTCAAAGCTCCCCCACCCACTGTTGCTATGGCTGGGTTTATCCAAAATCCATCAAAGTCGGTGAACATCTCCGCTTGGGTGCGGATGTACTCAAGGATGATGTCACAAGCGATCCAGCGCCGGTTATTCCTTTCTGCGGCCAACCCAATCTTATTTGAACCACTGAAAGGATCGGCAACCAGATCCCTTTCTTCCGTTAGGAAGCGGATAGCCATCTCAGGTATAGATAAATCATATTAATATGACATAATACCTAACCCCTAGACGACAAGGCATAACACGAGATGGGCTACAGCTTAGATTTTCGAAAGAGAGTACTGGCATACAAGGACAAGCATTCGTTGACTTTCGAACAAACGAGTGCCCATTTTGAAATCTCC
>NZ_NKHQ01000098.1:0-10037 GCF_014467265.1 Xenorhabdus sp. TS4 | reverse complement strand
ACGAAATTACGCCAGTATGTTGGCACTGGCGTTTATCATTGTCTGGCTGCCAATGTGGGGAGAATAAATGATGAACACAAAACGTCAACAGACCCTAGTTAATGTAGCATTCTTACCAGCTTCGAATTTGCTAGCCTCATAAGTACTATCACCCCTACTTAGTAAATTGATATCTCCAATAGATTTAAACTCAGTTACTTTATTTGTTACATCATGACGATTCTGTGTAGAAGTTTTTGTGTTACCAAACCCACCCCAACTAGTTTTTGAACTTGTATTTGTTTCATGAAGAACCTCTTCTTGAGCTTGAGCATATAAGTATCCACCTTTAGCAGCTACGTTTAATTTATCCCCAGAGTTTAATTTAGTAGCTTGAAACAAAAGACTACCATTAGTTACAATATTTAAATTACCAACACTATTTATCTCTGTACTTTTATGAGTTATATTGGTTAAGCTACTGTCTCTGGTTATTTTATGAATGCCATTTCGACTAGATTCAAAACGTATGTTTCCATCGCTAGTAATATTTATATCTCCCTTAGATTGAAGATAACCTCCTTGAGTGGTTAAAGTATTATTAGAGATTAAAGTTAATTTTTTTGGGCCAATCAGGCTGGAATCTAACTGATACCCTCTCTGTTCCCAATCATAGCCTATAGGATTAGGCGCTGTCGAATATGGAAATGAGTTAAAAGTTATATTTCGGCCAGAAAATAATAATGTATGACCATTCGAAGATAATGTGGCACTTTGTCCACTGAGATCTCTTCCTGATTGAACTAAAAGATCTCCTCCTGCCTTAACTTTACTTGAAATTTTATCAATCAATTCTGTAGAAATCCAGAATTCAAATGGATCTATAGCTGAAGTTATTTCTGCAGAAGTATTTTTATGACCTCCTTTATACGTATCATCTACTAAAGAGAAATTAGGAGAATTATACATCCAAAGAGTATCTTTATCCTCTGTCCAACGCACACCTTGAGAACCTATCCAATATCTATACCCAAAGTCTTTTGAAATAATTCTAGGGCCTAAATCTATATCTTTTGCGGAAATTAAATTAATATCTTTTCCAGCTTCAATACCGATTCCACGTAAATTAAGAGATTGATTTACAGAATTTAGATATACAGAACCTTTTGTGTTTAATTTCTCAATTGACAATGCTTCTTCAAATGCTTTTAATTCCTTATCTCTATTAAATAGTTCCGACATTCTTTTATTATTTTTTAGGATAGAATCATCATAGTTTACGGTGATCCCTTGATTAGCAATTATACTTATATTGCCACTTTGAGGCTTAAATCTCAAATTAGATAATTTAGCGTTATTTCCAGCTGATATTGTAAGATCATTTGTAGCCTCAATTCCACCTAACCAACGAATTCCATTCAGTAAAAAATAACCTATGCGATTATCAGTGAGAATGTTTGCATCTCCCTCTTTACTTAATAAAGAGATATCCTTACCTTTAAGATCGCTTTGGATTATTTCAATGTCATTAACAGCATTAATGGATAAGTCCTTGTTAGCTAAGACTTTTGACTGATTTATATTAATAAAATCATTTGCTATTATTGAAATATCTCCACTTGATCGTATATTACTCTTGTTATTTATTGAATTAGAAGATAATACTATATTCTTCATACTAACTAACGATTCTGAATTATCGTTATCAATGGTGATTTCACCTGTTTTTTCAGTATAATAAGGTCTTTTCTTTTCAATGTTTATATTATTTGAAAAATCAGAAATTAAATTTCCTTCAGAGAATAAAAGAGAATTCACTTGAGGATTAATATCTTTCCAGGAATGAGCTTCTCCTAAATTAAAAAATGAATGATCAGTATCACATCCTCCCCAAAAATTAAAACAAGGAAATGCATAGTCAAAAGTGTGGAATATGTTTTTTTCACCATTCTGAGTACTTATTACGTTTAAATCTCTTCCAGTTAGAATTAAATCTTTCTTGGATTTTATGTCAGAATTTATATTATCTAAATTAGTTGCATTAATATACAGATTATTCCCAGAACTTATAGATGCTTTGGTAAAATTAACATTGTGTTGGGTTAAATATCTCTTTACATTGACAGCATTGTTCTGATAAAAATCTATCGTATCGAACCATTTAGAATACTCAAATTTTTTTATATTTGCACTTTTTTTCTCCACTATATCCTTCGATAGATTCTATATCATGATATTCAGTTATGCCTAATCGATTATTCTTACTAGTCGAAGTTGCTTCAACTTTCATATCATTGTTCAAAGAGGACTCTTGAATATTATCTAATTTTTCAGTTCTAATAATCAAATCGCCCTTATTGGTTTTTATAGCTGCTGAGTTATTTTCAATGTATTTACTCTTATCTCCTTCTGTATTCTTCTGAATCCACATATTGTTGTCAGCTTGAAAAAGAGCATCAGCACTAATATTATGCAATTCATTTGCATATATTCTCATATCTTGCCCAGCAGTCACATTACTTTTATTACTCAGTTTGCTGCTTGCAAGAATAATATTTCGTTCTGCCTGAACCGGAGAATTCGGTCCGATATTAATTTCTTTGGCATCTGCATTTAAGTCTGTCTTAGCTTTAATGCTGCCAAGCTCCATTTTGCCATTAGCACTGAGCGTAATATCGCCCTGATTACTGGTGATATCTTTCAGATTCACCCCGACACCATTTTCCGTAGCAATTAGGCGGATTTTATTGGCGTACATGCCACCCAGCGCTTTGGTATCGACAGCCAATTGTGGTGCTGCACCTTCTCCGGCAATGGTTTTTGTCGTGCCGTCTTTGAAGGAAATCTGGTTGGCCCCCTGAGTGAGTGCAAGGTTATTGGCCTGGATTTTTCCATTCAGTTCGGTGGCCCGGCTGATAATATCAACATAATCTGTTGACTGACCATTTAACCCTTTACCACCAATCGTGATTTGGCCTTTTGTCACATTCAGCGCTTCCAGTGCACCCTGGGTGTCAAATTGCGTTTTACCAGTAGTCAGTACTGCACCGGAGGTATTAATAAATCCGCATCCGTCACAGGTAATGCCATTGGGGTTGGCTATCATGACATTGGCTTTCTGGCCTGCAACCTCCAGTTGTCCCAGTAATTCAGAACGGCTGCTTCCGGTCACTTCGTTGATGATGAGTTGGGCTGCCTCTCCCTGCAGATTGGTGTTGGCGTTGATTTGGCCGGCCAGTTGAGAGTTAACCGCTTGTGTAGCGTTATTTAATACGGCGCCCTGAATATCGGTATTAAACTCTTTATACGTATTGTGAGATATCCCGGCATTATTGGGTGCAGCAATATTCACTACCGGAACATTGCCATTGTTTTGCACCTGTGTCTGCGAATTGTCAGGGGTAATGCCTCCTGCAAAGGCAGAATTCAGAGGATATACACCGGTCAGGTAAATTAAAAGATAGCAGGTTCCCCTTGCCATGGGATTATTATATTTATCCATTTTTTGTCCTTTAACTAAATTAAGTCTTAATTTGCTGGTATAGTTTCATTAAAAACTGAGTGAAGCAGACCAATAAATAACCCAGTGGTCTGGTTTGAGATGATTGGGATAAATCAGCGGTTTTCCTAGTGTGACCCTCTGATTCATCCTGTTGTGATTGAGCGAAATACCCAGTGATGTTCCTGTGACATTACCTCCTTCGATTTGCCTTTTTTTATTGTTTTCCAGCCAGCCTGTATCCAGTGCACCATTTAAAGAAAGTTCACCCAATAAAGGGAGTCTGGCTAATTTCCAGTTCAGTTCATTACGCCAATATCCACCATTATTCCCGATGAGATTTTGCTCCTTAAATCCTCGGACGGAATATTGCCCGCCTAATGAAAGGCGTTCACCGGCATAAAGATTATCCGGAGTAAACTGCCCATACAGGGAGGTCAGGTAATAGATATCTTCCGTAACAGGAATAAAATAACTGCTACTCAGGCTGAATTTACGGAACTGACTTCTGAGAGCATTGCGGTCGCCGGAGTTATCTTTAGTCGCACCCCAGATGCTTAAACCATGACTGAGCGTCGGGTTGAACGTAAGATAGCCCCCTGCCAGTACAGTGCTGTAGTTAGCACCCAGACTGACAGCGTTTAATGTCGGCTACTGACGGATAACTTTACTCCGGCCGCAATGTTGGAGGTCTGGCGGCGGACTAGCCCTATATTCAGCCCCAGTTTTTGCTTGCTATCACGGTATAATGTCCGGTTTGCTTTTAACTGATGAGTTTGTCCCTTGCTTTCATGGCGATAACGGTCGGTGCCTACAGATATCATTTGAAATGAGCTGTTTCTGGCATACTGGTAATCGAATGACCAGTAGCCATAAGGAATTGTTATCCCTGATGCCACGTTCCAGTTCTGGTGATTATGGCGAAAATCACTGTTACGGTTGGCGGATATTGACCACAGATCAGCAAGGTGCAGTAGGTTATCCAGCCCTAAAGTGACATTAATTTGTTCTTTCCCGGTATTTTTTTGCCCACTGTTATCCATTCCCAGACTGGCATGGACCGGCAATCGGGAAGCGGCTCGTTTTAAAATAACGTCAGAAAAACCGGGTTGTTTAGCCGGCTGGATATCAATCGTTATCTGTTGGGAAGGCAGACGGTTTAACTGTTCCATGCCCTGTTCAATATCCCGCAAATTAAGGGGTTTTCCGACCATATATGGAAAAGCCATTTTCAGGGCAAGGGGCGTTTCACCATCAAGCAGGATGGAGCCGACTTTTCCTTCCGTAACCGTAATTGTCAGGATGCCGGTGGATAAATCCTGCTCTTTTAATCCTGCCTGAGAAGTTACATAACCTTTTTCTATATATACGTAATTAACTTGAAGATGCTGGTTTTAAAGTCTGGAAATTATCCGTCAAACGGGTGGCGAGTTCTTTTGCTTTTTGGGGCAGTATGACATGAAAGAAATGCAGGAGTGTTTTACGGAATGTGGTGGCGTCCGGAAAATAAACATTATTGCGTACCTGCTCATTCATGTACTTCCATAATCGCTCTATCGGATTGAGATTAGGACTATAAGGTGGCAGATAATGGAGTTCTATATTAAGCACTTCCGCGAAATCTTTGACCAGTTCAGCGCGGTGATAACCCACTCTATCCAGAATAATATGGATTTTTTGTGTTCGGGGGTAAGTTTTCCGAATTTCGCCGAAAAACAGGACAATATTGCGGGCATTGATAGCCGGATATTCACGGATCACGGTGTCTTCAATCCGTTGTAAATTCAGGGCACCCACGATGTTAAGACGAGTACGGCTGCCTGTGGTTTCAACGACTTTGACATGCTCTTTTCCGGCTTTCATCCAACCGTAGCTTAATTTTGTCGATTGCGTGGGATGCACCGCATCAATAAAAAGAATCGGCTCACGCTGACCGAAATCTGCTTTCAGGGTGTTGTAAGCATGGATAAATTGCTGCTGTTTATCCGCATCGAATTTATGGGGGGGTCCCAGGGGTTTTTTATAGCTGAATCCCTGACGGTGCAACCATTTCGTCATGCCTGCAAGGGTAAAAGTTATCTGCCAACGTGCCCAAACATAAGCCGTAATTTGTGCCGTTGTGCGCATCAAATTCTGAGTGAGATGTTCAATCAACTCCACCGTTTGTTCGGCCGATAAATGGCTGTCAGAGCCGCCGTTTTCAGGGGCAAGTTTTTCTTCTGAAAAATAATCCTTGAGATGGCGACTGACCGTACTTTCATGGATACGTAAGGCTTGAGCAATCATCTGCGCAGTCCAACCTTCCGAAGCCAATAGAACGGCCTTAATGCGGTCACGTACTCGCCCATCACGCGTCGTATCATGCATCAATTCGAGCGTTTCTTTTTGGGCATCGGTCAGGGTAATTTTCATGGGCGCGATCATGATCTGATACAAAGGAAAAATCAAGCATCTTCAATGACGATTGGTATAGGTGTTTGATACCTTACGTACCAATTCGTTAATTTTACCGGCGGTCAGGCAACGGGATAGAAAGGGTTTGGATAATGTCTGTTGCATTGATGCGGAAAGACTTTCTGCGCCTTCAAACTGAATTTGGTGAATCGGATGGCAGAATGCTCCTTCATCATCAGATGTCGGCACTGTGAGTGGTGATAGCGTAATGCTATTGCGGATGTCATCGCGCTGCTGTTGTGCTTGTTGTAATAAGTCTTTTTGTTGCTGAGTAATGGCATCTTGATCAACAGGGCTGATAAATGATGATGCATTTGATTTCCCTGAAATTGCTAGCAGCGCAAGGAGCAATAAACCAGCAGAATTAGTAGAAATTCTGCCCGGAGAATAAAGAGGCATAAATAAATTACACATATATAGAAAATGACGCTGCATTATATAGAAATGTAAATTTAAAACAATATTCTTATAGTTTTGTATTTTTTATAAATTTGGTTGTTTTTAAAGTATGTATGGAAACTGGACTGAGTTTGTTTAGTATTTGATCTCGCACCTTATTTATAGTGATTATAAATTTTATGTAAACTGTCTTAATATAAAAATTGCATTTTTTTATTTTCAAATTATTTTTAATTATTAATATTAAATTGATGAGTTTGTTGGTTGAAAAGTAATCGCGAATTGGTGGTATACTTTTTTAGTGCATTAAAAATAATAAGTTGTGTGGAAATAATAATCAGACAGTAAATGTAAAAGATATGAAGATATAATTTTTTACTGGATGTTTTTTATTTAACGTTTGGAAAATGGCTTTATATTCAATATTAATTCATTAATTAACCCGAATTCTGGATAAAGAATTGACGAGGGGCCTGTTCCAGGAGCAGTGTTTTGGTGCGCGCCGAAACAGCTCCGGGGAGGAACAGGCCATGGATAACTTAGTTGAAGTTTTCTGTAATGTCGATGATTTTTGCCACTTTTTTATCCCACAGTGGACACAATTTTGTCTTGATAATGGATACCGCCTGCGCCGTAGGAAAGGCCATATGTATCCCAGTGAAATCATGACCATTTTGATCCTCTTTCACTTGTCGCATTACCGTAACTTTAAAGCCTTCTACTTGGAATTTCTCTGGAAATATCATCACCCTGATTTCCCCACCTTGCTCAGTTATACCCGTTTCGTCAGTGTCGCGCCTTCCGTTTTGGTTCCTCTGTGCAATTATCTGACTAAATTAAAAGGAAAACCCACAGGCATTGCTTTTATTGATTCCACCAGTTTGAAAGTTTGCCATAACATCCGCATTCCCCGCCATCAGGTCTTTCAGGGGATAGCCCAACGCGGAAAAACTTCACTGGGTTGATGTGATGGACGCCCCCTTTTTCAGTGGAAAATAGAGCCATCTTTTATCCGATGCACTGAATTTCGGGAAAACATCTCATGAGTACGATCAAAGTGGTGGGTATTGACCTCGCTAAAAATATCTTTCAAGTTTGTGTCTGGATGGAAGACGGAACTGTTGCTTCGAACCGAAAAATCCCACGACAAAAATTGCTTGATACCCTACGGGTTTTTCCGCCTAAAACCCTCATCGCCAGGAAGCCTGTGCGACTTCTCATTATTGGGGCCGGACATTGCAGTCTATGGGCTATCATGTCCGGCTTATTCCCACCCAGCATGTAAAAGCTTTCAGTCATCATCAAAAAAATGATGCCAATGATGCGCTGGCTATTTGTGAAACAGCCTGCCGACCCGGTATCCATTTTGTTCCCATCAAAACCGTAGAACAGCAAGATATCAAGGCACTGCGCAATGCCCGGCAGCTCATGGTGGAACAGCGTACCGCCCTTGCTAATCAAATCAGGGCCTTCCTCGCTGAGCAGGGAATCATTGTGCCTGTAGGGATTCAGACACTCCAACAGCACCTGCCTGATATTCTGGAAGAAGGCGATAATGACCTGTCTTGTGTGCTGCGCCGTTTATTGCATAGGCTGTGGGAAGATCTGCGGAATTTGAACGTCAGCATTCATGAAATGGATAACGAAATTATGGCACTTTCCCGTCAACAAGCAGGGTATGGGCACTTGCTGACTATTCCCGGTGTTGGTCCCCTGATTGCGGCGGCTTTCGTCAGTGACGTCAGCGCCTCCCAATTTGCTAATGGTCGGCAACTGTCAGCCTGGTGTGGCCTAGTTCCCCGACAACACAGTTCAGGCGGGAAAAGCCGTCTCTCTTCCCTAAGCAAACATGGCAACCGTCATCTCCGAACGTTAATTATTCATGGTGCCCGCGCGATGATGCAGGGCGTACAAAAACGGGATGACCCTTTAGGCGAGTGGCTAAGAACACGGATTACCCGATGTGGCCCCATAAAAGCCATCGTTGCTTTAGCTAACAAGCTGACCCGAATTATCTGGCGTATTCTGACAGATGAGGTTGATTATGATATGAAAAAAGCTTTTGCTATCCATTAATTAAATTAAGTGAATTGAAACAGACGCTTTAACTGAGTTTGCAAACACTGATGAAAAAACGGCTATCGGCCCTGCAATAACCTGAGTAAAACCTAGGTAGTCACATACCGATGACGGCTGAGAAGGAAACAGGGTGCGGATGACATCATGGCGCGGGCAAATAAGTCCTTTATGACGCCGGATATATGGTAGCAAACCGTATCGACTCAATGCTTGCACAACCGGGGGCGTCCATATATGGTTTTACGGTTTTAAGTTACATTTGGTCGTCAATCATCAGGGGGAAATTCTGGCGCTTAAAGTGACAGCCGGTAATGTGGATGATCGGGAGCCCGTCTGCAAGCTGAATGGGATAAGATGATGTTATCAAGGCGTTTTATTATTGAAAGTGTGCCGCAGGCATACAAACTGGCAGTATAGGGAACGCAGCCAGTATGTAGCATAAGCTCAGGAGGAGATGGTGGCAGACCCACCGAAGTCCGCTGTCGGAAGCCGGCTTCAAACCCCCTCAAGCGGCTGCTGTAAAGAGCGGTGGTCGTGAGCGTTGAGGTCAAAGCGCGAACAATAGTTCGGCAGGTAGGGTACAAAGAGACGAGTAAAACCGAACCCATGTGGACGCGTCGTAAAGAAGAGACTTGACATCAAAACCGGGGGCGTTTCTATCTTCCGGGATAAATCTGTGAGTGAATTCCGAATGCTGCGCAGGTGGTGTCCGGCGTAGAGTGGGCGTGACTTTGTATCGGGCTCTTTCTGGGAACTGCGGGAACCCGTCATCACGATGTCAAGGGAGAAATGCAAGTCACTAAATTGACAAGTATGAGAGTACCGATGGGTGATACGGGGGCGGAGTGACTCGTAGTAGTGAGGAAATATTAGTAATGAATGTGGAGCGAAGGGGTCACGTCAGGCAGCCTTACCCGGTATCCAACTGTCAGGCAGGAGGAGATACGGAGGTTAAGGCAAAACCATTTGTCATTGAGAAAAGGGATGTGTATCGTGCCTGGTTATTGGTTAAAACCAATCAAGGTGCGGCAGGCGTGGATGGTCAAACCATCGCGGATTTTGAATCCAATCTGAAAGATAATCTGTACAAACTCTGGAACCGCTTATCATCGGGCAGTTATTATCCACCCCCAGTGAAAGGTATCGCTATTCCCAAGAAGTCGGGAGGTGAACGTCTGCTGGGTATTCCCACGGTGGCGGATCGCGTGGCGCAAATGGTGGTCAGGCTTCATTCGAACCGCTTGTTGAGCCTCATTTTCTGCCGGATTCTTATGGCTACCGACCGAATAAATCGGCAATTGATGCCATCAGAGTAACAAGGCAGCGATGCTGGCAGCAAGATTGGGTATTGGAGTTCGATATCAAGGGCTTGTTTGACAATATTCCTCATGATTTACTCATTTCCTCATGATTTACTCATGAAATCCGTGAGGAAACATACAAACAGCCCGTGGATCTGTCTGTACATCGAACGCTGGCTAACTGCAGCGATGAAATGCAATGGTGAGGTGTTATTCCGGGAGAAAGGCACCCCACAGGGAGGAGTTATCAGCCCGGTGCTGGCAAATCTGTTCCTGCATTATGTGTTCGACAAGTGGATGCAAAAGCATCATCCCCGGCTGAAGTG
>NZ_NKHQ01000097.1:0-12633 GCF_014467265.1 Xenorhabdus sp. TS4 | reverse complement strand
GTGGCGCGGGTATCCATACTCATAGAGACGCCGGATAGATTTAAGCAAGCCAACCATACATCAAAATGAGTGTTGCAAAAACGGGGAAGACCATAGATTTGTTTCGCCACCCTGTGGGTGATCTTTGCAGGCGATAAGATCATTGAAGTAACAGGTAAAATATTAACGCTCAAGCCGGGTGGGGTCAAATGGTTGCTGAGCCTGTTTTTCAAACCCTTTATTAAATGAAGCAAAAAATGAAATTTATTAATTAAACTAATGGGTAACTGAGTGCAATAGCCTAATTACTGAGGCAGTATATGATTTTTCATTATTTATAAATGTCTTCAATGAAATGCCGGCAAGCCATTAATTTGCATACTTGTGTAAGGAAAGAGGAAAGACCTAAGGGATTTCCATACCCACAAACCACAAGAACTGAGCTATGTGCGCGGATAAGGTTGAAGCTAGCGGCAACAAAATATTCGTACCTAAGCATTATACAATGCGCCTTCTGCCATTAACTACGGCTATCTGGTTTACGCCTAATTTGAATGTACATCAAGGGGCAGTGGGTGCTTGTTCGAAATTCTCTTAGGCTACTCGACCAAATACCCCACCGCCTCCACTCACTTTACGTGAAAACGTAACGTAAACCATAACGCAATATCCAGAGCCGGAATCTGAAACAGCGCGACCAGCCGCCCCAGATAACTTCTCCCTCTAGATAGTTAGCTTCTAATTCCTCAGTTTAACTACGCAACACAAGTGGTAATAGTAAAAATGACCTTCTTATTGAAGGCCACTTCCTTATCGTTAACTCAGAGCTGGATGATTATAGTGGACTGAAAAATCACCTTTTTTTAATGAACTCGATGCCACACTCTGAAAGTAGGAATACACATCATCAAAAACTGAGTTACCCAGGCTAAATCTATTTACGCCATTTTCTGCCAAGGTGTTTATATTAGCTATGCTAGGCATATTCATTACATTAAGCGGAAGCTCTGTGGATTTAGAAATATCCTGTATTTCTTCTATGCTTGTTAGCCCTGGTACAAACAAACAGTCAGCCCCGCAACTACGGTAAATGTTTTCTCTCTTGATTGTTTCTTTAACCTTTTCTCTAATGGAACCACTTAAATACGTGTCAGTTCTGGCATTCAATACAAAACCGCTATAGCCGTTCGTTATTAGTTCAGATTTAATATTTTCAAGTATTTTTGCAAAATCAGATACGGGTAAAAGTTCCCCGTCTTTAAGCGAATCTTCAATATTGACTCCTGAGCAGCCAAGCTCTGCAAGTTTTATAACGTTTACTGAGATTTCTTTCGCCGAAGATGCGTACCCTTTTTCAATATCTATTGACAATGGTATTTTGATCTCGGATAGCAGTTGCCTTGCATGGGACAAAACCGTTGAAAATGAGATATTTTCACCATCGCTTTTTCCATTTAAGTATGAAAGCGCCCAACTGGATGTACCAATAGCTTTGTAGCCAAGTGATTCATAAAATCTAGCAGATGGGACATCCCAGGCATTTGGTAATACAAAAAAATTACTTTTTGAATGTAACTCTTTAAATAATGTACTATCTTTCATTTTTTACCTCTTTAACTATGTCTATCATTGCATTAAATACGTGAGGGAGCCCTGCTGATTTCCCGAAGCCGTCCCTTAAGTATTTGGACTCTAACATTAATGCTGTTAGATTTTCAGTGGCTGTAAAACCAAGGTTTGCGAAATATTTTTCGCTTTCGTTAAAATTCAAACCAAAAAAGTGTGGTTCTGAAATTTCCACTAGAACATCATATAATTCCTTAGCCCCATAAAAATTTAAGTTACCTTCGATATAATCCCTAAACGCATAATCTAGCGTTATCTGTAGTTTTCCCTTAAAAAAGTCCCTGAGTTCTATTATAGTGTTTTGGATGATTTCATCTGGCAAAAAATAAGTGACACCTTCCCACAAGATTAAAGTATTTTTATTTTTAGAGATCCCCCCAGCTAACATACAACCGGATAGATTTTTATCATTAAAGTTACAGGGAATATAGTGATATCCTATACAGGGTTGTAATTTATGTTTATCAATAATTCCTTTTTTAAATTCAAGCATTGCAGCCAAGTCAATTTCATAGACAGAGATATTATTTCCATCGAGCAATTCGCTATATCTCATTGCCCTTGAATCAAAACCTGCTCCTAAAATAACAATTTGAGAATTTCTCTCACTATTAGCCCACTTAATTAAACTATCGTCAAACTTTAAAGTCCTAATCAAATGGTAATACATGCAACCAGGTAATCTGCTCTGCAATTCTGATTTCGCAGCGTCTACATCTTTAAGATATTTTTCCCACTTCCCGTTTACAAAATATTTTCCATAATTATCTGGATTAGGAACCATTTCATCATTAGATGAGAGAAGATATCGCATAAGAGGGTCATGCTCTCAATGATTAGATATTGTGATAAACTCCCTGCTTTTTATTATGGAGTGAGAGATGGCTAAAGTTGATGTGGTTTGTCGTTACTATCATAAAACAGAAGAGGTTAAAGGGCATGGAAAAGGACGTACTGGCCATCCCCGCTATCACTGCTATGCCTGCCGTAAAACCTTTCAACTGAACTATGCCTATCAAGCCTGTTATCCCGGCGTGAAAGAGCAAATTATTGATATGGCAGTGAATAACTCCGGTGTTCGTGATACCGCTCGTGTACTGAAGATAGGGATTAACACCGTCATTCGCACGTTAAAAAACTCTCCCCGAAAAATGTGACCAACCTTCCTCTTGAGGGAAATGAAGTCCAGCTTATCTGTGAAGTTGATGAGCAATGGTCATTTGTGAGAAGTAAAAAGAATCAACGCTGGCTCTGGTATGCTTGGGAGCCTCGCCTCAAGCGAGTTGTGGCACATGTTTTTGGTGATCGCAGTACGGCGACTTTACGCAAACTCCTTGAGTTATTATCACCTTTTAATGTCAGGTTTTACTGTACGGATGATTATGCACCTTACAACCGACTTCCTGAAGAAAAACATATTGTTGGAAAACATTATACCCAACGTATAGAAAGAACCAATCTGACATTACGTACACGTTTAAAAAGACTGAATCGAAGGACGATAGGTTATTCCAAATCAGAGGAGATGCACGATAAGGTGATAGGGACTTTCATCGAACGGGAATACTATTCTTTATAGGGCAATTTAACTATTGGAGTCACGACCCTTTCATAGAACAGGAATATTACCTTTGCTAAGGAATTTAACTATTGGAGGAGTGACCCGAATTTGGAGTTTTATACTAAATAAAATTTACAAAATTTAAAATTGGAAAAATCAATATTCTCGGTCGGAACATCATTTTGTGCGAGGTTTCATGCACAACTGTTTTTAAATTTCCTACATGTATATTATAGTTTCATTGAAAATGAAATTAAACCCAAAGGAAATTATTATGGGACAAGGTGGATACATAACCTTAGTTAACAGTACAAATTCAAACTGGAACAAAAGTGATTACCACAGCTATCAAATGAATAGCTGGGATTTTCCTGAAACTATTGCAGCAAAAAGCAGCGCAAAGATTTACGTAGAATGGAGCCAAGGTTTTTTTGAAAATAGCTCAGACGATTCGGGAGAGGTCACTTATACATTAGAAAACACAAGTAATGTTTCATTTCAGATACAGTCAAGGGCTAAAAATGGATTCGGACTGCAAGTATACTTCAGCAATCTTGAAACCAGCGGTAATACTAAAGGCTCCACTTTGAAACTTGGATGGAACCACGATGGAATAGTCAATTTCTTATTGTCTGGTCGTGAAGGTGAATATACAGCTTCAAATCTCGATGCATTCAGTTGGATGAATGACAATATTAGTTTGTTAGGAAATAAAAAATTAAGAAATATCTGCATGGCTGGTTCCCATGATGCAGGAATGAGTATTCGTAATTCTGGCACTCCTTTTGCTTTTGAATGTAATACACTAACACAGAGCTGTGATATTTTGGGGCAACTTAATCTTGGTGCAAGATATTTTGATATTCGCCCCGTCATAAGCGGCGGTCATTATTATACTGGGCATTATGGCTATGTGGAGGCCATATCGTCATGGCAGGGTTCGAATGGACAATCAATTCCGTCAATAATCGATAATATCAATGAATTCACTGCCTCTCGAAATGAACTCGTTATTTTAAATTTTTCACACTCACTTAACACAGATGTCGGCAATGATAGTTATCGCTCTTTTACTCGGGACGAGTGGGATGGACTGCTGAATCAGCTTACATCAATAAAAAAACTATTCATTACAAAGAATACAGACCTCACTTCGCTGACATTGAATGATTTTATCAGTGACGGCCCATCAGTGTTATTAATTTTTGAAGATGAGCATGTTCAACTCGGAGATAAGGAAAATAAAGGGTTTTATTATCACAGTTGCTTTAATGCGTACAATGAGTATGCAAACAGCGACAATGTGTCATACATGTCTGAAGACCAGATTGAAAAAATGAACCGGGAAATGCCGAGTAACTATTTTTTACTGTCCTGGACTTTAACACAAAATAATACCCAAGCGAGCACATGTTGTACGGCTTTAGCATCAAGCATTAAACAGCTAGCAAATAAAGTAAATCAAGAGTTAGCCTATCGATTGTATCCCGCAATATCAGAAAATCATTATCCAAACATTATTTTTGTTGACTACATTGATACATCTGAAGCGGCAGCAATGGCAATGGCGGTAAATTGGTTTATTCATGGGTAACCATCAAAAAGAGCCACAAATATTGCAGCTCTTTTTCTCATAATCCATTAAATATTGAACGTGCTGCCACTGTTATATTGGTGCTATCACATGAATTTGGGGTTGGTTCACCTTCTTACGGCACAGGTGGTGGCTGATGAAACGACAGTTGGTGAGAAAATGACAACACTGCGAATGTCATTGGTGGAGTGGCAACACATTTTGTTAAACGGCCTTTGTTGAGATTGACCAGGACGCCATGATGGAGAAGCTTCAGTTAGGCTGACAAAATTTCGGACGATATGCGGAATTCAAGAATATGCAGATTCACAAGCAAAGGAACCGGATGCAGACAAGCATACCGGCTCCTTTCACTCAGCATATTCGATCGAAGCGATCAGTTTATCCGGAGCTCGGAATCTTCCTTTTTTAGGCTCGGTGGTACAACGGCGTTCATCGTATCCGCACGCAAATATATTTCTGTTGTTTGAATATCTGCATGACCGAACCATGACAGAAATATGCCGAGAGAATCGGTCAATGGAACCGCTATTACTATCTGATTTCAAGACAAACGCTGCCGTCCAGGAACAGGATACTCCGCATATCGCCGAATATGCCGTGCTCTACATATTCGGTGGTTCCGGCTTGGAACCCCATGATGGGGAGAGCCCCCCAAGAGTTACTAACGTGAACTTTGATTTAATTAAGTGTAATTTAATAAATATGAGGTCGTTTTATGAGTATATGGAATGAATTTCACAAATTGAGTACTTTTTCTGTAGGTTTTCTAGACAACTCATCCGAAAAGAAGGCTGAGATTTTTGCTAATGGAAAGAACCAGGTTGCCATTTACATTAAAATTAAAACATTGAATAAGGATGGCTCGGAATTAATAATCCCGATTGAAGAATTACTAAATCAAACATATTTAGTAAACTATGTTACTGGTGAAAAACTAAGTTCTAATGGAGCATGGAATTGCTCTCAGAATAAATTAGGTTACACTAATATAATCTCATGGAATTCACCTTATGTTACTTATGAAATGCAAGTTAGAAGTGGTGAACGGCTGGTTGTATATTATCTTTCTACCGAAAATATATCTTCAGGAGTTGATATCGGTGCAGAAATTGATATTCCCGGCGTGGGTAAGTTCAATACTACACAGGATGGTACCCGTACAATCAACGCACCAGCCGACAGTAAAGGTTCCGTCTTTAAATCCCCGAGTTATGTTCGTGTAAGTGCACGAAAAGTTATTAATTACAGCTTATCTGAAAACATCACGATTTCTAATATGCCTAAGTCGATATCAGATTTCGAGACTATAGTATCAGATATGCTGGTTACCCACACCAACTGGGCTAATGTTGCTTACGATAATTATGAAGGTACCAGTTTAAGAACAGAATTCTACATCAAACCGAAATCGAATGAATTTTTGTTCCGTAAAATGGATGTAAGAAGGAATAATGCCACCTTGAGCACAGTGAATATCGCCGGTGATGGATATGCAGATACAGTATGGGGAAACGGTGGTGGACATTACGATACCCAATTCATTTTTGTCAACAAAGAAACCTACGGATTAGGTACTGATTCATCCATCCTCGCGAAATGTGGATGGGAAGACTATTGCTATAAAATTGGCAGTAATGATGTGCGCCATTTCTGGTACCAACCGCTTCCTGAAGGGATGATTAAAGTCAATATTTGCAATCATCGGATCCCCCGAAGCGAATCAGAGCAGAAAGGATGGAGTAACGATGGGACAACAATCAGGATTGATGTTGAAGATAACTATGGTAATAGCGGCGTTATTACCATTACTGCATCTGATTCTCGGTGGCCTCAATTAGTTGTAAATGGCATTTAACTGTGAGGTGAATTATTTTCGGCACTAATAATAGTGCCGTTTTATTTCGATAGTAATAAAAGGCAATTCAGTGAAAATCAACTTGCCTTGGTTATTTCTATAAGGGACTATGTTATGAATGACAGCTTTTCTTCACAAGCCAGCAACTTTATCAGCACTCTGCAAACCCAAGTGGACCCGCGAACTGGACAGTTCATGGTTAAGCTCCCCGTTGCGCAATTAATAGGGAATAATCAACTCGGACCGGAGTTATCACTCTCTTTCAGTTATTCCCCCCTGAATAAGAACAACTATGGATTTGGTATTGGTTTTGGACTGGGCCTTACCCAATTCAATAATAGAACTAACCTGCTGGAATTGAGCAGTGGTGAAAATTACAGAGTTGAACCAGGCTCTGATACAGTCCGCAATAAAAAACTAAACAGTTTCCGCTTCGTTTATACCAACGGCCATAATGATGAAGAAGGTTATACTGTATTCTGGAAAGAAGGCAAATCAGAACGTCTGACACGAATAGAAGACGGTGAGACCTTCGTTACCACACAAATAATCTCTCCACTAGGTCGACATCTGAACTTGTTTTGGGACTGGAGTGGGCAAATATCCCGACTGTCCAAGGTAGAAGATGAATCCACAACACTGCTTCAGGTGGTCTATGATACTTTCTCAACTATGGTGATTTGGCCCGACACCGCTGATGAATACAAGGTCAATTTTGAACTTATTGATAATGACTCTCGACTTGATGCGGTATCCTGCCAAACATCTGAGACAGAAACGCTCAAATGGTCTTTTGTTTACGACACCGTAGATTCTGGTCAACTCCAGTTACTCACCGGGGTGAACTCCCCTACGGGTATGACAGAGAGTGTACAGTACAGTCAAATTAACGGATTGCGTTTCCCTGAAAATTCAGGTTTGGCTCCACTGTCGGTAGTGTTATCTCATACATACAATCCGGGGAGTGGACAGTCAGAAACAGTGACCTACTACGAATATACTGAACAAAATTTTCTTGGATACAACGGAAATTTTGGTGACTGGTCAGGCGATAGTGATTACCTCTATACCACACTGACTGATTATACCTATGGTTCAACCGAAACGGTGACGGACGGTGGCGTTACGGTGACCACGCACAGAGAGTATAACAATTATCATCTGCAAACCCTTGAGGAAACCATCCGTCAAGGCTGTACATACCGTACGGAATTCACTTATTACGCGCAAAGTGGCGATTTTATTGATGCTCAGCCACCACAATTTCAGTTACCGCGTGAGAAAAAAGAAATCTGGGTGGACACTAACGGTAAATCCCGAGAACAGAGCACATTCACCGAATTCGATGAAAGTGGTAACCCAATCCGAGAAGTCGCACCAAATAGGACTGTCACCGTCACCACCTGGTATGCCGCTGAGGGAGAGGACGGATGCCCGGCAGAACCCAACGGATTTGTTCGTTTTATGAAACACCGAACCACTACTCCGTTCAAAACAGAATATGAATCTCCAGAATATTCCACCCACTATACCTATAACCGTTTAGGTAAAACAAATTACGCGGTGCTAGAGAGTCGCTCTGAATACGGAGATGATTTACTCCTGCTCCGAGAAGATATTGCATACAACGGTGACAGTAGTAGTGGTGAGTTCGGCCGTATTACAGCCATTACTAACACGAAACATGAAAACATGAAAAATGCCGCTGTTTATACCACCAGGCAGGATTTTTCTACGACCGTCAACAATGGAGTCATGCATCAAGAGATAATCTTTACCGGCCATGATGGTATCCGGATTGTTACATCCCGTACTCAGTCTGCATATTCTGGGCTTCTGCACAATGAAACCGATGCACAAGGCGTAATGGTCACCCATACGTACGATAAAATGGGACGCCCATTGAGCCGTACTACGGCATCGGGTACGGAATACGAAAACACCATAACCTGGGAATATGTCATTAAGGACGATGGCCCAGTCACCGTCAAGACCGACGCCTTCGGCAATCAAATGAAAGTGCACTTTGATGGTGCAGGCCGAATCATCAATCAGCAACACTATGACGCAGATGTATCCCACCAATGGTATGAGATCGCCTCCCACACATTTAACTCGCTCGGCGAACATAGCACCGGTACGGAACAGGACTGGCTGACATTTCCTTCGGACACAATCAAAAGCTTTTCCGTAAAGGCAGATACGGAGTATGACGGCTGGGGCATAGCAAAGCTCCAGTCGTTCTCCGATGGAATGAAAAGCTTCCAGAACATAGACCCAGTAACCCTGACTCAAGTGATGTACAACCAAGGAACTGCGGGTTCAGTGACATCAATAAGTGGGCACCTCCTCACCACATTTGACAACCAGCATCACCTGCCACTCACTAAACGTCAGTTGGATACATCGGGCGCAGAACAGGGTATCCATCAATACAGTTGGGATGGGCTGGGGCGATTGCGGCAGGAAACAGATGAGCTGAATAATGTTACTCAACGTACCTATGACGTCTATAACCGCGTATTGACTCAGACACTGCCAGACGGTAGCAAGCTGAGTCGAACCTATGCTCCGCACCTAACCGGGGATCAGGTGGCTTCTGTTAGCGTAACCGGTCCTGATGCTAATGGTACAACAACTACCTGGCTGCTAGGAACGCAAGAATTTGACAGTCTGGGACGGGTCACAAAACGCTCAAACGGTGGACGTACCACATTGTATACCTATGATAGTGCCTCCCAGCTACCGTCAAGCGTCACCCTGCCTTCAGACAAGACGGTGAAATACACCTATATTCCTGAATTGGGTAACGTGGTCAACAGTATGACAACGGATGGTGTGACACAGACGTTCCGCTATGACAGTAAAACTGGCGAACTGCTGCAAGCAACGGAAGGCAGCACAATAATCAATAACACTTGGAATACTTCGGGCAGCCTGAAATCTGAGAGCTTCACGCAAATCGGCAGTACTCGCAACACCGCATATACTCGGACACTGGCTGGCAAACCCGTCATGTACACTGATATCACCGGTAAGCAAACCCACTACAGCCGTGATGTGTATGGCAGGGTGACCGATATTACCGACGATGCCCTGACGGTCAGTCTGGAATATGATGCGCTGGGGCGCCTGAATAGCCAGACAGTGAAGGATACAACGACCACATCCACACTGACCACGGTGCTGCATTACGATGATTTTGGCCGTGAAGTCACCCGCTCCGTGACTGACAGTAACGGGACCAAGCTAACCGTGAAGCAAACTTGGCTTAAAAACGGGTTACTGGCTACCCGGACTACCCAGCAAAATGACAAAACTGTGCGGGATGAACAGTATAATTATGATAATCGTAACCGGCTGGTCAGCTACAAAGTGGCTGGCGAAAATTTGCCACCGGATGCATACGACAACCCAATGTCCGAACAGACGTATCATTATGACGCGCTGAACAACCTGACTTCCGTTATTACCACGCTGACTGACGGCACTTCGGACACAGCAACATACCATTATGAGAATAATGAAGACCCAATGCAGTTAACATCCGTGACACATACCCACGGTGGTTATCCGCAGACCATTAGTCTAGCGTATGACGCAGAAGGCAGGATGACACAAGATGAGGCGGGGCGGACGCTGACCTATGATGTGACCGGACGCCTGACCTGCATCAGTGGGAAAAGCATCAGCGGCGGCACTTACAGCTATGACGCACTGAACCGCTTGGTCAGCCAGAATGTCAGCGCTGGGGACATACGGAAATTGTTCTACCGTGGCGATGAACTGGTTAATGAGGTACTGACGTCACAGGGCCGAGAGACACGTCTGATTAAGGCTGGACATACCTGTCTGGGAGTGAATGACGGCAATGGTCTGACGCTGACCGCCAGTGACCGAAATGACAGTCTGCTTTGGTCACGTCAGGGCAGTGAAAGTGATGGAAAACTCCACGGATGGTCACCCTATGGTCAAGGTAAACCTGCGGGTTTGTTGCCGGGCTTTAACGGCGAGCGCGTTGACCCAGTAAGCGGCACCTACCATCTGGGTAATGGCTACCGCGCCTATAACCCGATACTGATGCGCTTTAACTGTCCAGATAGTTTTAGCCCATTCGGGGCCGGAGGTATCAATCCATATGCCTACTGTGCCGGAGATCCAATCAATCACATCGACCCATCAGGGCACTTAAGCTGGCAGGCAATCACCGGTATAGTGGCCGGAACGATAGGTCTGGCTCTGGCTGTATTCACGGCAGGAGCCTCCATTGCAGCGGCTGGTGGTGTGATGGCAGCCATCAGTACGGCATCGGCTACCTCGCTGATTGTAGGTGGATTAGGCGTTGCTTCAGATGTAACCGCTATAGCTTCCGGAGCGGTGGAAAATATTAACCCAGAAGCATCAGCAATTTTAGGATGGGTATCATTAGGTACTGGATTAACAGGTGTAGGGTTAAAAGGTACCAGCTCACTAATGAAGAGGGCTGGCTCTTATTCGGTCAGCAAAGCTGGGGCACGTGGTCCTGCTTATTTCGAAGGCTATGGTCAGCCCGTCAATAGACTAGGCAGAGTGCGCGCCGGAAATGGTGAGGAGAGACAACCCCAGTGGCACGAAGTTCCGCATAATGGGAAAGTTATTTATGGTTCAGACCAGCAAATCATTGGCTATCATATTCACGAGCCGCTGGAAAGAATCAATGCCCGTGCTAGCACCAGAAGCCAGAATCCCAAAACAGTTGTTATTCTCTCTGGAACTCATGGTCAACCAACCGGTAATAACTGGGATATAAATGGATTGCGCAGTCAACCGCTCATTGAAAATGTATTTTTCCGTGAAGATGTGAATATGTATCGAACAAACCGTATACCATTTGTTCGAAGATCCGTAAGAATTGTTGACTCTGATGGATTGACTGATATTGATTATAACCGTTATTATCAAGATCCGGGATGTCATATAGTTGGTGGGTATTGTTTTAGCCGCAATGATGAAGCCTTGCGTCATTATTTAGATATCCAACCTGTAACGAGTTTTTCGGATAGATACTGGCGGGCACTAGATACTGGAAGAATAGTCGGTGGGTTTTGGATATGATGAAGAAGAAAAAGGTCATAGTAATATTATTTGGTTAAGAAAAATGTTCGACTAAACATTCAGAGGTTATCGGGTCGCGCAAGGGAACTTCCCCCCTGCGCTCCCACGGAACCGGACGTGACAGTCTCCCGTCATCCGGCTCTTGTCGTTGACCGTTCGCACCGCGTACAAATTTCCCAGTGTGCAAACAGACCAGGCTTAACACTCCTTATCCCGCCTAACCATTCATATGCCTGAGCCAGGTTACCGTGCACCCGCTTATATTTGCGGGTAACCCATTTAGCAAGGTGCAGATCTACATGACTGGCTATACGGTCCATTGCTGACCGATAAAAGTGCCTATAATACTTGACCCGGTCATGTATTAAATAGTTAGTTGCTGTGATATGCTTCCGGTTTTTTAAGGATGAAGCATGGCTAAAGTTGACGTCTGTTGCCGTTATTGTCGCCAATCAGAATCGGTCAAAGGATATGGAAAAGGAAATGGCGGACATCCTCGTTATCGCTGCTATATCTGCTGTAAGGTCTTTCAGTTAGAATACACCTACCAAGCCTGCAAACCCGATGTTAAAGAGCAGATTATCGATATCGCGATGAATAACGGAGGAATTCGTGACACCGCCCGCCGCCTGAAAGTCGCTACAGCAACCGTCATGAAAACATTAAAAAACTCAGACCCCGAAATGTAACGACACTTCCCCTTGATGGAAAGAACATTCAGCTTATCTGCGAAATAGACGAGCCATGGTCGTTTGTGGGGAACAAGAAAAATCAACGCTGGCTTTGGTATGCTTGGGAACCCCGGCTGAAGCGAATACTAGGCTGCGTCCCTTAATTAGATAACCGCCTGTAAAAGAGTCGAATACAGCCTAATTTCACCATGGACAAATAGTTTCGTGCGGTTTTTTCGTAACGGGTTGC
>NZ_NKHQ01000096.1:0-10768 GCF_014467265.1 Xenorhabdus sp. TS4 | reverse complement strand
CTAAAAATGACAATTTACGATGTAAATTGGCTACCTAATTTTTGGCTATTTAAATTGACCGCTTAAAGGTGTTTACTGTTCCGTTACTCCCGAAACCCCAATAACAACAATGAGGTGAAGCAGGTATGAATACACAAGACTGGCATCCCGCCGATATCGTTGCCGCCCTGTCCCGTGAATCTGGTTTAAGTTCTTCCACACTGGCAAATGTCCTGAAACGGGCATGGCCCAAAGGCGAATGGATCATTGCCCGTCGTCTGAATATGCACCCTGCCCAAATCTGGCCAAGCCGATATTTTGATATGAAGGGACGTATGGCAAAACGAAAACCCAGAAATGCCCCAGATTGGGATGAGTTGGTCAGTCAGGGCGACCGCGAAGTTGGGAATAAATTTAAAAAATTTTAGGGTCAAATACGGGTCAGATGTGTTTTGTAGCACAGCCTGCACGCAGTCAGTGTTACAAAACGCTGGGTCAGAGCATAAGCCCCGACATCCCTTCGCTAATGCCTATTATACTGCGTCAAGAACAGGAGGTTTACCGCCTACAACCCCTAAATATGAGGACAGAAACTTCAGTGCCATAGCCAGACTTATCAGCTGGTCGAGAAGCTTAAAACACAGTGTTATATCCCGACAAGGAAATTTGATCCACTTCCCAATAATTCAGGAAATTTAAAGAAAAAATAGTTGAGTCCGATAAAATATGAGACAAAATGTCAATAAATTATCAGGTTATGTAGTTTTGGGGGTGTCAAATGAGCAGAAGCATTTCAGATGAGTTTATGGATGGGCAGTTAGTATTTGATAATGGAAGATTAAAACCTCTTAGCCATATGAAAGCGTATAGAGAAAAACAATATGCTGAGCTTGAAAGAAAATTAAATGATGCAAAGAATGAAGAACATTATGCTCTAATAACGTTAGAAGAAGCTACAGGCTTTTTAAAAGCAGCATTGTGTAAAAATGGTGAATATAAGGCATGGAAAGATAAAATATTTTCATGTACAGATCCGGCATCGTCGTTTGCAGGAAATATGTTTGATTCTATAGGAGTGATTAAAATCATAAATGAATTTAAAAGTTTTGGTATTAAAGCTAAAGAATATAAAGGGAGAGGAGGAGCTAAACATATTAAGATAACAGGTAAACAAAGCGTTAGAAAATTTATAACAGGAACTAATTATCGTCTTGATAATCAAAAGATATTAAAAATAGGAATTGGTTCAAAAAGTCTAGTAAATGGTATAGTTACTGGAGTTAAGGTTAGTATAGTTTTCTCTCTTGCTTATAGAACTATCGAATTTATGACAAAAGATGAATATGCGCTTGCCGATTTTCTGGGTAATATAACAGTTGATGCGGCCAAGACATTGGTTACTGTGTTAGCTACTGCCGCTGTTGGTGAAATAGCGGCTGGGTATTTTTTAGCAGCGGGAGTGAGTGTAATAGGGCTTTCTGTTGGATTGTTTTTTATTGGTGTTGGTATAGCAGCACTTTTATATTATCTTGATAATGAATTAGGGATAACAAATAGCGTTATTGAAACGATTAAAGAAGTAGATAAAAAAATACCAGGTAATCATTATGAGATTAATCGCCAAGCAATGGGCGTAAGTACTCCAGCTATTTGGCCTTGGAATTAAATATGGAAATGTTTTTATTTTATGATTATTAAATGAGAGAACTTTATGTCAAATAAAATTGAAAATAAAAACGAGAAACCGGTAATTTTTTCTTTATGGCGTAGGCTTTTTTACATATCAATATTGATGCTGATTATGTTATCAATGTTTTCGGTGGTTTTTTTTTCATGGCGTGATTTTATTTCATTAATTAACTTAAATGATAGAGTTTATTTTTCTTGGAGGGTGTTTTTTATTTCCTTTGGATTTCCAATAAGTATTCATATGTTGTATTCTCTTATGATTGCTTGTTTCTTAGATAAACCTCGACCATATCAAGGCCGTATGGTTAATTTTTTAGTGTGGTTATTTTTCTTTGCGTTTATTTTTAGTATTCCTGTGTCTTTATATGTTGATAATAAATTGAAACATTTTGGTTATGTAACGTGTAGCAAAAAATCTTTAATTGCACCAAATGAATATGTTAGAAATATAAATTTATGTCACTAAGCATATATTAAATATATGCTTAGTTTTTACTTAGTACACTCTGTCTTCCCATATACTATAGGCAGATGTACCTGCTGTTACATGATTCCATGAGATTGATTTATAGTTAAGTATAATTCTTTCATATGGCATGGCATCAAAATCATTTATAGAATGCGGATAGGTACAAGAAATTTCAGAAATTGTGGCTTCCGTGATTTTGACTTCATAAAAATGCTCTAAATGTCCTATCTGACCAGTTCTGAAGAAAATAAATTTACCATCTAGTGATTCGTTGGAATCTATTGCCATGGCTAATAATGGAGATGATTTATCTATGGGTTTGATAAATTGTATGGGGTGATGGCTTACATTCTGTTGACGAGATATTGAATGATCTAAACTGAGTACCTGTATTTGATCTTCGTGCCCTTTTTGGTATCGGTTTCCTATAGAGTCTAGAGTGGAGCAACCTGCGGATATCAATCCTTGCTTCTTGCCGTTTAATGTTAGATAAATCATGTATGACATAAAATTACCATCCTAGTTATTTATAGATAATCTAAATTAATAACATATCACACAGACTTTCTCTAAAAAAGAAATATAAATCCGAATAAACGGTTTGATTTTATATTATTTCCTAATGATTTTTGTTAAATGCTCATTTTTATTT
Organism: Xenorhabdus sp. TS4; assembly: GCF_014467265.1. NCBI lineage: Bacteria > Pseudomonadati > Pseudomonadota > Gammaproteobacteria > Enterobacterales > Morganellaceae > Xenorhabdus > Xenorhabdus sp. TS4. Next base: position 7,979 of record NZ_NKHQ01000096.1, on the reverse strand, counting down.
GATTATCCTCTTTAAATATGAAATGTAAAGCGACAACATTACGCCCATCTTTAACAGTATCAACGGATACAAGCAGATTGCTTTTTTGATTTAGTTCTTTTATAGATGGTTTTAAAAGAAGTTTATTTAAGTCCTTAAATTGTAAATATTTATCTTCTATTCCTAACATGGATCTAAAATCTTTTAGATTAATGATTCTATCTCCAGTTTTTTTGAATTGCATTAATAATTCATAAATTCTTATGCTATAGGTTCTCTTTAGTGCTGAAACATTTTTTACTGCAATGGTAGTAAATTGGCCTTTTAATTGTGTCAAATAAGGCATAATTAGATCAGAAAAAACTAATTCTACTTTCCCTTGACCATTGAAATATTTAGCTTGGCCTTGAATCCATCTTATTTTTTCTTCTTTTTCCTTCCAATGAATATAAATCCAACGTTCAGCTAATTTATCAGCAGCCTCCTGTAATCTGCGTTCCGCATTCTCTCTGCCCATATCAGGAAATGCTAAGTAAAACTCACTAGCAGTTAATTGAAATGTTTTTTCAGGAGTGATTGCTTGGGGGTTCAACTTACCGATGCACATCAATAAAACTCTTTGTTCTTGAAGAGTCAATTTATAACTAGCTTCAATGAGGGCATTTGACTTGTAGGCAATAATCTCGGTCATATCTTGTACCATTATTAGTGGAAAACATTTTTTAGACACCACCATAAATATAGGTGGTGTCTTTTATTTGTCAACCACATTTGGTTGTGAATATTACCGTCAAAAGCACCACCTATTACCGTCAAAAGCACCACCTATTACCGTCAAAAGCACCACCTATTACCGTCAAAAGCACCACCTATCATGGTGTAATTAATTGATTAATAAAGATAAAAACCGACCGAAAACAAGAATAAAAACAAAAAAACAAGTTAAAAAAGGCGCTCCCTGTGGATAAGTCAGAAAATTTAGTCAGCCCGATCACAAAAAAGGATGTCGTCGCTTTGCAGCTCCTTTCAGCCGCCCTCACGGGCGCTCCACGGTTAGATCCTACTATCTCCGACTCCATGCTATCGAGAACCTTTAGTTCGCTTCGCTCACGGCTTAGCAGGGAGGGAAAAGGTTATCCATTCAGTCCCCCTCCAGTATCAGTTATTTGATCCGCTAAAGGTCTTAATTTTGATCCAAAGAGTATCCCCCATGTACTCATGGATATAAAACCGCACAGAAGCCATTCTCAGCCGTTTTTTATACACGCCAATAAAAGGGGGTAACTTAAGACAGAAAAGAGCTTAAAATCGCTCTAGGACGTTTTTAGCTATGATATTTTTTGCGTGATCAAAACATTCCGACTTATAACCCATTCAAATCGAAATCATCACTATTTTCACGAATCATTAACTGGTATCCAATTAGACCTAGCGTCATATCATCCCGTATTGTATTAATTCGATTCACGTTCATACCGATGCGAATGATTTTTACAGTGGGGAAATTGACTAAAATTCGGTTTACGTGATCTTTTTGACGTAAAACCCATGAACACGAAGTAGTATGCATAGTTATGCAATTGCTTAAAAACGTCTGTACGCAATTTTGCGCGTTTTATGGGCAGTAGAGAGGGGCTTTTGTAGGTTTAAGGTAAAAACTGCGCTGAGTGGCATACAGGCGGTTCTGGCAACGGATGTTATGTTAAATTGACTGTATGGTACAGCGCAGACTCAATCACGGGGGTTGTCCACGTTTACTGGGGGTTTTTCGCCCATTCCCTCGAAAAGTTCACTGCACAAAATCAAACCATCTTTTTCAGTCTAAAGATACGTAGGTTATGGCAAACCGCGATTTTAGTGGAATCGATAAAGGCAATGCCGTGTGATTTTTGTTTGCGTGAAGAAAGGAAAGCGCATATACCTGCTGTGCTATGTCTGGCTACGTTACCGACAGCTGTCTGATAATCTGGTGAGTGCCCTTATCTGGCATATGAGGCAAATAGAAGAGCGATGCAGTGCGGAAGCCAAAAACGCTTTGAAGCCGCTCAATTACGTCAGCAACAGGATAATCATAAATTGGGACGTGTATTATCCCTGTTTGTTGATGACAGCGTGTCCGATAGCTTATCTTTCGGTAATGTCCGTCAGAGAGCCTGGAAAATTATTTCCAGAGACAACCTGCAACAGGCAGCGTTACACATGAGCAGCCGCTCAGACAGTAAACTGGCTCAGCACTGGAAAGCAGTGGATACTCAGACAAACCTCATCCGCCGTCATTTACGGCCTCTGTTTTCTGCGCGGGATTTTTCCAGTGTGAAAACTGATTGTCCATGGTTGTCAGCCCTTGTCTGGGTTAAGGGAGTATTTTTCCGGCAACAACGACTGAGCCAGCGTCCGCTGATGGAATGCCCAAAAGAAACTCTACCGAAACGACTGCACTCGTGGCTGCTGATCTTAGATGAAAAAGGTCATCCTGTAGGGTTAAATACCGATCGTTATGAATTTTGGCTATACCGGCAACTCAGAAAGCGGCTGGAATCGGGGGAACTATATCTCGATGACAGTCTGCAACACCGGCATCTTTCTGATGAGCTGGTTTCCATTGAAGACAAAGACGATATTCTGGCTCAGATGGACATTCCATTTTGCGTCATCCGATACTGGCCTGTGTGATCATTTACTACAATTCAGCCTTAATATCCCGGTTGATGGAGAAATATGGAGAAAGCCTGGGAGATATGGAAAAAGCAGGCGAATTTATCAGCAAACTGTCTCCCGTAGCATGGCAACATATTTTATTGAACGGCCATTATACCTTTAATAGTGGAGGGAAAGAGATTGATCTGGATGCGATGCTCGAAGGACTGAAATTAGTCTGACAAAATTTTGGGCGGTTCCGGCTTACAACCCCAAGTTGTTTTATCCGGCTTTTTAGGTGGTTTCATTCGGTAAGATTTTGTGAGATAGCAGGCCGGACAAGGTTTACAACCATTTTTTTAACGGCGTCACTTGGTAAAATCCAAGTGACGCCGCCTCCCTGTTTGAATAAATAACAACCGTTTTAATTGGGTCACAAATCAGTTTGCAGTATGCTTGATGTATTAACAGTTAATACAGGTGTCCACTATGAGAAAAATTACGTCCATCAGTATGGGGAAACAACTTGACGGTTTTGTGCAACGGATGATTGAAAGTGGCCGTTACGGTTCAGCCAGCGAAGTGATGCGTTCGGCATTGCGTTTGCTGGAACAACAGGAATATCAGGACGAAGCCATCCGTAACGCGGTGATCGAGGGACTGGAAAGCGGGGAAAGTGCGTTGACGCTGCGGGAGATTGCTGAACAGAGGAAACAGCGACATCGTGTATAGGCTATCAGAACGTGCTGCGGAGGACTTTGCAAGTATTTATGATTATACGTTGATACAATTTGGGGAAGCCCAAGCGGATCACTATACAGACGCTCTGAACGCATTTTTAGAGACGCTGGCAAATATGCCCGATATTGGACGGGATTATCCGGCAGTATACGGTGTTAGACGGATAGAATTTCAGCGCCACACTGTTTTTTACACTGTCCGAGACAGCGATATCCTGATCGCCCGTATCTTGCATCAACAGATGGATCACGCCCAACATTTATGGTGACCGTGATGATCAACAGTTTGTGCCTCTTTTCACAATATCAATCACGCCATATTTAAAATATCACTGATAAAACCGCCTCAAAACGATTTTGAGCGATTTTTTTGCTCTTGATGATGGAATCTGTGTTGATATCTAAAAAATGGCTCAGAGAGGTTTTTAAGTGGATTTATGCCTGTTAAGGCATGGAAGGCTGCTCTTCGGATTTATTGGGATCTTCGTGGATTGAACCGCCGATACAAAGGGGGACTAAATCTTTCAGCCCTGCAAAGCCGTGAGCAAAGCGAACCCATCGGCACGAAACGTAATGTAACAGCAGGTGCATAGAGTCGAAGACAGCGGATTTGATCTTGTAACCCCTTGTAGGTTTGTTAGGAATTTTAAGGATAGAGCAAAACAAAAAAGCTGAATTAAATCTTATTTTTCTTTGTTATCCACAGATCTCTCCCCTTATTTAACCTTATTTCTTTTAAATTATAAACCTTATGGTGCTTGTATATAATTGATTTTAAATGATTTTTTAGGCAAAGCGCATAGAAAATTACGGTAAAGCGCATAGAAAATTACGGTACTTTTACCTTAAAGCGCATAGAAAATTACGGTAAAGCGCATAGAAAATTACGGTGATATCCACAGATCTTGGTATAGAAAAAAAAATATTCTATACCAATAATATATTGTATAGCTTATTATCATATCTATACTTCACATGGATTAAATTATGATGAGCCAAGTTGCTATAAAATCTAACAGTTTAATTGAAGCTAGTTACAAATTGACTTTGCAAGAACAGCGTTTCTTACTTACTTGCATCTGCAAATTAAAAGCTTTTGATGTTCCGGCTGATAATCAGAAAAAAATGACTATTACAGCATCTGAATTCTTTTGTAATTTTCCTGAAATGGGTAGAGAAAACGCAGAAAGAGAATTAAATAAAGCTATAGATAGGCTTTGGGATAGAACTATTTTCATCAAAGATGAGAATATTAAACGAGAAGTTAGATGGTTACAAGAAAGGGCTACTTACCTTTCAGGAGAAGGAAAAATTGAAATAACTTTTTCTGACTCTGTTCTACCTTACTTGACGATGTTACAAGGATCTTTCACTAAGATACTATTAAAGAATGTATCATCATTGGCAAGTGCATACAGCATTAGGTTATATGAATTACTCATACAACGATTTGACTTTCAAAATAGATACATTCCCCTTGATGAATTTAGGATTATCTTAGGGATAGGAAATAAATATCTTCAATTTAGAGCTCTTAATCAATGGGTAATAAAACCTTCCGTTGATGAATTAAATAAAAAAACAAACTTAGAAGTAAAAGTGGATACAGTAAAGCAAGGTAGAAAAGTAGTCGGATTACATTTTTATTTTAAAGAAGATAACCAAATAAAAATAGTGATTTAACAAAAATAATAACAAAGAAATATTTTTCATATTTCTTTGTTTGATTTCATCTATATGTTATGTTAAGAATTGTAATAATCAAATCTAATTCTAAATAACTAGGATGGTAATTTTATGTCATAAATGATTTATTTATCTTTAAATGGTAAAAACCAAGGTCTCATATCTGCGGGATGTTCAACACCAGATTCGATAGGAAATCGGTATCAAAACGGACACGAGGACGAAATACAGGTACTTAGCTTAAACCACACAATAACGCGAGATCAAAATGTCAGCCATCAACCAATACAATTCATAAAACCAATAGATAAACTTCCCCATTATTAGCTATGGCAATAGACTCGAACGAGTCCCTAAATGGCAAATTTATCTTTTACAGAACCAGCCAAGCTGGACAATTAGAGTTGTTTTATGAAGTGAAAATAACTGAGGCTACTATTGTTGATATTTCTTGTATATACCCACATTCTATAAATAACTTTGATGCTATGCCACATGAAAGAGTTTTACTAAACTACAAATCCATATCATGGAATCATATAACAGCTGGAACATCAGCTTATAGTATATGGGAAAACAGAAATTTTTAATTAGAGGTAAGCATAGCATAAGCTATGCTTATTTACATAATGATATGTTTTTCACATACTTATTTGTTTCCATCCATGATGATTTTGCACATAAAAAATAATTTTCACTTTTAAGTTTAAAATCAACATAAAAAGAAAAAAGAAACGTAAAAACAAATCCAACCATACCTATGAAAGTAAGCAACCCACCAATCCTATTACTTAAAGTAACCTTGTTTTTATTACTTAAATTTACCTTGTGGTTTCTTAAAATTGACTTAAATAAAAGTATGGATATATATACACACAATGGGCTACACCAAATAAAAAAAGAACTTTTCGCTGAGAATGTAACAATGTCACTTCTGGTTAAAAGCCTTTGATAATCTATAATTGATGCTATAGCTCCAATTATAGAGGCACCCATAAATATAAGTGCAGCAATAAATATTTTTACTTTTGATGGATCATTTTTATTAACCACGTGAATACCGTCACAACATATTGAAAAGTTGATCAGGATGATAAGGTGTAGGAGGCTTTGCCTTATGCTCTTTTAATCTTTGAATTATAGATTCACTGATTTTAAATTTATTATCTAGTTCCATTAACCCCCAGACAACAATTGCTCCAACGACGAAAACACCGAAAGCTATAGCAGTAGCACTTAAGGTGGTGGTAATAATGAGCGAAGTAGCTGCTGTTACTACCAACCTAGCTATTGTTGTTGCTACAATTAACTTAGCCATATCCATTGATAAATTAACAAAAAAATTAGTTAAGGTATACTCATCCTTAAGGAGTAATTCAACAGCTCTATATCCAGCTGAAAATATAATACCAAATCTAGCTCCTGAAACAACACTACTTTCCATAGCTACAGAACCTATCCCAACCTCCATTATTTTTTATAAGATATCTTGTCGAGTTTAAATACTTCCTAATACCTGGATGATCAGTTATCTTTATATATCTTTCCCCATTTTTACCTAAATATTCTATAGCTTTTATTCCCTTTCCTTTTAGTTCATTTATTATATGAGAAAATATTCCAATATTTATAGGTTTAAAATTTTCTGCAACTTTTAAAACACCAGGAATATCTTTTATATTTGCGGCGAAATTTGATAAAACATCTGTTATTGGGAAAATATTACTATTAATAATTGATTTTAAATCACTTCCTAATTCTTTCAAAAAAATAATAGCTTCATTCTGATCTAATAACACATGATACTCTACAGCCAGCACGTTAACCTGCTTCGCCTTATCGTCTACTTCGTAAAGGACATGCTGTCCTGCCAGGCTGATGCGGCGCACGTCCTCGCCATAGCGTGTGTCCACTTCGTACAGGCGGGGAAATTCTGCCAGTTTGTCAGTGGAATTCAGGAGGCGATCCGTCACATTTCTGGCATCCCAGAGTGATGAATTTTCTGCGATATAGTCAAAAAGTGCCATAACGTCCTCGATAGCGCCTTGTTTCCATTCAACGTGATACGGCATCGCGTGACTCCTGATAACGGCTTTGCAACTGCTGGCGAAGCTGTCCGGTGGTCATGCCTGGGCGACTGTCGGCGCGGGCGATCGCAACTTTGGCTCTTACCCGTTCTTCGTACTCGGCCTGGGCCAGTTCCTCGTTAGCTAACCGTTGCAGAAGTTCCGCATTGCGGGCTGCGTTGGCGCTGGGCATGATCTGGAGCAGATTTTCTGCCAGTTCACGCAGGAAGTTGGCGTTTTCATAGTGAGTTGTGTTGCTCATGGTTATGCTCCAAATCTCCGGAAGTATGTGGGGAATGTAGCAGGGTAGCCCATACGGGGCATGTTTTCTGCGGGTTGTGCCAGCAGGCTTATCTGTGTCGATTATACGTCATAAAATTTAATTGATTAAATTAAGGTGTGAGAAATGGCAGATCTTAGGATTGTTAGCCGGAACTGCCTAAAGTTTTGTTAACTTAACTAGGCATGGCCTAAGGGGGCATTAATACTGGTTTTGCATGTTCCATTTTTATCAATCTTTTACGAAAATAACTAAGTTCCATCTATATGATTATCTTATTGAAATATTTTATCCAACCCGTTAACCTGATAACGCTATTGGCAAAATCCGATAGCCGGGGATTTGCAACCCTGATAGAACGATCCACTGGTAGGAAGTTTCTGCCAGTGTGCCTGCGCTCGCCCGTTCAATGGCGGTTCAGGTAGGGGAGGCTTCGGCCTCGCAGGATGATCGTTCCCTGTATTGCAAACCCTGCTTGAGTCGCCACCAATAAGGGGTTTCGGGAGCAATGGAACAGTGAACGCCGTTAAGTGGTCAATTTAAATAGCCATTTAATTATAAATCAATAGATTAATTTTCTTCATTGAAAGG
>NZ_NKHQ01000095.1:0-10493 GCF_014467265.1 Xenorhabdus sp. TS4 | reverse complement strand
CCTTTCAATGAAGAAAATTAATCTATTGATTTATAATTAAATGGCTATTTAAATTGACCACTTAACGGCGTTCACTGTTCCATTGCTCCCGAAACCCCTTCCTCCACACTTTGATGAAAACGTAGGAGCAAGTGTGCTTTTATCTGATCTTTGAAGGGGAGCTGAAAGTCATGGTAGGCAGAATCACGGGTATCTTGCCAATGATGCTGATTTAACATCAAATCCCAAAAAGAGATGTGCTGTTTACTCTTGGGTATAAACAGATCTCCGGAACGTAAGGCTTCCTTAATAGCAATCGCCACACCCAGCTCCCAAGCATTACGTTGGATTTTACCCTCTTTTCCTTTCAGAGAACGCCGAAGTTCCCGGGGGATAAAATCGGTGGGTACATCTTGAGGCAGTTTTTTCAATTCGCCGGCGTCAAGCTGGCGAATCACTTGAATCGCTTTCAGAAGTAACTCCGTTCCCGGTTTAGCCTGAAATGGCAGATGCAGGAACGCTGGGAAATATTTTCTCAAACTGGGATAACGAGCCAGCAGAATATCGCCATATCCACGTTCTTCCAGTTGTTTAAAGATGTGCAAGTCTGCCACCGATTTCAGCAGTCTCTTTTCATCAATCCTGTGCCACAGATCCGCTTTGTTTAAGGGTTTATCATCCAACCAATTCAGGAGAAAATGTGTTGTCTCCAGCATGATATCAATAGCTTTCTTCTGACGCTGACGAAATTCACGGTGTTTCTTTTCGTATTTTTGTTTTCCCTTACGCAACATATCCATGATGTACTGGTCATGCATTTTCACCAGATAATCTAACAGTACTTTCCCTGTTTCCAGCAGGAAACAAAGCATTAAAGCGTAACGTTTGTTTTCTTTAAATCGCCTGATATCTCTGGCATCGTATCGAAGCGCTAATTTGTAGAGATAATCCATAAAAGCAGGATCTACCATTCGCGACCCGAGGGTATCAATACCAATACGGTCAAGAGACAAATAGCGTTCCAGATAGTGTTGAATTGACGTGATTGTGGCTGAGGGCGGGAATTCTTTCAAAAGATAGAACAGAGATCGTTGCTCCCCTTGAGAGGCCATTAACATTTCATCAATAGCCAGCCTGATTCCACCGGAAAGTTGCTTATATAATGACTCAAACAGTTTTTCATGTACATTAGAACAGACACTGATAATCAGACGCTCCAGGATACTTGGCCCCGGTAGCATCACTTTGGCATTCAACAAATACGCTTCGGCGCTCAGAAACAACTCGTCCGGTAAATGCCCCTGTTCAGCCTGCCGGGATAACCATATTGTCAGGGAGGTTTGTGCAGTCTCGTCATATTTAGAAAACCCCAGATAGGCCAGAATGTGCTTACGCTGTTCAGAAAAGGTCGCCTCCCTGTCCGGAGCTGTGATGTTCAGCGAGGGTGGCAAATTCAGCTGGTTGTTGAGATAACCTACAATTCGCGGCGAGAGGTTATTCACTTCCGTAAGAAACCTGCCATACCGACGAACAGCGCAAAGCTGGATAGTGATAAACAAACGATAGTTAGTACGGTATCGATTGATTTCCTTCTTGTCGGCTGCCGATAGCGTCCAGTCTCTAACCATTTCTTCATCAGAAAAGTCTTGAGGCAGAGTTACAGGCCGGTAGCGTTGGCGTTGTGTCAGAAATTTCTCATTAGCCATCATTTGTTCCTCTTGTAATTCTTGCAATCCAGCGTTTGTGAGAATCACAAAGAGGTTTTTTCGTATAACCCATCATCAAGGCATCGTGATTCTCAAAATCCATTCTTGAAACTCTATTCTCAATTGCCTATCCTCTCAATGAGTTTTGATAAAAAATAGCAGACAGATTTGAGAGACGAAAATGAAAAACAAACTGCAATTTGACGTATTGGACAATGTTGGCTGCTTCATTTACCCGGAAGAACGATTTTCCTCCGTGGCGGATGAATTTGATGAACTCCTGAATACCTACCAATCCGGTAATATGAGTGAGAAATACTATATCGCCGAGCTTGAACAGCTCATTGCACGAGAACCGGAGTTCATTGACAGTCATGCCCATCTGTCATTTGCTTTTCACCGACAAGGTAAGCCTAAAAAAGCCCTGGATGCCGCGTTAGCCGGCGTTGCAATCGGGGAATGTTTAATCCCCGAAGGGTTTCATGGTGTCATTGAATGGGGGTATCTGGAAAATCGTCCGTTTCTGCGCGCCTTGCACGGCGTCGTACTGGCATACATGCGACTACGCCGCCATAAAGACGCAGCCTCCTTTATTGACAAAATGCTGGCCTACAACCCCAATGATAATCAGGGCATTCGTTATCTGTTGGGTTCAGAAACACTGCGAGCCGGTGACAAAATTCGCGCAGAGACGGTGCTTAACGAGAATGCCGATAACTATCCGCCCTATTATTATGAACTTGGTTTGCTCCATATAATGAATGATGACTGGGTCAAAGCAGCGACCGCCCTGCGACAAGGCTTCTGTGCCAACATCTATCTCGCCGAGCTCCTCTGTGGTAATTCCGATCCGCTGCCATTGACCATCTGGCATGACAGTAATCTGGCACAACCGGATACCGCGACCGATTATATGAAAATGTACGGCAATCTGTGGTTTCGTTACCCAGATAGTTTTGCCTTCCTGCGTTGGTTGTTCAACCATTCCAGTGTCATGGCTGAGCGTGCATCACTGATGAAATGCCATGAAGAACTCTTCAGTGAAAAGGATTTTGAGGCTCGGAAACGTATTTCAAACCGCAAACAGATGTTATTAAATGGGATCGACAATCGTCTTTCCACTGAGATAGTTAAAAAAATTAAAGACAGACATGGGCAAGAATTCTGGCCATGGATACAGTCTCTCGGATGGTAATTTTATGCTGATTGGGTACGCAAGAGTGTCAACACGAGATCAGAACCTTGATTTACAGATTGAAGCGTTAACCCGGGCTGGATGTGAAAAAATTTATCAAGATAAAGTGAGCGGCGTTCGTGCAGAACGCCCTGGCTTAACGATGGCCATGGAAATGCTGCGCGAAGATGATACGCTGGTCGTCTGGAAACTCGACCGGCTGGGACGTAGCGTAAAACAGCTTGTTGATATGGTTGGAGAACTTCACAAAAAAGGAGTTCATTTTAAAAGTCTCACCGATGCGATTGATACCGGCACGCCATCAGGACGGTTTTTCTTTCATGTGATGGCCAGCCTGGCTGAAATGGAGCGTGAGCTGATTATTGAGCGCACCCGCGCCGGACTGGATGCAGCCCGGGAGATTGGCCGGAAAGGTGGACGAAAACCGAAAATGACCAGCAGTAAGCTGGAATCTGCTAAAAAGCTGCTAGCAAGCGGTGTTCCCCCAAAAGACGTTGCCAATAACCTTGGGGTGTCAATTCCCACTCTGTACCGCTGGTTGCCAGCGTCAAAGCAGTCATAATATTTTTCTGTCATCTGCGTGAAGAAACTTACGGTTTGGACATCATTATCAGTGGTGAAACCGTAAGTTTCTGTTCAAATGCTCCCGCTAGTCCAGATTGTCACTTTTCGGTTGATCGGTAGCTGTGTTACCCTTTACTCAGTTAAATATACATTTAATGTAGTAATGAAAAATTTTTGACGATTTACGATGGCATTACAGTTAAACGTGCCAGAATCAATCATAAATTTCATACCGATTTTTAGCACAAAGGAGAGGCTGATGGGGGAGTTGATATTAAGTGACGCCGTAACAAGCATTGTCGATGTAAGTAACAATACGAAAAATGTGAATAATCCGGCTACAAGTTATTTGATAAGACTGCGCTCAAAGCAGAGTCAAAAAACGATGCGTTCCTGTCTGAGTACAGTAGTAAAACTCTTTCGTGCTGCGGACCCGTTCAGCTTCGATTGGTCAATTTTGGATCGTGATTCTGTTCAGTTAGTACTCCAAAAGCTAATCATTGAGAAAAAGACACCTAACAGTATCAATCTGGTTTTAAGTGCCATTAAGGGAGTCGCTGAAGAAGCCAGAGCCTCCCGAATCATAGATAGTGATACTTATCAAGATATTAGAAGCATAAGACGAATTCGCGGTAATAGAATTGGTCGAGGGCGATCACTTAGTAGCAAAGAAATCAGCATGATTTATCAGTATGTTGACAGTATAAATACTGCGACCGCTATACGTGATGCCGCCATAATTTCCCTGATGTTGGGCTGTGGGCTCCGTCGAGCTGAAGTCACCCTATTGGAGTACAGAGACATAAATTTTGACGGTTATTCAGTCAAGATCATGGGGAAGGGCAATAAAGAACGTACCAATTTCATGCCTGATGATACTTACCGTCGCACTAAATTATGGATTGATACTGTAAGAGGAGATCATTCAGGGGCTGTATTCACGCGTATTCGTAAAAATGATGATGTGACATGCGATAGAATAACAACGGACGGAATACGTTATATTATTGATAAATTAGTAAAAGAATCAGGTATAGACTCATTTACACCCCACGACTGCCGCCGGACATACGCGACAAAGCTATTAGAAAACGGCGAAGATTTGCTGACAGTCAGGGAAGCAATGGGGCACAGCAGTGTTGCCACAACACAACGCTATGATAAGCGAGGGGTAACACGCTTAGAAGCTGCCGCTCGTAATCTTCAGTATTAATACATGATAGGCATAAAATGAGAAATGACACACACGTTATTGAAACGGAATCAAAAAAATAATTAACAATCAGATATCTAGTGCTGATTGGGTATTGTGTTCAATAGATGAACGAGACTATGGCACAGATTTTATGATTAAAATTTCCACAAATAACAAACCTACAGGAGATTGTTTTTTTTATTCAATCAAAAGTGAAGTGGCACACTAATTTTGGTCACCGTCATGGAGATGATATTCTCACTCCAACAATTAAACAGGTGACTGTAGTGATGTGATGGACGGCCCCTTTTTCAGCGGCAATCTTCGTGTAGTAGTACATTAAATCCGGACACCTCAAAAGCCTGCTAATGTTATTAACATGACAATGAGGTATGACAATGAAATTGAAACCGACCAAACGCCACTATTCCGTTGAATTTAAGCTGGAAGCGGTTCAGCAGGTTGTTCTCCATCATCAACGGGTTATTGATATCGCCCGTTCACTGGCCGTTGATGCCAGTACCTTGAGAAAATGGATCCGCCAGTATAAGGCCGAAATACAGGGGGTAACGCCTGCCGGTAAAGCCTTAACGCCCGAACAACGCCAGATACAGGCGTTGGAAAAACAGGTCAGGCTGTAGCCTTGAACTCATTACTCATAAAATCAATGAATGATTAAACATATCGCTCTCACAAAGTTCACTCTACCGCTACTGTGGTCAGATGGGCATAGTCTGGCGCAGAGCCGCTCCCACCGTGAAACAGCCCGACCCGGAATACGCAGAAAAAATGGCAAAAATCACGGAAGCCAAAGCGAAGAACTGAGAACTAAAAAGACATCCCCAAAATGGTCAGGGCAGGCTTTAAGGTGCTGGTGGATATTCCAAGCCATTATTCGTTGCGCTCGAAGACTGTCACAAGAACACGTTTTTTGTTGTCGTCGTTGATCACCATCAGATACTTGAACTTGGAATCACGATGCCCCCAGACTTCCACGTTATCAACGCGACCATACTTTCTGGCTTTATGGCGAGCCACCTTCTCGTCAAAGGGCTGGACCTGTAGTTCCGGGTGCTGGAGGCGGCCAACAAGTGACGCCCAAGGTTTTTTGGGGTCTCCAGAGGTTATCCGAGCCTGGTACTGATCGATGGCATGTTGAGTTACCAGGACAGGACCAATGGCTGGGGTCGAGATCTCGTCATGGGTCTGGGTGTAAGCCTGCTTGTCAGCATCAAAAAGCTCAACATTGCCCTCACCCCGCTCATCCATAAACTCCATGCTCTGCGAAACCTCAATGGTAGCGCCTTTCAAACGACCGGTGAGGCAAGCTGCAAACTTGAAAGCAAACTTCTTGCTGGATTTGCCCAGCGCTAACTTCTTGATCGCGCCTTTAGATACCACCAGCTTGTAACCCGAACCAGCACCAGGTTCTCGACAAAACACCTGCTTATCCAGCGCCAGATAGCGAATGGCTACGAGCTCAGCCAGGAGATCGACCTCTTCGTGGTCAAAATCAATACGGACATCGAGGATGCCCTTTCGTTTTGTACCAACGCGCCAGAATACAAGAGCCGAGTTGCTTGAGGTTTTCTTCGAGACGGTAGTCAGTGTCATCATGGTCAATTTCTCCATTGTCGGGATAGTGATCGGCATCGCCGCCAGTACCCCTATGCGTTAGGGTTCATTTAGATGCTATCACGGGTTTTTAAAATGCAACCCCTGGTGCCAGTTTATTTGTCATCCCATGAACGGTTGTAGGCTCGCACCAAGCGTTTCTCGATCACTTCTGAAAAGTTGCAATCATCAACCTCTGATAACCGCTTCAAGATACGGTGTGCTTTATCGCTGATGGTAATGCTCTTTCCTGTCCCTGCACCCCGCCTACGGCTTTGCCGGATAGACGTCGCCAGTTTGGCCTGCTGGTCGATGGTGAGGTACTTACCTACCCACCACGAAATAGACTGCCCATCCTTGCTGAGTTCGTTTAACTTCTCGACCGCCTCCGCCTTGAGTTCACGAGGAGTATCAAACCAGAACTTGGGACGGGAAACAGATCGAAGAAGGTAAACGCTGGCTGCGGTCACATCTTCATCAGATATTCTCATCGCTTCGCCATTATCGTTACATGCCACATTTGGCAAGTGTGACATGTAACGCATATAAACACCAGGATCGAGTAGGAGACGGGATCACTCCCGTCGTCCTCTCACACCACCGTACGTACGGTTAACTAACAGCGCCAATCAAGGCGCTACGCGCCATGCTCGGCGCACCATAAAAAAAAGCCAGCTATTGCTGGCCCTTTGGTTCATGTTCGCGGTTATTACTTAGGCGTTGTGATGCTTTTTTTCTTTCTGTCTCTCATGGTAGAGATACAGACTGCCGCCAGTGACGACAGTGAAAAATATGAACAACCCCAACATGCCTAATGTAAAAGCGTCCATTTGACCTCCTTAGGAATTGCTGACCTTAGTTAAAATTATACCATAGACCCACAGGATAATCCCAATGACCAACACCAAACCGCCTTCTTTGAAGATAATGGTGTCCCCAGATACAGCCAATCCTGCAATACCGACACCGATGGCTGTGACAGCGACCTTGCGCAAATCTTCACCGATAGCTCCCAGTGTCTTCTTATCAGGAGAGAAAAGACGCACGAACCACTTCTTAATACACAAAAACTTTCTCATGATTACCTCCATTGTTGATGAGGAGGCGAACCATGTCCGGGAGGGCATGAACACCCCCTCAGGGTTAAAGTTTTAGGCAGACAAAGCCGTTGGCTTCACCTTGTTCATCTTCATTGAGTTAATGATCTTCGTTGCTTCATCAGCAAACGGGTCAATAACTTGAATAGACTCCCTTCTTGCGAAGGAGGCTGCCACCATCATCCTCTGGCCGTGCATCAGATGACGATACCGAGACCGCATAAGCTCAACGTAGGCCGCAGAGTCCCCCTCCCACCCCTCAGGGGGAGAGAAGGGGAATACCGCGTCGTTACCAGGCGTTGTATCAACCTTTGAGACATCAATAACAGCCATACTCAGCTCTCCTTCTCGCAATGAAATCGCGCAGGTAGCGAGCATTCGGGAAACCGAGGCTTCCCTGACTCATCAGGACATCGTTCCAGTCAATCCCTTTCGCTCTGGGCGGGATCGGGAGTTTAGGCAGCAGGACGTACACACGAATGCCGCGCTTTTCCAGCTTGGCTTTCAGCACGTTCGCTGACTTCTCACCAGTCACAGACTTATCTTTGTCAGCCCAGATCAGTACGGTGTGAACACCTTCTGGAACCTCGAAGGACTCCATCAGGGTCGCATTGACCGTTGACCAAACCGGGATTTGAGTGACTCGATAAGCGGACAGAGCCGTTTCCAGCCCTTCTGCAACACCCAGGATACCCTCAATCGGTTCACCGAGGCGGATAGCCGCGCCATTGACATCCAAACCGTCTGGAATGGGCATCATTTTCTTGGCGTTGCCGACCTTGGCTTTCTTACCGTTTTGGGTGAGATAGGTGCGGTGGAGAGTTACCAGATTGCCTTCCACATCTCGGATAGCGCAGACGATAGCCGGGAACTTCCCAACTTCATTGCCATCTTCGTCGTAGTAGGCCATCGCCGGCTTGAACCGCAGGCAGTCTGTTTTTTCTACTTCATCAACCTTGAACAGAAGCTCGCGGTTTTTGAAGTACAGACGCATTGGCTCAGTCACATGACTGGAGAACGGCAAACACTCGTTCCATACCTTCTCGATTTTCTCACGGAGACGAACACTATAAGCGCGTTCGCGCTCCATTCTCTTCTCCATTTCTTCTTGGAGCTCAAGCAGCCAAGGCTTGGGTTGTTCACGAAACATCGGAACAACTTTCGGCTTGTTTTCGCTGCTTTGATCTTCCAGTTGTGTGGCCGCAACTTGTGCTTGCGGTGCCGGAGTTTTTGTCGTGCGGTTGACCACTGAGGCCGACTCAACATGGTGACTCACCGGCTCAACACCACCGTTCGAGCGAACGCGGAACTGCGTTACCGTAGCGCCACGACGTTCCACCAGCCAGGTGTTGCGATGTGTTTGCATAGGTTGTTCTTTCACAACATTCCCCTGCTCGTCTTTAACTTCAACGACAACAGTTACAGGCTCGTGCCCGAGGTTTGTCATGACTATCTCATCCCCATACTTGGCTTCGCTTTCACCAATAGCTCTTTCAAGATCCACACCCCAAATGGTGCGTTCCAAGCCGCTCTTGTTACGGATGAAGGCAAAGTAGCTGAGCTCATTATCTTCGTTATGCTCGTAAGGAGCTTTACCGTGGGCAATCAGAGTACCGGCAATGGATTTTTTGCGATTCTTGGAATCGAGAACCTTGTTGTTCACCTTCATAGGCCCTTGCTGAACAGGCACTTTGGCCTGGGCAGGAGCTCGTGTCGGTGCAGAAGGTTGTTGATATTGAAGTTGCTCTTTCTCAACTCCCAGGTAATCACCAATCTCGCTCAGACACTGTTTAAAGTCCCAGTCATTGAGCCACATCAGCAACTCAAAACCGTCATGTTTGGCACCGCATGTATTGCATACGCCGCCACCAGTCAGGTGGGCATCTTTGAACAGTCGGAAGCCATCTTTCCCACCGTGGATAGGGCAAGAAACATGACGACCAGGCTTACGGAGAGCTGGTTCCAGATGGGGCGCTAGAGCCGCCAAGATGAATAGCCAGTTTCCGTTAACAGCTTCACGAACGGTGTCAGCTTTGTAGTAAGACATAGGTTTTCTCCTTAGCGTGAACCCCAGCATCGAGGCTTCCTTAAACCCCCGTCGTCAGGGTTTTAAGGAAACCCCGACACCGGGAGGATGTGCCAAGGAGGCTCCCCAGCCGGGGAGTTCTCCCCGGCGAAGGGTTTAAAAAAGGTCGCCCCCGAAACGGAGGCGAATTTTGTGAATGTCACAAGC
This sequence comes from Xenorhabdus sp. TS4, assembly GCF_014467265.1. Taxonomy (NCBI): domain Bacteria; kingdom Pseudomonadati; phylum Pseudomonadota; class Gammaproteobacteria; order Enterobacterales; family Morganellaceae; genus Xenorhabdus; species Xenorhabdus sp. TS4. Next base: position 910 of record NZ_NKHQ01000095.1, on the reverse strand, counting down.
ACAAATGAGTGCCTTCTTCCGAGGCCATCATGACTGTGACATCTGCTGTTTCAGGATCAGACATAATTACTACCTCAGTCGGTTTAATAAAACCATTTACAGTAGGCATGGGGTAGTAAAGACGAATTTTTTCTAATTCTTTGTTGTCGGTAAACGCTATCTTGGTTTGTGCAACACAAAGCTGCAAAAACACAAACAGGAAATCATCTACCGAGTGCTTACCATCTGCCCCAAAAATTCCATCTACAATAGCCGGAGTTACTGCGGCATTCGCCAAGAATCCAGCTTGTTTGCCAATAGAGGAACAGTCCACCAACAGACCATCATTGATGGCTTGTTGACGGATTTGGGCGAGGTCCAATTTAGTTACTTGGTTCATAAGGTGTACTCCAAAGTTGATGGGTACACCTACTCCGTGCGGGGAAGTGTACCCGCATGGGTTATTGAAAGGTCACGGCCAAAGCCGAGCTTTAGGGTTCCGAGTTGTAAGCTGGCAGGATGCGCCAAAGAACGGTCGGAGGAAACGAGTCAGCGACACGCTTCACATTCGCGTAAAGAGTATCTGTAAAGACACGCTCCCAGCGACGACCACCTTGACGATAAACCAATTTAAGGTTTTGGAATTTGTTATTTATGGATACCTCCAGAAATGACGGGAGGTATCTCCAGCAGGAGATAGATTCCCGCAGGGATTAGTAAATTAACGCTAATTTGCTGTTTGTTTTTGGCGACCAGCTATCGCACGTTTTCGCCCTCAGGGAGGACAAAATCTGCTTACTGATGGCTTTACCATGAGTAAGAAGACTTGGAAAGTAAAAATCCGCCTTCATAGAAGGCGGCTTTGATTTCGCCCCAGAGGGGCGTTACTAGTTCAGACTCTGAGAGCCTTCACTTCACATCCCTTTTAACG
>NZ_NKHQ01000094.1:0-16265 GCF_014467265.1 Xenorhabdus sp. TS4 | reverse complement strand
CGAAAAACATTATCTTTTTCAAAATCCATAGAAATGCATGACAGAGTTATAGGATATTATCTGAACATTCATCACTATCAATAAATTGTAGTCATAACCAAGAGTTGAAAGATTATTTATTTCAGAGGTTTTTTTATAAAAATCTCTGATAGCTTCAATCTCTTTTTTGCCTATTATTTCAGGTATTACAACATAACCCTGTTCGTACATTTTTTTTGTGATATTCATATTGATACCCTTAATAAAATTAATAAGCTGACTCAGATTGGTAAATCATTTCTTTGAATGTAATACCAAGTTGCTCAAATTCTTTAAAGAAAGATGGGAATGAACAATGGACATCTTCATAACCATCAATATAATTAGCTTGTTTACAACGTAATGACGCTACAAATAAAGACATAAAAATACGATGATCCCCCCAACTAGAAAGTCTACAATTTCCAGAATAGGATGATGCTCCATGAATTTCGAAACCATCATAAACATCATTTATAATCAAGGGGTTAATTTTAACACCCAATTTTAGTAACTCGTTTACCATTGCTTTTATTCTTGGCGATTTATGAAGACGGGTTATAGATCCCCCGGTAACTCTGAAACAGCCGTTGACATAAATTCCTATTGAAGCTAATGTAGGTACAATATTAGGGCAGTTACTGACATTAAATTCATAGTTTCCAGTTAGTAAACCTTTTCTATTAATCAACCTAATTTCGTTTTTTTTGATCATTTCTAATAACTTCTACTCCCATTTCTTCAACAAAGGCCAGAATAGCCTGCTCACCTTGTAAGCTCTTACTATTGATATTTTTAAGTGTCAAATCACATGGAAATAAAGTCGCCACTGCAACCAGATAAGAACACGAAGTGTAATCGCCTGTTATTATATATTCAGCAGGACTATATTCACCAGGGAACACCGTAATTTGGGAGAAATTTTCATTATGCTTAAATTTGATTCCGGCTATTGCAAGAACTTCTAATGCCTGTCGAATATAGGATAATGATAGGATCTCTCCTTTGATTTTTACTGTAGTACTTTTTTTAGCAAGAGGGACTGCGAAAAGGATTGCTGTAATAAACTGGGAACTAATGTTTCCTTCGATTTCGTATTCACCACCAATATACCCTCCCCAATTGATGAAAGGTGCTTTTCCGTTCATATGAACACTGGTGATGTTTCCACCCAATTCAACAAGTGAATTCAGTAAAGGTTCCATCACACGAGTTCTGAGAGTTGCATCACCCGATATCACAGCGGGAGTTTCACTGTGGCAAGCAAGGACGGTTATTACACGGAAGACCAGCCCGAACCGAGAGCATCAATGACTTTTTTTCAGGGCTAATTTTACCACCAGTTCCATAAATAATTAATCTTCTCGGCTCCTCAATAATTCTGGCTCCAATACTGCGACATGCTTCCTTCATTGTACTGGTTTACAGACAACGTAAGTCATTATTAATAATTGACTTACCATCAGCCAAGCTGGCAGCCAGATATTTTAATGACAACATAACTTTACTTTTTCTTTCATAATAATAATATTTCAGAAAAATTAAATACCCCGATTTTTGGTAAGTGAGTGTTTATAAAACCAAATATGAAATGCATTTTTATGTAATCTAACCATATTATTAAACTTTAATTTTTTTTAATTTTGCAAGATGGAATTAAAATATGACCTCCTTGTTTTATTATCATGTAAGCCCTAACAATTATACTTTTCAGATATTAAACAGCTTATATACATCTTTAAAATTTAATAAATTCATTTATGAAAGCACCTGAGTAGTCATCTTAAAAATTGCTTCTCTCAGGAGAAACTCATCTCTGAAAATTGCGGTTCTAAAAGCCATTTGCCTATTAATTAACTTATTAAATTAACTGATAATGAAACGGTAGATTTGATGTATACCTCTACACAAATTGTGGCTTATATCTGGGAACGCTAGCAGATTGTTTTCACTGTGGTAGGAATGGTTCTGTTGCAATAAGCAAAGCCTCGGTAATATCTCACTTATTTGTTGATAAGCGTGTCGTCAATGTCGTTGATACGAAAAGCCTTCAAACGGTTGCATTACCCCGTTGATATCATCGCCCAGTGCGTCCGTTGGTACTTGGCCTATGCCCTAAGCCTACGCAATCTCGAAGAGATGATGGCAGAGCGCGGCATTGAGATCGACCATTCCACGATACATCGCTGGGTGTTACGTCTGGTGTCCCTGCTCGGCAAGGCTTTCCGACCTCGCAAAAAGCCCGTTGGCCCCCGGTGGCGGATGGATGAAACCTATATCAAAGTGAAAGGTCAGTGGAAATACCTTTACCGGGCAGTCGATACCGCCGCGCTCACCCTCCTCAATGCGGAAGGATCGCCTCAGCAGGGGATTGAAATCCGTCAAAATAAATACCTGAATAACCGCATTGAGCAAGACCATCGCCACGTCAAACGTCGGATACGACCAATGTTAGGCTTCAAATCGTTTCGCCGGGCCCAAACGATTTTAGCGGGGATAGCGCTCGTTTCGATGCTGCGTAAAGGGCAATACTTACAACCCGAAGATAAGACATTGTCGCCGGCAAGGCGGTTTTATCGATTGACTGCATAAATAGTAATCATTCCCACCTCCGTACAGACTTTCTCTGTTAATACGACAGAACCAAGCGAAGGGTATAACAGAAATTTTATTATCTGAAACCAGCCAGAACGCTACGAATGTTATTACGTTTTTTCGGACAGTTTTCATACTTGTGTTTTGTTGCCATATTGATATTTTTTAATTTATCGCATAATTGAGCAATATCTTTAGGTGTCCAATACAAATTATGTCCATAAAATATTTTATTGAATGGACTCAAGAATTGATCTACCCCTCCGGCTTTTAAAATTCGGGCAATTATTGTCGCACAATTCTTAATTAAAAAATTGTAATGCACATTCGTATGATTTATTGCTCTTCTTGCATTCAGCATTTTATCTACATCCAAACCATACAACCTATAATAGACATGATACGCTTCTTGAAATTCCTGAAAAGTTCCTTCATAATTGAAATATGCATCTTCCCAAAATTTTTGTTGTCTAATTCCTTGTTGGATAGGTCTTTTGGGATTAAAATCTACTTGATTATTTATGTAATCATGAAGATCATCTGAATTAATTGCGCCAATCAGCATTGCAGCATGACCCGTTATTGAGCCATATTCAGCATATTTAACAAATACTGTGGCACTCAGTTGCCTATTGTCTGCCATTATGTAAGTCCTCTAATAGTTTTCATCTTTAAAATTACCTATTTAATTATCTACACTCAATAAATCGCCATTATTTATGAATATAATCTTATTTATATTTTCGAGAATTTTCTTTCTTGTTAGCAGATCACAAAACTGGATATATTATTTAATATTGCATTCATATAATAAGCTACCGTCTTGATTGTCAAGTTTTGTTTGCCCATAGTAGGTTCCAACATCATTAGAAAAAAGGCGAAAATACCTTGCATAACAAAGAGTAGCAGTATTTTTCAGGAGTTGTGTGGCAAATCGTCGAGCCGTAGTTTTGTAAACCCGTCATTCCGCACCTCATTCATAATTTGGTTCTGTCGCATTAACAGAGAAAGTCTGAGTAAATGTGGGGTTGATTACTATTTACGTAGTCAATCGATAAAACCGCCTTGCCGGCGACAATGTCTTATCTTCGGGTTGTAAGTATTGCCCTTTACGCAGCATCGAAACGAACTCTATCCCCGCTAAAATCGTTTGAACCCGGCGAAACGATTTGAAGCCTAACATCGGCCGTATCCGACGTTTAATGTTTCGATGATCTTGCTCAATGAGATTATTGAGGTATTTGCTCTGCCTGATAGTGAGGGTTTCTTCTTCGGGTTTATCGGCGTTGAGCGTAGCCAGTGCGGCGGTGTTCGCCCCACTTTTATCAAGGGTCACGACCTCAGGCTCAGCAGGGTGGCATCGCCTTACGAAAGAAGCGCAACGCGCCAGCGCTGTCCTGTAGGACGTTTACGCCGACGGAATGCCTTATCCCGTAATGGAGTCAATCGGATAACCCAGTGATACAGCGTGGAATGGTCTGCCTCAATACCGCGCTCTGCCATCCACTGAGCAATGATCTTGATAGGATAATGTAACCGCTTGAAGGCTTTCGAATTAAAGACACGGGCAACTCACTCTGTAAAAGATCGCATATTACCTGCTCTTCCCTTAATGCAACAGAACCGGATAACGTGCTCTATAAGGAAAAAGTCGGTCATGTATTAAATAGTTAGTTGCTATGATAATCTTCCGGTATTTCGTGGTGGAACATGGCTAAAGTAGAAGTTGATTGTCATTATTGTCACAAACCAGAAGAGGTCAAAGGACATGGAAAAGGTCATAGAGGTTATCCCCGCTACCGCTGCTATGCCTGCAATAAAGTCTTTCAGTTGGCATACACCTATCAAGCTTGCAAACCGGGAGTCAAAGAGCAGCTTATTGAGATGGCGATGAATAACAGCGGCATCCGTGACACGGCCCGCGTATTGAAGGTGGCAACAGCTACTGTGATGAAAACGCTTAAAAACTCAACCCCCGGAACGTGACGACGCTTCCTCTTGACGGGGATGACATTCATCTTATTTGTGAAGTGGATGAGCAGTGGTCGTTTGTGGGGAGTAAGAAAAATCAACGCTGGCTCTGGTATGCCTGGGAGCCGCGTATGAAACGGTCATGACTCCAATAGTTAGATCACCCTATAAAGAAGAGTATTCACGTTCGATGAAACGCCCTATCACCTTGTCGTGTATCTCCTTTGATTTGGAATAGCCCATCGTCCTTCGATTCAGTCTTTTTAAACGGGTACGGAATATCAAATTGGTTCTTTCTATACGTTGGGTATAATGTTTTCCAACAATATGTTTTTCTTCAGGAAGTTCAATCACCAAAAACATGCGCCACAACTCGCTTGAGGCGAGGTTCCCAAACATACCAGAGCCAGCGTTGATTTTTCTTACTACTCACATTGCAGGAATAAAAGCATAGTCGTTTTATCCAAACTTTAATGCGGAAATTTAAGATTGAAAAATTTCCGCATTGGGAAAATTTATCATTGCTTATCTATTATTTCTTCGAATTAATCAACACCATTAGAAAATAAAATCACTTTCAATTTCACTATTAATTAATAGCTTTCGATAATATCCATGTACCCGTGCCATTATCTCTATCTGATAATAGAGAAGTATGAACTTCATAGACAGCACCAGGCTGATTTGCAAACCAACAAGTATCAAGGAATCCGCCATGTGCATGGTTAAATTTATTCAGTAAACGAATAGTATTACCTTCACGGACTTTACCATCAAATCCATCGGTTGTATCTGAAAAGAGATACCATATTGCAGTATCGAGGGCATGTACAGGTTTATCCGCAGTGTAAACATTATAGAGCTCTGGTGACGGAGCATTACCACTGACTCTCAGATATCCTCCATTATTTCTATAGAAATTTAATAAAAATACCGTATCACTACTATAAACTTCCGTTCCTAAACTTTTACCTTCTGCCGATAAAATCTGCCATGAACCTGAGCCAGTATCACGATTTGGTGAAACAGAAGTAACAACATTATACTTTTCACCGAGTGAAATTGCTTGTCCATAAACATCAAGATAACTGCCATCAGCATGATTGTTTTTAAGATGTAAAATATCACCGTATAAAATGACCTGAGCCATTATTTCCTCCCTAAATGTTTTAAAAAAAAACTTAATCTCCGCAACTCAAATCATACCATTACAAACTAATAAATAAATCGCCAGTCATTTTAAAATAACATCATATGACCGCTATTTTTATCTATATCACTTGTAATATCACGACTTATATTTCTTATTTAGTTCATTTCAGTACGCTGGCTAAATCGCTGTCTACGACGATAAGCAAAAACATCTTCTATATATCCTTTTTTAATTCTCTCTTGCAAAGTTCGCCAATAATCTGCCTTAAATAGATCACTGTGACTTTCTTCAAAATAATACTTAATACGTTTGTCAGTACATAGAAAATGCCGAAATTCTTCGGGAAAAACATCGTTAATAGCAACACTGTACCAAGGTTCACTAGCCAACTCATCTTCTGGGTAACGTGGCGGAGGAATATCCCGAAAATTCACTTCGGTCATGTAACAGATTTCATCATAATCGTAGAAAATCACCCTTCCGTGGCGTGTAACACCAAAATTTTTAAACAACATGTCACCTGGGAAAATATTTGCAGCAGCCAATTGTTTAATGGCATTTCCGTATTCCTCAATCACATCCTTCAATTGTGCCTCATTGACCTGTTCCATATAAATGTTTAACGGCATCATTTTACGCTCCATATAAAGATGCTTTATCAAGAGCTTATCTCCAAAATCTTCTAACTTTTCTGGTATCTCTTTTTGCAATTCTTCCATTAACTCAGGGCTAATATGGCATTTATCAATGACAAAGTTTTCGAATTCCTGGGTATCTGCCATTCTTCCAACACGATCATGCTCTTTTACCAGACGGTAGCATTCTTGAACACGCTCTTGAGAAACCTCTTTCTGTGGCGCAAATTTGTCTTTAATCACTTTAAATACACGATCAAATGACGGGAAAGTGAAAACCAGCATCACCATGCCCTTCACACCGGGCGCAATCGTAAACTGTTCTTGAGTGGAATTAATGAATGTCAGATATTCACGGTAGTATTCTGTTTTACCGTGCTTTTGACAGCCTATCGCCATGTATAACTCTGCCGTGGATTTCGTCGGAAGAATTTCACGCAACCACTCAACTAAAGCTGCGGGCAAAGGTGCGTAAACCATAAAATAGGAGCGGGCAAAACCAAAAACAATACTGGCATCATCGTAGTTGGTCAGACAAGTATCGACAAAAATTCCTCCTGATTCATTGTGATGAATCGGCAACAAAAAGGGATAAACCGTCGTCCCCATCCTGATTTTTCCTACCAACCAGGCTGCCTTATTACGATAAAACAGTTCATTAGCAATTTGGAACGTGGAATATAATAAATCGCATTGGGAAAATGTATTCTGTAAATATTGCGTGATATAACCAATATCCCGATCCAAATCCTCCCATTTAAGACGCAGTGGCAAATCATTTAAGATGGTTCGCAACATGGATGCGAGATTCCCATTAGGAAAAAAATCCCGTGATAATGGGCGAGAAATATGGCGAAAACGCGAAGAGGGTTGAGAAGAAAAGATATAGAGATTTTCTGGTTTCAAATTACGATGTTTAAAAAAACGACAATAAACCGAATTAAAAAAACTTTCTGCAATTTCAAAACGCGGATAGTCAGGCAATAAACGGGTATAAACCACTTTAACTTCGGCAATGTAATCTTCATCATATTGTAATGGAGTATGAATGCGCTTCAATTGCTCCACCACCAATCCAACATGATGATCATACAAGTTAATCCTCTTTTTCATGGCCTGTTGCACAGCCTGCCAGTCAGCCTGTTCAAAACGTTGTTGTGCCCCAGAAGTGACTTCCAGAAATCGACCATATTGCGCATCAAATCCCTGCAAAATGGTTTGTGCAATTAAATGTGCGAGATCTATTTCCATATTTAGCCACCCTTATCCGACACGTAAAGGGGTATTCTTTTTAGAATTCCCCCTATCGTTTATTATTTCCATCAATATAATAAATTTAGAATTGTTGTTCTTCTGTCGATCCGGTTAATGCAGTAACAGAAGAACTCTCTCCCTGAATAATAGTGGTCACTTTATCAAAATATCCCGTTCCCACTTCCTGCTGATGTGAGGAGAAGGTATAACCACGCTCAAGAGCAGCAAATTCTTGTTCCTGAACTTTTTCAACATAATGTTTCATTCCTTCACCACGTGCATAATCGTAGGCCAAATCAAACATGTTGAACCACATGCTATGTATACCCGCAAGTGTAATAAACTGGAATTTATATCCCATAGCAGATAACTGATCTTGGAAACTGGCGATCGTTTTATCATCCAGATTCTTTTTCCAATTAAAAGAAGGTGAACAGTTATAAGCTAACAACTTGCCAGGATATTTAGCATGGACGGCTTCAGCAAAACAACGAGCCGCTTCAATATCCGGTGTAGAGGTTTCGCACCAGACAACATCGGCGTAAGGAGCATAAGCCAATCCACGGCTAATAGCTTGTTCAATGCCAGCACGTGTACAATAGAAACCTTCACAGGTTCGCTTACCAGTAATGAAGGCTTTGTCATAAGGATCACAATCTGAAGTCAATAAATCTGCTGCATCTGCATCGGTACGCGCAATTAACAAGGTTGGTACACCGGATACATCAGCCGCCAAGCGTGCAGCTATCAGCTTCTGAATAGCCTCTTGCGTCGGAACCAGGACTTTGCCACCCATGTGTCCACATTTTTTCACCGCTGCCAGTTGATCTTCAAAATGTACTGCGGCAGCACCAGCCTCGATCATCGCTTTCATCAATTCAAATGCGTTAAGTACCCCGCCAAACCCTGCCTCCGCATCTGCGACAATCGGCAGGAAATAGTCAATATATTCTTGACTATCTGGATCGATACCATTTGACCATTGGATCTGATCTGCACGACGGAAGCTATTATTGATACGCCTGATTACATTAGGAACAGAATCAACGGGATACAATGATTGATCAGGATACATACTGGCTGCCGTATTTGCATCTGCCGCCACTTGCCAGCCGGAAAGATAAACTGCCTCAATACCTGCTTTAGCTTGCTGAAGTGCCTGGCCGCCAGTCAGCGCCCCAAGCGCGTTCACATAACCTTTTTTCGAGTTACCATTCAGCAAGCTCCATAACTTTTTCGCCCCCATTTGCGCTAAAGTATGTTCAGGATTAATCGAACCACGCAATTTAACGACATCTTCAGCACTATACGGACGAGTAATACCTTTCCAACGCGGTTGTTGCCACTCTTGTTCTAGTTGAGCGATTTGTTGTTTCCGGGACATGGTCATGATGTTCTACTTCCTATTCTTAATTAATCGGATATTTTTGCCATTATTGTCTTTAAGTTAGTCTAATAACTGATAACCAGGTAATGTTAGGAAATCAATTAAGTTGTCCTGAGTGGTAATTCTTTCCATCAAATCAGAAGCTTCCATAAATCGCCCTTGATTAAAGCGCTGCTCCCCAACTTCCTGTCTAATAACAGCTAATTCTTCTTTTAACATTTCTCTGAACAGTTCTTTTGTCACTTTTTTGCCATTGGAGAGTGATTTTTCATGGCGAATCCATTGCCAAATAGAAGTTCGGGAAATCTCTGCCGTAGCAGCATCTTCCATCAAACCGTAAATCGGTACACATCCATTCCCCGAAATCCAAGCCTCTATGTACTGAACTGCAACACGAATATTTGCGCGCATTCCCTCTTCTGTTCTTTCTCCCACACAAGGCGCAAGCAATTGTTCAGCCGTAATCGCATTATCTTCTTCGCGCAAAACTGTTAATTGGTTTTGACGCTCTTCCAGTTTTGCGTCAAAGATCTCCATGACAATATCCGCAAGCCCTGGATGCGCAACCCATGTGCCATCATGGCCATTATTGGCTTCCAGCGCTTTATCCGCTCTGACTTTGTCCAAAACTTGCTGATTTTGCACAGGATCTTTACTAGGAATAAATGCCGACATTCCTCCCATTGCAAATGCACCACGTTTATGACAGGTTTTAATCAGCAAGCGAGAGTAAGCACTCAAGAAAGGTTGTGTCATCGTAACGGATTGACGATCCGGCAAAACGCGATCAGCATGATTTTTCAGTGTCTTGATATAACTAAAAATATAATCCCAGCGCCCACAATTCAGGCCAACGATGTGATGACGTAAGTGATACAGAATTTCATCCATCTGGAATACAGCTGGTAATGTTTCAATCAAAACCGTTGCCTTAATCGTACCTGTTGGCAAATTGAAACGTGATTCTGTAAAACTGAAAACATCACTCCACCATTGCGCTTCATGGTAGCTTTGTATTTTGGGTAGATAAAAATAAGGGCCGCTGCCTTTTTGCAGTAACTTCTTATGATTCAAGTAGAAATAGAGAGCAAAATCAAACAGCCCACCAGAAATCGGTTCGTTCTTGTAGAGGATATGTTTTTCTGACAGGTGCAACCCTCTAACCCGGGCAATCAATACTGCGGGCTCTGCTTTCAACTCATAACGCTTACCCTGCTCATTGGTATATGAGATCGTCCCATTGACGGCATCCCGTAAGTTAATTTGTCCATTGATAACCTTATCCCATTCAGGCGCTAATGAATCCTCAAAATCTGCCATAAATACTTTTACATTTGCATTTAAGGCATTGATGACCATCTTGCGCTCTACAGGCCCCGTTATTTCAACCCGACGATCTTTGAGATCATCCGGTATTCCCTGAATTTTCCAATCTCCATTTCTAATGGAAGCTGTTTCCGAAATAAAGTCAGGTAATGAACCGTTATCTATCTTTTCCTGCCAATGTACACGCTCATCCAATAATTTTGTACGTCTGTCAGAAAATTCGATAATTAAATCCTCTAAAAATCGAATAGATTCAGGTGATAACACCTGTTTCTCCGTTTCTCCAAAAGATTTAATAAAAGTTAATTTTGTTGCTAGTACCTGCTGCATAATTTCCCCATTTTTCACTTTTAAACACTCATCCGCTTAAGAGTAATCAATTGAAAAAATAAATCAAAAACAGTTTCCATTATTTTTAATAATTAAAATTATCACTGTAGAATCAATTAATTAAGACGCATTAAGGATAAAAAAAGCAGGGAAATAAATTCCAAAAAACTCGCACACAACAGTGTTAAGTTTTTGTTATGCATGAAAAATAACGAATGGCTATTGAACGACAACAACGGAAGGAAAATTAACAAAATGAGAAGTGTCTCGCTTCAGCAGCCTCTCATTTTTATTTAAAACTTAAATTAGATTTAATCTAATGTATAAAGATCTTAGGTGATCATGTCCGCCGAACTCAACAAACTCAGTGACAAAAAACTTAAAAATCTACACGGAAAAGAAAGGGACGCTATCCTGATATGCCTCTCAAGCAAGCTCGTGAAACGCGGGATAAATGTCGTAACTGGTTGGCTTTTGGTAAAGATCCAAAGTTACAGTTTGGCTTAGATATGCAAGAATCATTAAAACCAGTCACTGTAAAAGATGCTATCGAGTATTGAATAGACAACTACGGAAAAGACAACCGCGTAGGTATTGATAAACATATAGCTCAACTAAATAAATATATTTATCCCAATATTGGGAACATGGCATTATCAGACTGTGAAACGCGCTATTGGCTTCAATGTTTTGATAATATAAAAAAGAAATCCCCTGTTTCTGCTGGAAGTATATTCCAATTATGCAAACAAGCTTTAAAATTCTGCCGTGTAAGGAAATTCGCTATTAGTAATGCTTTGGATGATTTAACCATTCCAGATGTAGGTAAGGTACAAAATAAAATCGATAGGTTTTTAACCGATAATGAGTTAGGTCAATTATGGAGATCTATAAATACAAATACTCACACTCCTTATTACAGTAACTTATTAACAGTCTTGATTGTGTTTGGCTGTAGAACTCGGTCATGATACCAATTATCAATATCTTTGCCATCTGAATGTTCTCCAAATAGACAGACTATACATGAGTCAATAAATTGATGTCATGACCATATATTGAGTTGGTACAATTATTTAAATATCTGTGCCATATCTGTACCACAACGAACAAGGATGATATAGATGTTTCTGCAATGGGTTAAACGCGCATCCATCTAGATAATAAAAGATATTTTCGGTGAGATTAGAGGGATGGCATCAGCATTCTTTATATTAGGTATTCTTGTGAGTAGCCTTGAGCTTAAATTCCGCCTGATCTTTTTGGCCCTGATAGCAGTCCTTTACTCTCCTGAAATTTGGCAGTTCCTGAAAGCCAGAATAAACAATAAAAATCGGCGTTAGTTGATGCTAATTTCAACTGCTCAGAGGCTCATTGATATGTTCTGTCATCCACTCAGAGAGCGAACAAAGAAATATTTTATTTAATTTCAAATGCTAATTAATTGTTAAATATTATTCACTTGTTGTTGAGAAGAAATGAGCATAACTTTAATTTAGTATTTGTATTTTTACTTTTTCATGAGAGGAGCCTATGTCCTGTAGAGATTTTTTTGAAAAAGTGACTCATCTAGGATTGATCACTGAATATCGGCAACCAAACGGATACACCTCATTGAGAATAAAGAACAAGACTCCTCTTCACCTTATAGCCAATGTCACCCCGCAAGCGGCTAGTCGCTGGCTAGGCCAATTAGGTTTTATCTGTATTACACCGCCTGCAACTGGAAAGAGAGGCATGTATATCTTGCTCCCGCATTCTTGTGATTTAAACATAGATCGCTATCGACGAGATATATTAAGTCGTATAGTGTCATCTGAACGTTTTACCGATATTATTCAAGAAATACAGCGCCGATCCCAACAAGCCAATCAAAACCAAATAAGCCATCAATCCTATACATTCAGACCGTCACAAATTTCGACCAACCAAATGATTGATCCAATGAGGAGGCAAAGACAAAATCAACGCTATAATCCAGTAGCATCAACAAATGCCGCTTTACAGCACTCTGCCCGACCGCGTGATCCTGTGGCGACACAATTGCTTACGGATACTCCTCTATCAATACAGCAGAGCCGCATTACGGCTTATCAACATGGGGATATGCCGGGGACTTCGAATTTTTTACAAACCGTTCAACTTCAACCTAGTGGCCCTATTAGGAGACAGCCTTCTTCGACTTCACAACGTCCTACCCCATATCAGCAACCTGCTACTCAAGAAAGCTTCTCAACATTACATTCTCTATTAGAAAATACATCTTCCCAGCCCGATCCATCTGGTTTGAATACACGACAAAGAAGTTTATCTCCTTATCCTTATGAACGACCACCACTATCTATACAACCACCGGGTGCTCCGAGGCCACCATCCAGGCCACAAACTCCACTGTCACTACAACGGCCAGTTTCACCCATACGTCCTGTATACGATAATCCCAGCAGTGAGGATATTGATGATATTTTGGAGACTCTTCGTTCTCATGTCAGAACACCAAGTCCACGGCGTTAAGGTATTTCGCAACTCTATGAGTCTCTGAGTTCGTTTCCGCTGACTCCGTTTCAAACGGAACGATGACATATAACTAAACCTGCACCAGGCAGGAAATACTTTCAAGGGGTTAAAAGGGATTTCAAATCCAATTTATCATAACATATTGATTTTTATCATAATTTAAATTCAAACCATCTTTTTCTATCCCGCAATGGAATTCTGGTTCTCTGACAGAAATAAGAGATATCAAGGGGTAAGCCAAAGAAGCAAAGACACTTAGCTTGAACGAAGAGAAAGCCGCGTCATTTAGGCGCAGTCGGTAACATGCCCTTATAGGGCTAGAGCAAACCACCCGCTATGCAGGTGGCTCTGATTTTGGTACATGCGGGATTTTTCCTGATGTAACTTAATGGCTACTGACCAATCTGACGGCAGAGCAAAGCCCGAATTCGGGCTTAGGTGATAACCCATTGATATTTAATCAGACGCCAGATTTTGCGTTTGCTTGCACAGCCCGTTATGTCCAAGTAATACGCTGAAAAACAATGAATTTATAACGTTTGCCCAGCACATAAATTAACCATTGGGATTTCCGCAATGGTTGTGTCAAAGTGACGGCCTCGGATAAATCAATGAGTTAGCCAACTATGGTGGAAATCACAACACAGGAGGGCTTGAATTTAAGCCGTCATAGTAAAGGCCTTATAAAACAACATGGTCAAAATCGTGACCATCTTTAAAGTGGGTATCACCATTTCGATGATACCTTTTGCTGAATGTAACTGACTCCATACGTATTACGTTCGCAGTGATTTAACTTATTGATTATTATCATGGTTGAAAAACCAGTTCATCTATAGGCGGTGGAAAATGGCACGAAGACAGAAGAAGAATACACCCTCGATAGTCGCTACAGAGCGATAAGCGCAGTGATTACCCGCTGCGTGTTGTGGGCTTTGATGAGATGGCGCTATCGGTGATGTTGTTACAGAAAGGTCAGGTGATCACAGTAACGGGGACATCTTCTTACTGGCAGGGCTATCAGTTGGCTGTTACCTCAATAGCTTCCGACGAAATACGTCGCAACCCTCTATAGCTCGGAGCGTTAAACGTACTAACCCACTCACTACCGACGAAATTTGTTATCAGTCTCTTCACAGCGTTCTTAATGTTCTCACCTTATAACGAGCTTATGTATTTGTTTAGCGAATTATGTATAAAAACTTGTATAAATATTCACATATTTAAGCAAATATAAATCAACCTAATCATATGAATTAGTTAGTATTATATCCTTTATAGTTAGATCATATGGCGTAATCTGGTAAACATAATAATTCAACCAATTTGAAAATAGTAAATGACCATGACTACGCCAAGACGCAACTGGTTTATTTGCTGGATCGTTATTTGGAAAATAATTGACTGGCAACTTTGGTTCCAAACCAGCATTACGATCACGCCAATATTCCGCAGCTAATGTACCTACATCATATTCAGGGTGCCCTGTCACAAATACTAATCGTTTGTCTTTACTGGCAAATAAATAAGCTCCTGCCTCTTCTGAACTGGCTAAAATATCTAAATCCGTATGTTCACGAATTAGAGACTCAGGAAAATCGGCAAAACGCGAGTGAGGGGCAAAAAATGTTTCGTCAAAGCCACGGGTTAATAATGCTAAAGAATCTAAAGTTGAATGGAGATAAACACCAGATAGTTTAGTTTTCAGTGTATATTTAGGAAGATGATAAAGCACTTTTAACGCAGCTTGAACCGCCCAACAGACAAAAAGTGTCGAGGTAACATGTTCTTTTGCCCAAGTCACTACTTTTTCAACTTCACTCCAATAAACCACATCCTCAAATTCAACGAGTCCTAAAGGGGCGCCCGTGACAATCAGTCCATCGAAATTTTGATCTTTTATTGAATCAAAATCACAATAAAAGGTATCTAAATGTTCAGCAGGCGTATTTTTACATTGGCGGCTATCAATACGTAGCAATTGAATGTCGATTTGAAGCGGTGTGTTAGATAATAGCCGAATAAACTGGTTTTCTGTTTCTATCTTCTTTGGCATTAGGTTGAGGAGCAATACCTTCAATGGACGAATATTCTGAATATTGGCCCGTGTTGACGTCATAACAAAAATGTTTTCATTGCGAAGAGCGTTCACCGCAGGTAATTCATCTGGTACACGAATTGGCATTGCTTAAAACCTCGACTATTTAACTTATGCATTTAGACTTCTAGATAGCCAAATTTACCCCAAACGGAAGGTAAATGTCGAGTTATTGTACTCAAATTGAAATTATTTCATTTTATTATATAGAAAATGGTAATCAGAATAAGGAAGAAAAAATTAAGGTGGTATCGTCACAATACGATGTGATAAATATCAATATCAATATCAATATCAATATCAATATCAATATCAATATCAATATCAATATCAATATCAATATCAATATTTCATAAATAAAATTAAAGATAGGCAAGGTTCATAACTTGATAATTTAGACAATCTTTAAACACCTGATAATTCTGTTCCCTGAGTTGTTCAGGATAACTTAAGACAACCAACTCATGAAATTATCTATAACGGTGATAGTCGCTCATCAGGAACAGACTGGAATTGGCATGATATTGCTTATGATATAGCTGGAACGATAGCAGATAATTCAGGAAAAAATGAACAAGCCGCCAAGACAATGAAAGATTACCTGAAATTATCAGAAAGGGCGATATTGGCCGCTTATACACGTAAAAATAACCAAATACCCTAAAAAAATTAAACGCAAAAAAGCCATCCGATTAAGGATGGCTTCTCTGACTGATTGAATGTCTGGCAGTGTCCTACTCTCACATGGGGAGACCCCACACTACCATCGGCGCTACGGCGTTTCACTGCTGAGTTCGGCATGGGATCAGGTGGGACCACCGCGCTGTTGCCGCCAGACAAATTCTGTTTTCAATCCCGAACAAGCCCGCTTTCTCTGAAACTTCTCTCTCAAACCCCAAAACACCTTCGGTGTTGTCAGGTTAAGCCGCACGGGTCATTAGTACCGGTTAGCTCAACGTCTCGCAACGCTTACACACCCGG
>NZ_NKHQ01000093.1:0-15999 GCF_014467265.1 Xenorhabdus sp. TS4 | reverse complement strand
CTAAAAATGACAATTTACGATGTAAATTGGCTACCTAATTTTTGGCTATTTAAATTGACCGCTTAAAGGTGTTTACTGTTCCGTTACTCCCGAAACCCCAGTAAACGGCCTTTAGCTATTTCGTGCATAGAAGATAAACTGATCCAGCTTGTGGTCAGTGATATCCTCAGCCGGATTTATGAACCGCTGTTTATGCCCTGCTCCTACGGGTTTCGACCGGGGTTAAATTGTCATGCGGCATTAAGGGCGCTACAGCAACAAACATTCCGTAACTGGAATGGTGCTATAGTGGAAATTGACATCCGAAAATACTTCAACATGATACCGCATATCGAGTTGATGGATCTGCTTCGGAAGAAGATATCAGACCGCCGTTTTCTTAGATTGATTGAGGTACTGATAACGGCTCCAGTCATGATGGACAACGAAGTTTCCAGCAATGTCCGTGGGTGTCCGCAAGGTTCAATTCTGTCACCGGTGCTTGCCAATATCTATCTACATCATGTAATTGATGAGTGGTTTGACGAAATCAGCCATTCACATATTCGCGGACGGGCAGAGATGGTAAGGTATGCCGATGATATGGTGTTTACCTTCCAGTACCCCAGAGAAGCAAAGCGTTTCTATGCGGTATTACCGAAAAGGTTGAACAAATATGGATTGGAATTGCACAGTAACAAATCGCAGTTAATCCCTGCGGGGCACGTTGCAGCAATGAAAGCCGATTTGTCAGGGAAACGCTTACCCACGTTCAATTTTCTGGGATTCACCTGCTATTGGGGGAAAACGCGGAAAGGCTTCTGGCGGCTGAAGTTTACCAGCCGAAAAGACCGGTTCGCAGCCAAATTGAAGGGACTCAGGAACTTCCTCTGGAAGAACCTGAATACGACTGATATAAGGCTTATCCTGAATACCGTCATTAGGGTAGTCAGAGGCTGGATAAACTATCATGATATCTCTGACAACCAGAGAAGAGTCGAGCAATTTATCTACCAAAGCAGGCGAATAATCTATCGATGGTTTAACAGGAAAGGTGGGCGTCGCCGGCTGACGTGGAAAAAGTTGGATCTGATCCTGAAAATGCTGGGTTATCCGTCTCGATGGGAAACACATTCAATGTTCAATTCTCGCTGAATAGGTGTGGGGACACAGGTCTGTCGGGAGCCGGATGCGGTAGTTCCGCACGTCCGGTTCTGAGGAGGGGCCTATCTGGGTGACCGGATAGGTCTACTCACCCAAACCCCCGATCACCGACATCAAATTCAAAGTCATCCAGCGCGATTTTGTAAGGGTTATCAGAAAATGCAATCCCGCCGGAGTACGAAATGCCGTAATTTTTACCATAAATACGGAATTGATGCAGGTGATCATCCTGCCATCCTTGCGCTATCTGAATGATATAGTGAAAAGCCGCTAAAGAAGTCCTGCCTGACAGCCTGAATCGACGCCAGATCATAGGACTGATTTCCCGAAGGGCAATTTTCACGATATAATTTTTCATGGTGAGGTGTCTGATAAAATGATGTTCCTTTGCTCATTCTATCGTCTATTTAACACAGTGCCCCAAGGTTTTTTATGGTCTCCTATATACTGTGTTCCACAACGTAATCGCCGCAGTTAACAATGTCAGTCCACTGGCACGATGGCTTTGATTTTCCAGCCCGCGATCTCTGATTTCGCCCAACCGATGCATAAAAACGGCACGAGCTAGTGCATTGCGAGCTTCACCCTTATTTAAACCAGCTTGCACACGACGGCGTAATTCAGGATCGCGAAACCAGTCCAGCATAAACAACGTTCGCTCGATACGACCAATTTCCCGTAACGCTTTTGCTAGACCATTTTGTTTGGGGTAGCTGGCTAACTTTTTTAACATCAGAGACGCAGTGACCGTTCCCTGTTTGATCGAGGTCGCTAGCCTAAGTACCTCATGCCAATGTTTCTCAATTTCCTTGATATCCAAACTCGTCGAGGATATCAGCGACTGAAGCGCAGGGTATTGCTCTGCTTTCCCTTTGATAAATAGCTTCTTATCATGGAGATCCCTGATCCTTGGGCAGAATGCGAACCCAAGTAGATGCATAAGTGCGAAAACATGCTCAGTGAAACCTGCTGTATCCGGGTAATATCAATTTGTATATAAAACAGCCTTAACGTAGGATGCTTTCCAAGCGGCCCCCTAACAACACAAACGGCGTGAGATAAAGGTCGTCCGAAAAAACAAAATTAGACCATCATGCAAGGTGAAGTATAAAGAATATTAACCCCACCTCCACAGTCCCCCTCAACCACATTTTTAGCTTACCCCAGGCTTTTTCTCTCTTTCTTAATTTAATCTCACACACGAAATGGTGGTGTATTTTTGCCTTTTCTCCTTATTGCATGATGGTCTAATGCCGTCTATTATGCAACCAATGATCTGTTAGGACAAACCCACAAGTAGGCGGCAACATGGCTAAAAACTTCATTTCGGAACAATTCTCGGCCATGTGCCGCGACCTGACGAACCTGTCTTCCATTATCAAACGACTCCCTCCAAGGTACGCACAAGCTGCGGCTATCCCCCCAACTAGAAAGGGAGTGGAAAACGAGCCCATCAATAAGATTATCATGACAGAACAGACGGGGCACGAAGCTCTAGAGCTGGCAGCACACAGCTACAAAGACCTGCATATCAATCCAAACTATTCGCAGAAGTCTGCCAGGCGAACCGTAGGGGTGATCTGGTTCTCCCCTATCAGGATCGGGGTAGCTGACGAGATTGCAACAACGGTCGAGCGTATCAACGCGGCCAAAGCCGCTATCGAGGATTTCATCATCTCGACGTACCCCACTAGGCAAGAAAGGTTTGAAGCGCTGCGAGCTGACTGCCCTGGAGTCATGGCTCTCCACCTTTACAGGCAAATTCGGTGCTACGCCAATGGCGACATTGACTCCATCCGCTTCACCTGGCAACGGAAGGACTCTTTGAAGAAGCCGGTGAAAGATGAGCTCTTGCAACGCATTAGGGAGGAACTGGAACGATCTGGGCCTGACTATCAACTTCCCCTTGAGCAGCTTATCCAGAAGGTCGTCAGCACTCCGGAGCCGTACCTCAGAGAGCGTAGGAAAGTAAAGGTCCAGCCGGTGGCAAACGTTATGACCGCAGGAGTACTCAAGACCGTTACTGCCCCCATGCCCTTGATCGTGCTCCAAGACAAGGATGTTCAGCTCAAAATGCTTCGCAACTTTGATGCATCAAAGTTGCGTAAAACTCGCTCGGATAAAGCAGCATCGGAAATCCTTGGCACCTTTGGTGGCGTCACCATCGAATCCTTTTCTGGATAAACGTGACCATGTAACAAGCCCTTCCTATCGTGGGAAGGGTTTTGTCCTACCGAAACAATTTCAACCTAGCGTACTATGATGTAATATTTATGATATAGCAGAATCAACATGATCTGACATATTCGATGTGCTCGGTGAACAACTCATCAACTGAACCTCTTTTTTGTCTTCTTATCGCTTTTGCCCCACCCCATTTGTGTTCTATCGGGTTCAAGTCCGGACTATAAGCGGGAAGCCACTCTAATTGATGTTGACTCTCTGCTATCGCTTGTATCGTATCAAGTCGTTTATGAACGCGCGCATTATCCATGACTATCACGGCACCGTGGGGGAGTTTTGGCAATAAATCCTGCGTCACCCACGCATGAAAGACATCGGCATTAATGTTGCCAGTCAATAAGCTTAAGGTGATGAACGTATTTTCGAGAATGGCACCAATGACGTTAATACGGCCTTTCGCGTGCCAATCCTGTGTACCAAAACAACGCTGCCCCTTTTCTGAATACCCATATATCCGTGGTATTGACTGCGCGAAACCCCTTTCATCCAAATACACAATCGGTTTGCCTTCCTGTTCATAGTCGCTGATGCGCTCGACAAACGCCTGACGAAGCTGAGGATTAGCGCGAGGATGTTTTAAGGTTTTTTTTAAGCGGGAGCCGAAGCCGTTTCAAAGCGTAATGAATCGCCGATTGTGAGACCCCCAGGCGTTTTACTCTTTCCCATTGATAGTCATCAGGAATTTTTATGGGAGGCTTATCACGCGTCATGCAAGGTTCTAGTTTATGGCTCCACCGGAACAGGGTACGAATAGAGATCTCAAAATGGGCACTCGTTTGTTCGAAAGTCAACGAATGCTTATCTTTGTATGCCAGTACTCTTTTTCGAAAATCTAAACTGTAACCCATTTCACTTTATGCCTTGTCATTTTGGATCTGGATATTATGACATATTAGTATGATTCTGCTATACAAAATCCAAGTGGTAGAAGGTGCTGAACTGATATGGAAACGGATGACAAACATCCAAGACCCATTCCCGACCGTACACGACTGTTACCTTAAACAGTACCAGCTAGGGATGCCAAATCTGTCTCGCCGGTACACCACTATTCTTTTTGATGAGGCTCAGGATGCCAACCCGGTCACAAGCAGCATCGTCTTACAGCAGAACTGCAAAGTAATCCTCGTTGGAGACCACCACCAGCAGATCTATAGGTTCAGAGGTGCAAACAACGCTCTTGATAGCAAAGAGTTCATGAACGCCGATCAACTCTATCTCACTCATAGCTTCCGCTTTGGCCCTAATGTCTCGCTGGTGGCAAACGCCCTTCTTGAGCTTAAAGGTGAAACACGCCCCGTTGTTGGTCGGGGACCAGCAGATCAGGTTGTCATGTTTTTGCCCAGCGATGTGGGCCATCGAGCAATACTTCACCGAACCGTTATGGGAGTCATAGAGACGGCACTCTCTGCCACTGAATCCGGGGCTCAGGTATTCTGGGTG
Source organism: Xenorhabdus sp. TS4 (assembly GCF_014467265.1). Taxonomy (NCBI): domain Bacteria; kingdom Pseudomonadati; phylum Pseudomonadota; class Gammaproteobacteria; order Enterobacterales; family Morganellaceae; genus Xenorhabdus; species Xenorhabdus sp. TS4. The sequence continues at coordinate 11,169 of NZ_NKHQ01000093.1, read as the reverse complement.
GGAGGAATCAACGCTTACCAGATCAATGAGCTCCAGGATTTGTACTGGTTCTCGATGGCTGAGCCTGATCGTGTAAAAAACAAGAAGCTGCTTGATGAATATGAAGACTACTTCGAGTATCAAGAAGTCGCCAAAGCGACCAAAGACCCCGAAATGATGAGGGCAGTCAAAATCATCAACAGCTACGATGAAATCCCTGAGCGCCTCACCACTTTGCGACGCAATACAGTCAAAGAAGAGTTTGGTGCGGACATTACAGTTTCTACTGCTCATCGGTGCAAGGGCCTTGAATGGGACTTTGTTCAGCTTTATGACGATTTTCCCGATGTTCTAGATCCCGAACTCGATCCGATGGCTCGTGACGATGAAATAAACCTGCTCTACGTTGCTTCCACCAGGGCAATGCGAATCCTCGCGTTGAACAGTGCTGTGGAGATGGTTATCCGCTACATAACTCAAAAGCGTATGGTCGAGAAGCAAATGAAGATGGCCGCCGAGGCCACTGAGGTTGAAGAGGACGCAACCAAATAGTTTGGTCAAATCTTTCACATGTGAAAGTTGACAAATAAAACGCTCTAAGCGCCCTAAATAGGCGCTTTCACCTGCCTAATTTCACGCCGCCCACCTCTACCATATCGAGCATGGGAAAATACGTGCATGAGACTATGAAAAAATCACCTTTTAATTTACTGCTCTTAGCAGCGCTCACACTAGGGGCGTCACAACAGGCATGGGCTCAAGATGGCACAAGACCTGGTTTCTATGAGCGAAAAGAAGAGGGTTGGTTCTGGTACAAGGAAGAACCCAAAGAACCGGAGAAAAAACCCGAAAAACCAAAGCCTGTGGCAGAAGCTAAGCCAACACCGCCCAAGTCAACAGAGCTGTTACCGAGCGGACCAGATATGTTCTCGGCGGAATGGTTCCGGGAAAACTTACCCAAGTACAAAGACCTTGCCTGGAACAACCCGACCGTTGAAAACGTCCGGACATTTCTCTACTTGCAGAGATTTGCAATAGATCGTTCCGAACAGTTTTCCGACGCAACAGAGCTGGCCGTTGTGGGTGATCCGTTTCTGGATGAAATTACTCGACGTCCTGCGGCCACGTTTGCTTCGCAACAGGTGGATAGAGACGCTGGTAACGCCAAAAACAAGCTGCTCAAAAGCGTAGCCGACCGCGTAGGGATATTTTTCTTTTACAAGTCCGACGATGACTACAGCGACTTACAAGCGCCGCTCATCAAAATGCTGGAACAAGGAGAAGGTTTCTCGATTATTCCAGTTTCTATGGATGGCAAACCTCTCTCCAGCGGGTTTTTCCCTCATTACAAGACCGATGAAGGCCATGCCAAACAACTTGGCATAGTGACTTTCCCTGCTGTTTATCTCGCATCCCCAGATGGTCAGTTCGCACCGATAGGACAGGGGCCGATGTCACTTCCTGAGCTGAACCATAGGATTTTGGTAGCAGCAAAACGCAACGGCTGGATAACTGACGAAGAGTTCAACCGTACCCGTCCGGTACTCAACCTAGAAAACAACATAGCCGAACGCTTGGCCTCACCAGAGCTAGGACCTGACCTCAAACAGCTATCACAAGCGAGTGGAGACAAAGACAACTTTGTGCCACCGAAACAACTCATGCAGTACATCCGGGACAAATTACAGGAGAACTAAGATGGTCACGCACAAGACAATAAAAAGAAGCCTGCTTGCCCTGAGCGTGGCGGCCAGTCTCTTCATTGCACCGACAGGGGCTATGGCAGCTAACGGCCTCCAGTCTCAGATGGACAAGCTGTTTAATGAAATGAGTAACACAACACCGCCAGGCGTTTATGAAAGCCAACGGCGTGGCGTGTTAGCTGGTGGCCGATTCACTGCCAAAACCCGGATCTTTGACGAGAACCTGGTTAGTTTTGCCCCTCCATCATGGAAAGCTGGTTGTGGTGGCGTAGATCTGTTCGGTGGTTCGCTTTCTTTTATTAACGCCGACCAAATAGTGCAGCTCCTTCGGGCTGTCGCAGCCAATGCCAAAGGCTATGCCTTCCAACTTGCACTGGATAACGTTTTCCCAGATGGGGCGAAATGGATAGAGAACTTCCAGAAGAAAGTACAAGCACTCAACCAACACCTGGGCAACTCGTGCCAGCTCGCTCAAGGACTCGTCAACGACCTGACCAGTAGCATGGACGTTAAACACAAGACGGATGCTTCCATCACCGCTACGACTTCCGGCCTGTTCGAGGACTTTTTCGGATCCAAGCAGGAAATCAGCGGCAAGAGCCCTCTGGAAGAACTGAAAGCCAACAAGCCTGATGAATACAATAAGATGATTGGCAACATTGTCTGGAAGCAGCTCAAAAGTAACAACGCAAACACATGGTTCCAGTACGGGGATAACACCCTGCTTGAAGCAATTATGTCTTTAACCGGCACGGTAATTATCGGTGATCTGGTTAACGATCCTAATTCAACTGGCTCGGGTGCAAAAACTACACCGCTGACGACTTTGCCGGGCAACAAGATCACCCTTTCAGACCTGATTTCGGGCGGTTCTGTTGAGATCTATTCCTGTGATGGCGATACGAACAACTGTTTGGGTGCTGGGAGCACCAACAAAACAGTCGTGCTCAAAGGAATCAAGAACCAGATCACGGATATGCTGCTAGGAACCAGCTCCACGCCGGGAGTTATCTACAAATACGCAACGAACTCAGGAACTTTAACTTCCCCAGAAAAAGCCTTTGTATCTAACCTTCCTGGTGGGATAGGCACCATCGTCCGTAACTTGTCTGTTCTTTCTCAAGACGGCGCTAACCTGTTCGCCACCGAGTCATCAGGAGCGATTGCTCTGACAATGATGTATAGCTTCTCGGAAGAGTTCTTCCGCGCAGCTCGTATTGCGATGGCTAACAGCAAGTCACCCTACAAAAAAGAGGCTCTGGAGCTGCTCACGCAATCACAACAGCAAATCCGTGCCGAATACACACTTCTGTCCTCTCAATACGGCGACCTGGCAAACCAGATTGAGAAATACAACAACCTACTGGACAACATCCGCAAGCAAAAATACATGCTGGCAACTTTGTCCAATCCTCCTAGCACGAACTAAGGGGCCATTGGAATGGGAGCTTTTTCAATCCACTCTATCGGTGACTCTGCTTTTCTAGAGCAAATCTTGATTGCAGTATCAATGATCACCGGCACTGGAGACTTCGAGAAGATGGTCAGTATTGGCCTGCTTCTCGGGGTCTTAATGATCTGCATTCAGTCGGTCTTTCAGGGCGCTAAGCAAATAAACTTCCAACAAGTTCTGGTTGGTTGGATTCTGTATGCCTGTTTCTTTGGTCCGACCGTAACAGTGACCATCGAAGACGCATATACAGGGCAAGTTCGCGTCGTTGCCAATGTGCCGATTGGTGTCGGTTTCGCTGGCGGTGTCATATCCAACGTGGGATACACCATCACCAATTTATTTGAAACCGGATATGGCGTAATCGTACCAAATGTCACGGAAAGCCATTTCTCCGAAACGTTGAAACTGCTAAACGATGTGAGAAGGCGAGCCTATGACACTGGGGTATTCACTGCTCTTAATTCAGCAAATGGCGGCGGCTACGTTGACGTGAGACGTTCTTGGAACAACTACATCCGGGAATGCACATTGACCAAAGTGGATCTCAACCTGATGTCCCTAGACGAGTTAATGAACCGTTCGACCGACACGGCTCTGCGTTTCAACTCACAGCTCTACGGCACTCGGTTGTATTTGTCTACTTCAAACCCAGATGGGGCAGACTATACCTGTACAGATGGATGGGTAGCAATTAGCACTGCGACCGCCAACCTAAGTAGTCCAGTAGTTGTGGATGCACTGAACAACCTATTGGGTATTGACACATCAACGGGCGATAACGCCATAACAAAGCTAAGCGATTCGCTTCAAGCGATGGGAGCAACTACCACATCATCAATCGACTACCTGAAAGCAGCCGTTATTGAGCCTCTCTATTATGAAGCCGCAGCGGGACGTTATCAGGATCTCCAGGACTACGGTTCTGCATTGATGATCAACCAAGCTATTCAGCAACGGAACACACAATGGGCCGCAGAGCAATCTATGTTCATGACCGTCGTTCGCCCAATGCTGACGTTCTTTGAAGGCTTCATTTACGCTATCACTCCGATCATCGCCTTTATCATCGTAATGGGCAGCTTCGGTCTCCAGTTAGCCGGTAAATATGTGCAAACCATTCTCTGGATTCAGCTATGGATGCCGGTTCTCTCGATTATCAACCTTTTTGTTCATACCGCCGCCTCCAATGAGATGTCTAGCCTCAGTGCTGGTGGTCTCAACTCTATGTACGCACTATCTTCGACTGGAGATGTACTACAACACTGGATTGCTACAGGTGGGATGTTGGCAGCGGCCACCCCGGTGATCTCACTGTTTATCGTCACAGGGAGCACCTACGCTTTCACCAGTTTGGCATCGAGAATCAGTGGTTCTGACCATGTTGACGAAAAGATGCAAACACCAGACCTGCTCAAACAAGGTCCAGTCATGCAAAGCCAGCCAGCTTACAATCACAACCAGTTCAGTGGCGCGATTGCGAACGGAGTAGAAAACATGATCAGCACCTTCTCTCTTGGCTCCACTTTAGCGTCAGGCGTGAGTTCTGCTCAGGCGTTACAAAGTCAGAAATCAGAGGCATTCCAGAGCACCTTGGGACGTGGTTTTTCTGATGGAGTGAGCCAGGACCAAGCCTATTCGAGACTCTCCAATGTAGGGCGCAATGTCTCGTCGCAAAACACAGCTCAGAGCCAACTGATCAACCAGCAAACCAAAAACTTCATGGATAAGTTCCAAGTGGACGATAGTCACTCTGATGCTGTCAAAGGTGCTTTTACCATGCAGGCTATGGGCACTCTCGATGTGGATGAAGCGGCGTCCATGCTTATGCCTATGGTGGGCAAGGCCAGAGCAGCAATGAAGGCCGCTGCTGGAGTTAAATCCAGTAGTACAGCTCTTGTTCCGGCAGGGGGCAATGGCGAGTCCGGTGGCGGTGGTAGTGACCTCCTTGACATCAAAGCGCAAGCAAAAGGATCAACAGAATCCTCAGCTCAAGACTCTTCAAGCTGGTCAGCGAGTGATGTGTCCCAGTTCATGAAAGGTGTGAGCTACTCGCAAACCGACAGTCAAGCGTTGACGAACCAACTCGCTCAAGGGTTCAGCCGTTCTGGTAGCGAGTCATTCAAACAAACATGGGGAGATAGCCTATCTCAGAATCTATCCAAGTCTGCCTCAGAGCTGGTATCTGCATCGGATACCTTCACAACAATGAGCCAGATCCAGAACCAAATGGGCTCCATGATTAACACTGACTTCAAAACCCTTGGTGGAGCAGTAGCGCAAACCCCTGCGGCCATGAACCAACTGAACGACTATTTCCGTAATGCCGCGCCACAGTCTGTTAAAGACGAGGCAGCTTCACTACAACAAAGATACCAGTCATACGGAATGTCGCCCCAGGTTGCCCAGGCAGCAGCGCGAATGACCGCAATGACCAACTCCAAAAACTACGAACCGGGTAAGGAGCTAGGAGGGTATCAAGCTGCACTACAGGCGATTAATACCGCGTCCGGTCGTAATGGAGCCTTTAGTGGTGATGCCTACGGAAATAACGGCATTGAAGGTCCGAATGTTCATGGACTACCGGGTCAGGTTCAAGGTGCTGTTGGTAGTGGCCCCAACATCCCAACCGGATTCAGAGAGAATGTGTCGGGTATGGCTGGGACTAATCCAGCATCAGAAGCAGGTCAGTTACCAACTAATAGCCCTCTTGTTCAAAATGAACATGCTGCCGGTGCATCAGCTCTTCGCAATCAAGCGCAGCAAACAGAACGAGAGGTGTCAGCTCCTGAATTGAAGAAAGCCCAGGATAACCTTATGAACTCGCTTCCGGAAATGTCCTGGAGTGCTTCGGGATGGGGCTCGTGGGATAACTCCACAGACTGGATGGGCCGCAGAGCCGAGCAAGCTGGTGGCGCTCTCATTGCTGGCGGTCAAGCTGGCGCTGATGCTTTCTCAAAAGCAATGGATCAAATGAGAACGATGACACCTGAGCAACGTGACCAATTCATCGCTGCAACTCAACGTGGTGACAAGGCTGTTCAAGAAGAGTTTGGCTGGGCCGGTGATGTGATGGTTGGGATGGCAAAACTTGGCCGTAATGTCATGGGAGCTGCCGCAAGCGGCTATGATGCAGCTAAAGAATGGTTAACTGGCAAATCTGACCTATCAGAAGCAGTTAAAGGGATGAGCATCGAGGAGCGGGGAGCGTTCTATGCAGCAGCTCTATCTTCTGCCGCAGAAGCCGGTGGTGGAGCGGTGCAGCAGTTTATGAACCAGTACGGTGATAAGTTTAAAGAGACGATGCAGTCTATTGCTCAAAGCCGCTACGGGCTGACGCAAGCGCAAGCTGCTGTTTACGCCGAATCCTTTGATACAAACGAGGGTCGCATGAACCAAGCTGTTCAGAATCTGAAAATGGAATATGCAGAACGTAACCCAGATGGCTCACCAATGATGCAAGGAGGTCAACCTGTTCTTTCTCAGCAGAACGAAGAATTTACAGACAAGCTGGTAAACGTATTGCAGAACTCGACGGATGTGGGAGATCGTTCAGGAAGCTATTTGACCGCTATCAGGGGCTACAACATAGCAAATCAGAGGTTCTAAAAAACAAGCAAATAATAAGGGGACTATTGCCCCCTTATTCGTCTCCAGCTCCAATATGGTAGCGCTGGTCAAAGTCATAGGAATCTTGAAAGCCACCAGCATGTTTCTTTCTACGTCGAGCAGTCGGTGCCTCTTTATAAGCTAACCGAGCAGAGCGGATGAACCATGTTAGTCCAAACAGAGCTCCGACCACCAAAGCAACTTGCCACTGGAAGTAAGCGATCCCTCCCCAAAAGACAACAGCAGCCCAAAAACTTCTGTGAATGAGGAACAGGAAGCGAGCCCCCCAAACTGCAAAAGGAGCCAGTGCCACACTAAGTCCCCAAGGCGTATCCGCCATCATGGCTATTCCAAGAAGCACCATTCCAAGCAGCAGAATATTGATCACATGTTTCATACCCCCCCCTTTAATCTTTAACCCCAGTTTATCACAGTATCAAAAAATGCATCCATGAAAATTTGACTATTTTTTGCTAAATAAGCATTTCATTGACAATTTTTATGATTAGAATTTGCTCTGAAACTTTCACATGTGAAAGCCAGCCCTTACGGAAAAAGGCATTTGTTGACAAAGCATTACATAGTTGAATATGTTAAACAGATCGCATACACTATGGAATAGGCCATTGCTAACGCTTTGGTTCCCATCTGCAACACCGCAGAGTCTTCTTTCCCAAATATCTCATTTTGTAAACACCATCATCCTTGTGTGGTCGGGGCGTTCCTTTGCCTACCCTACCCTCCTCAGCTCCTGCTGTATTAGCAATTTCAGCCTTCGCTGTATCCATAAAATCACTTATACCTAAACGCTATTAAATACCCAAAAATACTGCCATTCATTTGACATATTTTCTAATACCATCGCAAAAATATTCGTATCTCATTGATTACTAATAATATTGTAACCCTGCTCCATCGAATCAAAGTTAAGCGTATGTTTTTAAAGGTTTTTTATTGTTGACAGTATCATTTTTTGGGCTTATAACGGGCTAAAATTATGTCAGTTTGTGACAATAGAATAACTCTAAAAGCATTCATTGGATAACGAAATTTTTGTATTAGTAACAACGCAGTTTAATGGGTGGCAACAATGGATAAATGCCAAGTGATAGACATCCCAATCGACCTAGAGAAAAAACGCGAGTGGATCAAGTACAAACTCAAGATCCAGGGACTTTCTCTGGCCGCATTGGGCAGAAAACACAAAACATCTCGGCAAGTGGTGTCTACAGCTCTCTATAAGCCCAGCCCACGTTGGGAGTATGAAATAGCGACAGCTTTGGGCATGAAGCCGTCTGAAATTTGGCCGGAGCGGTATGACGAAGAACACGAAATACCCATTAGACATAAGGAGGCAAGCTGATGAAGAACAAAGCCAAAGTATTGATTCTGTCTGCGGCTCTCCTGTCATCAACAGCGGATGCTATTGACCTGAGTGGTACGATCTTCGACAAAGCGGCGAAAGCACATAACCTTGATCCTCTTCTGGTGTATTCGGTCGCATTGGCCGAATCCGCCTCCGGGCGAGGCAATGGCTCTATAAGTCCTTGGCCTTGGACGCTCCGCGTTCCGGGGCTTCCTTTCTATGCCAAGTCGGAAAACCAGGCAAAGGCGAAGTTGGCTGAATTTCAGCAACAGTATGGACGGGCCATTGATGTTGGGTTCATGCAAGTGAGCATCCGTTGGAATGGTCACAGGGTTTCTTCCCCAGCAGACCTTCTCGATCCGGAGACCAACGTGATGGTTGGGGCAGAAGTGCTATCAGAGGCCATTCAGTCATCTCCAAATGATTTGGAACTTGGTATTGGCCGCTACCACTCCTGGCAAGATGAAATCCGCGCCAGAAACTACGGTAGCCGAATTCTGGCTATCTATCGCAACCTTCGTGAACTGTGAGGGGGCGGTATGTTGGAACTGGATATTATCGGGGCGTGGGATGCTAGAGCAGTAAACCTGGATCAAGAAGAAGCAGATAGAAACGTTTACGAGTTCGATCTGACGCTATGGAACCTGCTATGCGCTCTGGCAAAAGAACATCCAGAGGATGCGGCCTCACAATTTTCTTTGGGCATGGACACCGTACAAAAGCTGTCACTGGCGACATCTTCTCAATTGGAAGCACTGGCCTCTGGCGTGTTGATTTCCTTCAAACTCGAAACAGCAGAGCAGAACATCATCACACGACTCTCTGGCGACTACGACCCTGTAGTTTTTATCAACCACAGCATTGATGAGTTTGATGCTGCCTACTGGTTGTTATTTAACCGCGTCGCATCGAGAGACTCTGAGATGGCAAAAGAAGTGTTCGGTGTTTCGAAAGAACTTGCGGAGCTGGTGGTTAAAGCAACAGACAGTCAGTTGCGCCACATGTCTGGAACAACGGTAACGCATTTTACGCTTCGTTTTGCTCCAAGCATCATTGAAGAAATTCTTGATGACAGCCGGGATGAGGTAACACACCCTGTATTGAAAAAACTGCAACAGTCTCTACAGGGACGTGGGAGGTGGAGATGAACATTGGCAACTCTGGTACATTGGGTCGCTGGGTCACAGCCCGACACATGGCCCTCGCCGGATACATCACAAAAATCATCATGATCGAAGCTGGCCTGACATACAAGCAGGTCAGACGGCTTTACCAGGATCTGGAGAGAGATGGATACACTCTGGAACGAAAATCCAGAACGTTCCGAGGTGGTGCGACACTTATTCATAGTCACACGTCTAAGATACAGGCATCTCTTTTGATGCAGCTCTATTTCAACATTGGTGGGGAAGCCGTGTTGCGGTCAGTGAACATCAAAGCCTTGAACAAGGCATTCAGGATGTATCACGCAATCCGTAAGGAAGTGTCCGGCATGAAAGGTGCTCGATGGGCTCCGTTTGATATTACTGACGCCTGGTGTCTTGCATCGGAGTTGAGAAGCGGGGACGCAATGTTTGAGGAGTGCGATAACTGCAAATGCACGTACTTCACTTCTGTTAATCAAAGAACCTGCGTTGAATGTCCGTTCTGCAAGGAACAAGGAAGGCATGGTGGTGGGGAGAAAGCGTGTGCTTGAGTTGTATTAGTTCAGACTAGATCTGACACTTCGGTTTGAAAAGAAGAGAGTTACCGACTTTGATTAAAGGTGATGAATCCATAATCAAAGACTAAGAGGTAACTCTCATGCTTTATACTAGCAATCCAATCATCAAACACAAGGCGGGTCTGCTTAATCTCGCTGAAGAACTCAGTCATGTCTCAAGAGCCTGTAAAGTGATGGGTGTATCCAGAGATACGTTTTATCGTTATCAGGAACTCGTTGAAACAGGCGGGATTGATGCGTTAATCAACCAAAACAGAAAAACCCCTAATTTGAAGAACCGTGTGGATGCGGAGACTGAACACGCCGTTATCAACTCGGCCATCGAATTCCCGGCCTATGGGCAAGCCAGAACAAGTAATGAACTCAGAAAAGCAGGCATCTTTGTGTCTGCCAGTGGTGTCCGTTCTATCTGGCTCAGACATCATCTTGATAACTTCAAAAAGCGTCTGGCAGCCCTTGAAAAGAAAGTGGCTGACGAAGGCATTATCCTGACTGACGAGCAGGTTGCCGCCCTTGAACGTAAGCAGCATGATGACGAGGCTTGTGGCGAAATTGAAACCACTCATCCTGGCTATTTAGGGTCGCAAGATACCTTTTATGTCGGTAATCTTAAAGGCGTAGGACGCTTGTACCAACAAACTTTCGTCGATACTTACAGTAAAGCGGCTTTCGCGAAACTCTATACGAGTAAAACGCCCATTACGGCGGCGGATTTACTGAATGACCGTGTGCTGCCGTTCTTCAGCGCTCATAGATTGCCGATGTTACGTATTCTGACAGACAGAGGCACCGAATATTGCGGGCGTGTTGAGCACCATGATTACCAACTGTATCTGGCTGTCAATGATATCGACCATACCAAGACAAAGGCGATGTCACCGCAAACCAATGGCATCTGTGAACGGTTTCACAAAACCATCCTGAATGAATTTTACCCAGTGACGTTCAGAAAGAAATTGTATGGCTCATTGGATGAGTTACAAAAAGATCTGGACAAATGGATGGACAATTACAACAATCACCGCACTCATCAAGGAAAAATGTGTTGCGGCCGGACACCAATAGAAACCCTTCAGGATGGGAAATCTATTTGGGCAGAAAAAAATCTGACCCAAATATAATCTGACAGTCGCCGATAACAAAGTGGGTAACTGTCAGATCAAGTCGCGACTAGTACACTTGAGTAGATTATGACATTTTGGACCGGAGATGAGCGCCCCAATTTTGCGGCGCTCATTTTTTTACTCATAACTGAATGCCACCTCCTGCGGAGGTGGTCATCGACAGATTGGCTCTGCCAGTAAGGCTACTCATGGGAAAATCCGAACTGTTATCCCCA
>NZ_NKHQ01000092.1:0-1308 GCF_014467265.1 Xenorhabdus sp. TS4 | reverse complement strand
TGGCATGATGTTCTCACGGTAACCGTTTTTTGGCGAAAACAATGATACCAGATCATCATGCCGTTCAAATTCCCGTCACAAAACGTCCACAGCCCCTAGTTCCTGTAAGGATTATTCCTCCACAACTTGTTTTATCTCCTACAGTCAAAAAGTGTCCTATAGCCATACTCCTTTCTCCCTATGCCGATACAATTTTACTGATAGAACAATTTATAATCTCCATGATATACCAGAAAATTTTAAGCATTCCACTATGAGCAAGGATCATTCAATAAAAATGTGACAAATGTCATTTCTAATCCAAAATCAAGTAATTACCTACCTTAAATTTAACGTAGTTCAACAGTTTAAAACCTCACTGACGCGCTACGCTTGTCTTCTCCGTGTTACCGGGCTAATAAATTAACCCGGTAACACGGAGAGCTGAAAGATCACCTACCAGAGAAAATATTTTTATCTACTCTCCCTATTAAAGAATTAGTAGTAAAACTGTTCACCCTGTTCACCTTTGAATAATTTTATTTAAATTCATGTTGTTAAAGGATGATGAGTTGAAATTAAACTCATCACCACTCTTCACCCAACCGTTCACCTCCAACCAGAAAAAGGTGAACGGTGATGAATAGTTGTGAACAGTTTAAAAGTAACTATTCACCCTATAATACTTTGATATATCTGGTTTAAATTATAGGGTGAACAGTGGTGAATACTTTTTATATTTCTTTGAAAAATATTTGTAATCAGAAAAAATTATTCTTCTGGCTGGCTATTCCCTGTCAGTTTCGGCATCCATTCGACAGCAGTATCAAGATTCAGGCTCAGATTGCTGCGAATGCCCTGTTTGCTTTTCTTGCGTAAATATTGCTGGCTGTATTCTGCCAACGCACCCGGCATATCCATACCGAAGCGAGTTACAGAAACAGGCTTGTTCAGGTTATTACCTTTCATATAAGCAAGGTAGGCGTGATAAAGATATTTACGGGGATTGAACGGCATAATTTCTGCATTGCCGATTAACAAACCGTCAGTTTCATGGGAAGCTATAAGATAACCGCAGAAATCAACCAGTGGATCGGTACCACGCTTAATATCCAATGCTTCCGCTGATTTCTGTTGTTCTGCTAGATGGTGTCGTCATGAGAAATTTCGTGCAATAATAATGCCCCATCATTCCATCATAAGAGTTGATTAACCATGAGTACACCTGCACACCGCCGCCACGATATTTCAGATCGCGTCTGGAGCCTACTTGAACCTCATTTGCCAGGACGTCAAGGCGCTTGGGGGCGTGTAGCTGAAGATAATCGG
>NZ_NKHQ01000091.1:0-1286 GCF_014467265.1 Xenorhabdus sp. TS4 | reverse complement strand
TGACGGTCAACGAATCCCGCGAACAGACCGAAGCTATCCATGCGGTGCAGCGCCAGAAGCAGACGCTCGAAGGCTTGCTGGCCGAGAACGAGCGGGACTCTCTGATGCAACTTCACCAGAACGCCCAGCGGCTGCTTAAGCCGTTGAATGTGGTCAATCCGTATGCGTCACAACTGACGTTCCTGTCAGACAAAACCCGCACGCGGCGAGACCATATGAAATACCTGACGTTGATACAGAGCATTGCTCTGCTGCACCAGCACCAACGGGAGATCAAGAGCACTGAGCATCGTGGCAAGCGGCTTGAATATATCGAAGTGACCAAAGACGATATCAGATTAGCGAACCAGCTCGCCCATGAAATCCTCGGCCGGACGCTGGACGAGATGCCGCCACAGACACGCAAACTGTTGCTGCTGATCCAACAGATGGCGAACGAAATGGCATCGCGAGGTCAACAAACGCTGCGGGAAGTTCGCTTTACCCGGCGGGATATCCGCGCCTACACGAACTGGAGCGACAGCCAGCTTAAACTGCATTGCCAGCGGCTCAGCGACATGGAATATCTGCTTGTTCACGGTGGCAGTCGCGGGCACCTGCTGCAATACGAACTGCTGTGGGACGGTGACGGCGACAGCGCCTACTTAAGCGGCCTGATCGTGCCTGTATGATGTTGGCAAGTCTGGGTAGTGTTGACGCAAGTCTATGCCAAGTCTGCCCCAAGTCGGGGCTAAGTCTGGGTAAGTAAAAGAGTCCTAACGCCATAGCCAGACAGGATTAGATGCCCGCAAGTCTGACAAAACGAAAAATCACTGTTCCGGCAACCTAATAAAAAATCCCCGTCATACCGTACTGCCGGATCGCTTCCATCACAACAAGGACAATCCGCATGACCATCTCACACGACAACACCCTGATCACACTGCGCCAGCAACTGCTGGCATATCTGGATACACAGGCCGCACAGGGAAAAAGCCCGCGCACGCTGGAAAGCTACCGGGAACGACTGTTACCGTTCGTGGACTGGTGCGAACAGCGTACCGTGCAGTATCCGGCACAGGTGACGCTGGGGTTGCTGGAAAGCTGGCAGCGCTATCTGCGGGCCTACCGCAAGGCCGATGGTCAGCCCTACAGCCATAACGGCCAGCGTGAACGTCTGGGCACACTGCGGTTGTGGTTCCGCTGGTTACTGCAACGCCATCACATCCTCTACAACCCGGCCGAGCAGATGGTGTTGCCAAAAGAAGAGAAACGGTTGCCCGCCCAGATACTGAGTGAACGGGAAA
>NZ_NKHQ01000090.1:0-1917 GCF_014467265.1 Xenorhabdus sp. TS4 | reverse complement strand
TATGGAGGGCTGTCTGGTGCTCATTCCTGACAATGACGAGACTAACAGCCTCAAACAGCAATACCAGCGCCAGCGAGAGCAAATCAGCGAAATTAAGCTCAAAATGCGGGAGCTGATAGGTGACTACAACAACAACTAAGGGCAGGGACTGAGCAGCTCTTAAAAAAGAAAAAAGCCGGAAGATCCCCGTGATCTTCCGGCTACGTAATTTTAAAAATTAACTGATATCAAATATTATTTTTAATTAATGCAATGCCTTCAGGATGTTCTGGATGGCAACTTTTTTCTAGTAGAAAAAAAGCTTCATCGATGTCATTGACTTTATAGGTTTTATCAAATTGATCATAATCTATTAAAGTCAACACAACCCAGTTGTTTATCTTGCTCAGGAACTCCTTGAAAAAAAAGTATAATTCGTTGTTTTTTATTGGTTTATTTTTATAGATTAATTCTTGCAATTGGTTTATTAAATCCCCTTTCAAAGTATAAGAATTATAATTTCCCAATGTGACTTCATGCCCTATTAAGTTACTATAACTAGCTGTATCTTTATATTCTTCGAATATGACAAAATCATTCCATTGGTACTTTTTGGGATCTTGTGAATATTTTTCACCTGCCCATTCAGCAAAAATTTCTTTTAAGTCAAATGATTCAAGGTCTATGTTTTTGGGTAGAAAAAGCTCAAATAATATATCCATAATTGTTCCTTTCTATTTGCTTCCATTTGAATCAAAAGGAAGCCTATCAGCTCTTTTCCATCCATATTGCCCTTCATAATGGAATGGATGTTGGTGTGGGTTTGTATGATCTGGACGACCATGACTTGTCCAGTGAACTTCACTTAAAGGAACGGGTTGCCCTTTTGCGTGAGGCCATGTTGCATCAGGGAAAGTAGCTGATTGCCTATAAACTTCTCCCGTTTTACCACTGACTTTTCCACCCAGTACAGTATGTGCCCTGCCATCTGCCGCAGGATGAGGTAAAGGAATATCTTGGCTATTAACTATTTGTTTATCCAATGGTATTGGTTTGCCACTCGCATCACGGGGAATATATACACTATCTGTTGGTGTATTATTTTTTGTACCTACACCTGCATCCCCTTTGTTACCAACCCCGCCTGCCAGCCCATACGGATCTACCCACTTCGATGGATTATGCACGTATGAATAAGGGTTAAACCCACCCAGCAGCCCGATGGGGTCTTAGGGCAGGTTCCGGTGCGGTTATACAGTTTTAAGCGATTTTTTCCTTATTTATCACCTTGTTAAAGAACCCCTTTTACCCGTTCCGCCCATTCCCGCGAACCTAAAAGGCCGAAGTGCACTTTTGGCCTGTTTTTACGCTTGCTCCGATGTGCAGTATAGCGCCCTTTTTTCCCCTGTGATGGGCTGAACAGCCTGATTTTGTGCGATTTTTCACGGCAACGGGCGAACGTCGCCCAACTGGCTTGGGCGGCGGGCGGCCGTTCTGCGGGTGCGGGCGGCACAGAGCCTGCAAGCGGCGCTCTGCGACGCTCTGGGTCACCGGCGTTTCTGATTGGACTCGGTTTTGCATGATCGCGTTATTCAGGGGAAGCCCCCTGCGGGGGCTGCACGGGGCGGAGATGGCGAGCACGGCAACGAGCAAGGAGCGCAGCGACTGCGAGCCGCGCGCAGACAATGCAGCGGGGTCGGGGCGGGGGAGGTAAACCAGCGGAGGCCGCAGGCCGACCTGCCTACAGGGGTCTTTGCCTGAGCCACTCAAGGCCGCTAAAGAAGACGCTGTTTTTGCCGGAACGGGGCACGCGGCTTAAGATTGGCACTGGGTTTGCCAAGAGGGTGCGCCGATGCTGACAGCAGAAGGCGTCAGCCTTGTGCGGTGCACCCCGCGATGCTGATAGCGGGGGCGCCAGACATAATGCAGATTGTGCGA
>NZ_NKHQ01000009.1:24785-63216 GCF_014467265.1 Xenorhabdus sp. TS4 | reverse complement strand
GCAACCCGTTACGAAAAAACCGCACGAAACTATTTGTCCATGGTGAAATTAGGCTGTATTCGACTCTTTTACAGGCGGTTATCTAATTAAGGGACGCAGCCTAACAGCGCTTTTCCTTCCTGCAATTTTGTGAGGTGCTTTTTCTCTTTCTCTGACATTGTCTGTCTCCCTGAAGTCATGCCGATGGAATATAGAATGGCAATGGGCTTAATAGGGGCATCGCCATATTCGGCAGGAAGGGAGAGCCTATTCTGCGCACATACTTTTCCAGTCTGACAATAAGCTGAAAATAGGGGCTTCCTGTTTTGAATAAGGCAAAAATGTCCGATTAAGCCAGAATGACTTGTTCCATTCGTGATAAAAAATTCTGTCGAAAATAATAAGGAGCAGACAATTAAAAACCAAATAAAATCAAGTAAAGGAAAAAGGGGAATTGTAAAATCACAGAGTAAAAAATTAAAAACATTGCCGTTGTAAAATAAATTTTCGGAAGATTAACTCTGGTTAGTGCATCATGCTGAGTCATATTGTATTAGTATCGAGAGGGTTTTTATAACACAATGAATTTCCGATAGAAAATGTATCTAATTTTTAGAATAACCATGATCATTCTTATTTTATGAGCTTGCTCACAAAAAAGGTTATTTTTGGAAATGAGGTTTTTTATTTCCAGCCTTTTTCGGGTTGTAATAATTTAGTTTAATTATTATATTTTGTGATTATAATTTAGGAAAATATTCTTAAATTTCTCAATGGCTGTTTTCTGTTTATCGAAATTTATAAAATATGGGGATTGCCATTTTTTTGTTTGGAGTGCTTGTTTTGATGTAGGGAATACCCAGGTAGGATAAACACGAATAGCTCTTTTACCAGCTTTAGTTTGACTTGAGAAAACACCTTGTTTTATCAGAATATGTGAGTCAAACAGAAACATGCCTTTTTGATGCTCAGAAAAAGTCGCTATTAGACAAAAATCAATTTTATCACTTTTTTCAAAAGGCATTATTTCTGAATCTGGAGCCGGCCTTTTCCAAAGAGTAACAAATTGTCCTTGTTTATTAGGTGTTATTTTAGCTTGACGAAAAACTATCGATTTACCATCCAGTTGAAACCACATGGCACTATAATCGCGGCTTTCTGTTTCGAGATAGGGAGTAGAGGTTAATGGGAATGCAGAAGGGAGTAGGAGATACTCTTTTATTTCGATAAAGGTATTAGGTAGATTATTTATATTTTGTTTTAATGATGACAATTTGCATTTCCTCTTTCTTGATTCTAATTATCATTTTATTGTCAATGCAATAAAGTCCCTGTCCTTTGGGACAGGGAACGATATATTGGAGAGGATAAACTCCCTTAATTAAGGTAAAGCGTCAGAGCTATACCAGGTTTTATCTCTTTGATTTTTAGGTTTTTATTCCAACTAATTAAATCATTAAGATTCACACCATGACGTTTAGCGATACTGAAAAATGAATCCCCTTTGCGCACTTGATAGGTGACGGGGCCACTACTATCGATTTTCAGCACTTGGCCGATCTTAAGCCGATCAGCCGTTTTTAAGCTGTTCAGTTTTTGCAACTCTCGGTGAGTGGTCTTGAAGCGCTTTGCAATCGCGGACAATGTATCACCGGCACGAACGGTATAGTGACTTTGTTGCTGTAATTTGTAGGTATTGTGTTTAACCGCGAGGCGGATGTCATTCAAGACGTTTTTATTTGCCAAGGACGCCTTAAATTGATTAACGTTCTTCATTGGTAGCAAGATGTAATGCGGTCCATAAGGAGACGTCATACCTTGTTTATAGCCCGGGTTATATGCTCTGATTGATGTCAATGATAGCCCGGATAATTCAGCCGCTTGTGACAACATGATCTGTTGCCCTACTTCAACCTTTGCCAGAGCGTGTTGGTTGTTAGGCTTAGGAAGTTTGAAACCAAACTGTTCGTTATGGCGAATGATATTACTCAGTGCCAATATCTTGGGAACATAGTGCATTGTTTCCCGTGGCAGTGACAACGACCAGAAATCTGTTGGTTTCCCTTGTGCTTTATTGTCTTTGATAGCACGTATAACCCTGCCTTCGCCACTGTTGTAAGCGGCAATGGTCAAAAGCCAATCCCCATTGAATCGTGTGTTGAGATATTCAAGCATATCAAGAGCGACGGTTGTTGATGCCGCAATGTCACGACGGGCATCGTACCATTTATCTTGTTTCAGGCCATAATGACGGCCAGTACTTGGGATAATCTGCCATAATCCTGCCGCCTTGGCGTAGGAAGTAGCATGGGGGTCAAAGGCACTCTCCACTATGGGCAGCAATACCAGTTCCATTGGCATATGTCGATTATCAAGTTGCTCAACTATCCAATAAATGTACGGTTCTGCACGCAATATTACATTTTGGATATGGCCCTTGTGTTTCAAATAGTAACTTTGTTGTTCGCGCACCCTGCTATTATCAGGAGCTTCCATCTTCAACTCATCGCGAATATGTCCCCACAAATCTTGTTGGGCTGTCGGACTCACCTTCCAGTTTGCAGGATCATCTGATTCTGCAATACCGTTTGCTTTCTGATTCGTTGAAGACATCTTCTGTGCTTGTTGCTGGGAAGGAGCCTTTGTTTGCAGGCTCGATTGACACCCAGCAAGAAGAACAGAGGTGAACAAGATCGTTTTTGTCTTCATGTTCTTTTCTAATGCTTGCCTAAAAGGTGAGCAATGATACTGGCCTATTACGTAGAAGACAACCCAATAAAATTAAAATCGATCTTTATAAATCCTTAATTGCTGAAAAATAGAAGAAAGTGGCATTGAATTAGGTTTGATACCGATATTTTTTTGTAAATCAATATCGTGGCAATTTAAGAAAACATTGATTTTTTTCTCTGTTTGTAAATCTGTTGGGATTGTTGCTTGGTTATTTTCACGTAATTTAAGAATTTCTTGATAATAATCGTGAATAATCTGATTGTCAGGTAATACTGCTTTTGCAAATTTCATATTTGCCGCCGTGTATTCGTGAGCACAGCAGATCAATGTATCATCGGGTAATGATGAAATTTTCTCCAGAGAGGAAAACATTTGTTCGGCTGTACCTTCAAATAGTCGTCCACAACCGCCAGAAAACAGAGTATCTCCACAAAACAGATAGGGAGCCTGATAGAATGCAATGTGGCCAAGTGTATGTCCTGGTAGTGCTATGATCCGAAAAGAAAAACTTCCTATTTCAACGGTATTATTTTCATGGACAATATGAGTTATTCCTTTGTTTTGTGTCTCTTCAGGGCCATATACAGGTAATTCAGGATATTGTTTGAGTAGTCCGGGAACCCCGCCAACGTGATCATAATGGTGGTGCGTCAGCAGTATCGCAGCGGGAGTAAGTTGATTTGCTGCTAAAATATCAATGACAGGCTGTGATTCAGCAGGATCGATAATGGCACAATGCTTGTTTTCATCACAAAGTAACCAAATGTAGTTATCTGAAAGGGCCGGTATCCTGATAAGATCCATTATGTGCCTCATTTTCATAGTAGGTTTATAAGTAGGTTGAAAGGAAGATGACATGCGATCAGCACGTTCAATTAAGCAAATAACCCTCCCTGCTTCTTGGGCCGAGTTACCGTGGGGGGAATATTACCGTGTTGCCTTGGAACGTCAATTGGAACCGTGGTGGCCCAAAATCTTTGGTTTTCATTTAGTGAAAATCGGTAACTTAAGTGCCGAAATTGATACTCGTTCCTGTTTGGTCAGCCATCAAGTCAATATAGGGTTACAAGGGCAAAGTATGGATGTCATTACTGATCCCAATTATCTCCCTTTTGCAACTAAATCTGTTGATGCCTGTTTGTTAGCACATATGTTGACTTATAGTATTGATCCACATTGGCTTTTGAGAGAAGTCGATAGGATTATGATAGACGATGGTTGGTTGGTTATCAGTGGTTTTAATCCAATGAGTATATTAGGTTTCAGGAACATGATTGCCCCAGTTTATCGTCGACAATCTTGCAGAACTCAAATGTTTACAATACTGCGCCAATTGGATTGGCTGCGTCTTCTTAATTATGAAGTTATCCATCATGCCAACTTCCATGTTTTACCGTGGCAAAGCGGAAAGCGTTTTGATAACTCCTACATGTCAATATTTGGTTGTCTGAATGTGATTATTGCCCGCAAACGGACAATACCGTTGACATTAAACCCCATGCGGGCAACATTGATGAAACCAAGATTCAGTAATGCACTGGGAGCGGCGAAAAATATTCACCGACGTTATTAGCTGGTGGGTGAATTTTCGCTTTCGGTATAGCCATCATCCGTTTGAGTAGGGTTATTAGCGGCTGTGCGAGCTAGCTCATCACACTGTTCATTCTCCCGATGTCCGGCGTGGCCTTTGACCCAGCGCCAATCAATGTCATGCAGCGAGATAGCTTTATCGAGCCGCTGCCAGAGATCGACATTGACGACGGGAGATTTGTCCGCTTTTTTCCAGCCGCGTTTTTTCCAGTTATGTATCCATTGGGTGATCCCTTGACGTACATACTGGCTGTCCGTCGTCAGGATCACGGTACAGGGACGTTTGAGAGCTTCCAATCCTATTATGGCTGCTATTAATTCCATACGGTTATTGGTTGTGTGAAAATAACCGCCACTCAAGGTTTTTTCTTGTTGTTGGTAGCGAAGTAAAACGCCATATCCGCCAGGACCAGGATTACCGAGGCAAGAACCATCGGTGAAAATTTCTACCTGTTTGTTCATTTTTGGTAGACTCTTCCTATATTGTCTTTAATCAAAAATCTAAGTCTGACACAAAAAAACATTATGAGCACTGCTATTACCCGCCAAATAGTCCTCGATACCGAAACAACTGGTATGAACAAGTTAGGTGTTCACTATGAGGGACACAACATCATTGAAATTGGTGCCGTGGAGGTTATCAATCGTCGTCTGACAGGACGCCATTTTCATATTTATGTCAAACCAGAACGTTTAGTTGATCCCGAAGCGTTTGAAGTTCATGGGATTAGTGATGAATTTTTGCAGGATAAACCGAAATTTGCTGATATCGCTGATGAATTTATTGAGTTTATCCGTGGTGCTGAGTTGATTATTCATAACGCAACGTTTGATATCGGCTTTATGGATTATGAATTCAGTAAATTGAATCGAGATATTCCACCCACTGCTGAGTTTTGTACCATTACAGATAGTTTGGTATTGGCGAGAAAACTTTTCCCCGGTAAACGTAATAATCTCGATGCGTTATGTGACCGTTACCATATCGATAACTCAAAACGTACTCTTCACGGGGCGTTGCTCGATGCCGAGATTCTGGCAGATGTTTATCTGTCAATGACAGGTGGTCAGACATCATTGGTTTTTTCGATGGAAGGAGAAACGTCAGGCAGTACGCAGGTGGCAGAAATCCAAAAGATTACTCGTCCACAGTCAGGGCTGAAAATTGTTTATGCTTCCGATGAAGAATTAATTCAGCATGAATCTCGTTTGGATTTGGTGGAAAAAAAGGGGGGAAGCTGTCTTTGGCGTATAAAATCTGAACAGATACATTGAGAAACAGCGGCAAAATGGTGGTAAATGCATAATTGAGGCGAAAAACTGTGCAGATGAACTGTTTTGTTATAAAAAGCGATTGACGGATTTTATCGTAGCCCGTATTATCCACCGCGTTCTCAACCAGAACGCCATGCGGTGCGGTAGTTCAGTTGGTTAGAATACCGGCCTGTCACGCCGGGGGTCGCGGGTTCGAGTCCCGTCCGCACCGCCAGAATTTATAAGCCCTGAGTTTTTGACTCAGGGCTTTTTGTTTTTTGCATAACATTTCAAATGGATTTATAAAAATACGTTGTCCCTGAAAATTCCCCGTTGGAATCGATGACAAAATTGGGGATCTGCCCGACTTCAATAAAACCACATTTTCGGTAAAGTGTAGAAGCTGGATCGTTAGTGCGCGTGTCCAATACCAGTAAATGACGTTGATGCTGTTTTGCCAAATGCTCAAGTTCATTCATCAACTTTCTACCAAGCCCACGCTGGCGATAAGCGGTATGTACCATCAGTTTTTCCACGTCGGCGCGGTGCAGGCCATTCTTTTTCTTGCAGAGGGAAAGTTGCACTGAACCTGCGATGTTTTCACCTTCTGGTGCGACAAGGAGCAATCGATGATCTGATATAAGATCTGCTTCGACATCTTGCCAGTATTGTTCTGCTTCGTTTTCTTCCAGTGGTGCAATAAAGCCGATGGAGGCATTACTTTCGACACAGTCATATAGTAAATGAATAAGTTCATCGCGTTTTGTATTGATGGAATCTAGTTGCATGATAGTTAGTGTCGGTATTGGATTGAATGTTAGGTTAGATTTAGGCATTTGTAGTTAGGTTTGAAATAAAATGTGATTTACAACATACAGATAACTTAATATCCAGTCTATAAAAACATCAATTATAATCCTTTGTGTAATTATATTTTTTGTGTTTTAAAATATTTTTTATTTATGATTTTTATATGCAAAAAAAATAGATATATAAAATTTTTGTTGTTTTATTTTTGGTTTTATACCATTTTGTGTTGTGGCTATTTACGATTGAGATTATATTGTTTTCGTGAATAGCCACATTCTACGATTAAATCTTAGTTTTAGTACTTGATGAAACTTATTTTGGCCTTTAGATTTATTTTTTTGTTCTTTATTTTAATCGTTAACGATTTGATCTTCTGGATTATAAGTAAAAGTAGCATCTTGATTGTAATCAGTAGGAAGATCTATCCGTATAATCGGTATTATTTTTCTTGTGAGATTATAAAAGTCCCTTTGATCATGTTGCGCACCATTTAGCCCTCCTTGAAGATAAAAAAAGGCTTCGACAGGTAATTCATTGGGAATATTTTGAGGCCAGGTAGCCAATATTAACTCATTATTGACTGTTAACGAGAGCTGCAAACGTGCCTGAACTCCCTGTATGAAGGCATCAGCATGATTTTCTCCTGGTTTAATGCTCACATCAAAACCACATTGATTCTCTTCATCACTGCCATTTTCTATCCACTGTTGCGCAGTGGTAATTCCCTGCTGTTGACAAGGAGCACTGTGAGGTATACCAGGAATAGCACCACATCCTTTGTCATCTCTGTCGGCAGAGATTGCATTGAGAGGGAAATAGCAAAGAGCTTCAGGGTGTTGTTTATTATTTACTGATGCGGATAAATAAGGAGAAAAAATGAAACCATTTGTGTAATCAGCATCTAATGTAACAAGTTTAGAATCAGTTCTCAAATAAGAAAACGAGACACCACCGCTTCTTTGTGAACGTGGACTGGGATCCCAGGAATGATAGTCATCTGAAGGAATTGTTCCTCTTAACATAATTCCAGAGCATAAAAATGCAGGATGATCCCCATCTCCACAATCATTTCTAGTATCGTTATATCTTTGAGTTAATTCTGTCGCAAGCTCGTAACCAGAGTTTGTATTTATTGAATTAACGTCAGCAAAAGTTATTTGTAATCCCAATAAATATAAATAAATAAAAATAATTATTTTCTTCATGTTATTTCCTTAATTATTTTTGAATGTTGTTAAATGATGATAAGTTTATAAGTTCACCTTTTTATAGCGTGAATTCAAATTACTTTTTTTTATCATCTAATAATTAAATTTTATTGAGTTGGTGGCATATTTTTATGGGTTACTTTTATATTTAGTGATAATTTATTTAAAATAAAAATAGAATAATGATAGCTATCCATGAATGGTTTATTCATAAATTTTTATTTTGTTTTTTTATTTTTTATAGAGAAATTAGCTTTCCCAGCAGACTTTCAGGCCATGGCATATAGCAAGGGAATGTATCTCTGGAACAGAAAATATCACCAAAATTGCAGTTGACATCAAAATATATTACAAGTGAATTTTGTTCATTATCCTAATTTGGCAGAAAAATGGGTCTTTTTAGCCTTGATTAACCTATTGGGTATCGTGTCTAATATGTAGTTTTCTATTGCGCAAGTCACGCTAGGAAATTATTCCCCATTTGCGCAAGAGCACCTTTAGTTGTCAGCATGGTCTTGACAGAGAACCAAAACAACGAGGTAAATCAAATAATTATTGTCAAGGAGAAATTAAGATAGTTTTTCTTATCATCCGGCATTAATTATCTGGCATTAATGATTGCGGTTTGTATGCTGCGCTGCGAAAATTAATCCTTAGTTCACTAACGCTTTTATCCGAATTGGAGTAAAGAATGACCACTCGTAAAACCCTTGCTAATGCTATCCGCTTCTTGAGCATGGATGCTGTGCAGAAAGCAAAATCAGGGCATCCTGGTGCACCAATGGGAATGGCTGACATTGCCGAAGTGCTGTGGCGTGATTATTTGAACCATAACCCTTCGAATCCTGGCTGGGTTGATCGTGACCGTTTCGTGTTATCTAATGGTCACGGCTCCATGCTGATATACAGTCTTCTACATCTGACGGGTTATGATGTTTCTATTGATGATTTGAAGAATTTCCGTCAATTGCACTCTAAAACTCCGGGCCATCCAGAATATGGCTATACTCCAGGTGTAGAAACCACTACTGGCCCACTGGGACAGGGTATCGCCAATGCAGTAGGTTTTGCGATTGCAGAACGCACACTGGCAGCGCAGTTTAACCGTCCAGGCCATGATATCGTCGATCACTACACTTATGTGTTCATGGGTGACGGCTGTATGATGGAAGGGATCTCCCATGAAGTTTGCTCTTTGGCGGGTACACTGAAACTGGGCAAATTAATCGCATTCTATGATGATAACGGTATCTCTATCGACGGTGAGGTAGAAGGTTGGTTCACTGATGATACCGCTGCGCGCTTTGAAGCCTATGGCTGGCATGTTATCCGTGGCGTAGATGGTCATGACTCTGACGCTATTGCGGCAGCTATCGAAGCAGCACGCAAAGAAACAAACAAACCATCCCTGTTGATGTGCAAAACCATCATCGGCTTTGGTTCACCAAATAAAGCAGGCAAAGAAGAATGTCACGGTTCCCCGCTGGGCGATGCTGAAATTGAAGCAACCCGTAAAGCGCTGGGTTGGGAACATCCTGCGTTTGAAATTCCCCAGAACATTTACGCTGGCTGGAACGCCCAGGAAGCTGGCAAAACCAAAGAAGCAAGCTGGGAAGAGGAATTTGCTGCATATGCGCAAGCTTATCCAGAACTGGCTGCTGAATTCAACCGTCGTACCAGCGGTGAGCTGCCAGCGAATTGGGAAGCTGAATCCAAAGCATTTATTGAAAAACTGCAACAGAACCCAGCCTCCATTGCTAGCCGTAAGGCATCACAAAATGCACTGGAAGCATTCGGTAAAGTTCTGCCGGAATTCATGGGTGGTTCTGCTGACTTAGCACCAAGTAACCTGACCATGTGGTCTGGCTCCAAGCCTCTGAATGAAGTTCAGGACGGTAACTACATTCACTACGGTGTGCGTGAATTCGGTATGTCTGCCATCATGAACGGTATCGCATTGCATGGTGGTTTTGTGCCTTATGGTGCAACATTCCTGATGTTCGTGGAATATGCCCGTAACGCTGTACGCATGGCGGCACTGATGAAAGCGCGTAGCATCTTCGTTTATACCCACGATTCCATCGGCTTGGGTGAAGATGGCCCAACTCACCAGCCAGTCGAGCAGATTGCTAGCCTGCGCGTAACGCCAAACATGAGCACATGGCGTCCATGTGACCAGGTTGAATCTGCGGTTGCGTGGAAATATGCGATTGAGCGCAAAGATGGTCCAACTTCACTGATCTTCTCCCGTCAAAACCTGGCACAGCAGGATCGTACTGCTGAGCAATTGGCGAATATCGAGAAAGGGGCTTACATCCTGAAGGATTGCGTAAGCCAGCCTGAATTGATCCTGATTGCAACAGGTTCCGAAGTGGAATTGGCAGTGAAAGCGGCTGAGCAACTGACTGCCGAAGGTCGTCAGGTTCGCGTGGTTTCTATGCCATCTACCGATGCTTTCGATAAGCAGGATGCTGCATACCGTGAAGCGGTACTGCCAGCGGCGGTTTCTGCACGTGTTGCCATCGAAGCGGGTATTTCTGATTACTGGTTCAAATATGCTGGTATCAATGGCGCTATCGTCGGTATGAACACTTTCGGTGAATCTGCACCAGCTGATGTTCTGTTCAAAGAGTTTGGTTTCACTGTTGAAAATGTAGTAGCCAAGGCAACAGCTTTGCTGAAATAATCGGCAAATAATCCCTATTAAGCGCATTCGCATCAATTTTAGGGCGAATGCGCTCTTTTTTTGTTCAACTTTTCCTCCATAATGTGACGAATGGCGCTTGCCATCACTCTTTTTTTCTCGTAATCTGCTTTCATGGTTGCTGAACCGTTTCAGTTTAAGTGCATAAATGAGATAATAAAATGTCTTGTCTGTCACAATCTGATTAATTTTGTGATGAATTATCAGTACAAGTAGACATTGCTCAGTTATCCTAAGCGGTCGCGTAACTACAGAGAAATTCAGGGAGTAACATGACTATCAGGGTAGCGATTAATGGTTTCGGAAGAATAGGGCGCAGCGTTTTGCGTGCTCTTTACGAATCCGGGCGTCAAGCTGAAATTTCAGTGATCGCTATCAATGAGTTGGCAAATGCACAAGGTATTGCTCACTTGTTGAAATACGATTCCAGTCATGGGCGTTTTGCATGGGATGTACGCCTGAATAATGATTTATTGCAAATAGGAGACGATAGCATCCGGCTGTTTCATCAACCGAATATCTCGGCTCTGCCGTGGAAAGAGTTGGGCATTGATATTGTTCTTGATTGCACAGGTAAGTATGGTGAACGGGCAGACGGAGAGTCTCATATCGCCAGCGGAGCTAAAAAAGTCCTATTTGCGCATCCAGGAGGCAATAATCTGGATGCTACCGTAGTATATGGTGTTAATCACCATTCATTGGTTGCCGAAGATCGCATTGTTTCTAATGCATCCTGTACAACAAACTGCATCATTCCAATCATTAAAATGTTGGACGATGCGTTCAATATTGAATCTGGTACGGTGACAACCATTCACGCATCGATGAATGATCAACCTGTGATTGATGCTTATCACTGTGATTTACGTCGAACCCGGGCGGCCAGTCAATCCATCATTCCTGTTGATACAAAACTGGCTGCGGGGATCACTCGTATTTTCCCTAAATTTAATGATCGGTTTGAGGCGATTTCTGTTCGGGTACCTACTATCAATGTGACAGCCATTGACTTGAGCGTAACTGTCTGTTCGCCAGTGAGTGTGGAAGATGTGAACCAACTCCTGCAAAAATCAGCGGCCAGGGCGTTTCATGGTATAGTGGATTACACTGATCTGCCGTTGGTTTCAACGGATTTTAACCACGATCCCCACAGTGCTATTGTGGATGGCACACAAACGAGGGTTAGCGGGAAGCACCTGATTAAAACCCTTGTGTGGTGTGACAATGAGTGGGGCTTTGCCAATCGTATGATTGATACGACACTGGCAATGGCCGCAACCGGTTTCAAATAATCATTTGTTGTGTCACAAACAGCACACAGCAGAAGATTGAGTAATTTTATAAAGAATCAATGAGAGGATTCACCATGTCTGTAATTAAGATGACTGATTTAGATCTGGCGGGTAAACGCGTATTGATCCGTGCTGATCTTAATGTGCCTGTAAAAGATGGCAAAGTGACTTCTGATGCACGTATCCGTGCGTCTTTGCCGACAATTGAGGCTGCGTTGAATCAGGGAGCCAAGGTCATGGTTACTTCTCACCTGGGACGCCCAACTGAGGGAGAATACAACGAAGAGTTCTCACTGCAACCTGTCGTTGATTATTTGAAAGAAGCACTTTCTTCTCCTGTTCGTCTGGAAAAAACCTATCTGGATGGTGTTGAAGTGTCGGAAGGCGAATTAGTGGTTCTGGAAAACGTTCGCTTCAACAAAGGTGAGAAAAAAGACGATGAAACGTTATCAAAACAGTATGCTGCACTGTGTGATGTGTATGTAATGGATGCTTTTGGTACTGCGCACCGTGCACAAGCGTCAACTCATGGTGTTGCTAAGTTTGCCCCTATTGCTTGTGCTGGCCCACTGCTATCTGGTGAACTGGAAGCTTTGGGTCAAGCATTGCACAATCCTGCCCGTCCAATGGTGGCGATTGTAGGGGGATCTAAGGTTTCAACTAAACTGACCGTTCTTGATTCGCTGTCCAAAATTGCCGATCAGCTGATCGTGGGTGGTGGAATTGCTAATACATTTGTTGCCGCAGAAGGACACAATGTTGGTCGTTCGCTGTACGAAGATGATTTGATCTCAGAAGCGAAAAAACTGATGGAAAGTTGTGACATCCCAGTTCCTACCGATGTTCGTGTTGCGACAGAATTCTCTGAGACTGCGGAAGCAACGCTGAAATCCACCAGCGAAATTCAAGATGAAGAGCAGATCCTTGACTTGGGTGATGCTTCTGCCGAACGTCTGGCTGAAATCCTGAAAAGCGCCAAGACTATTTTGTGGAATGGTCCTGTAGGTGTTTTTGAATTCCCTAATTTCCGTAAAGGAACCGAAATTATTGCCCGTGCAATTGCTGAGAGTGATGCTTTCTCTATCGCAGGGGGCGGTGATACCTTGGCGGCAATCGATCTGTTCGAAATTGCCGATAAGATCTCTTACATCTCTACTGGTGGTGGTGCTTTCCTTGAGTTCGTTGAAGGCAAAAAACTGCCAGCTGTGGTGATGCTGGAAGAACGTGCTAAAAGTAATTAAGTTGTAATAAACAGGCAGCATTGGCTGCCTGTTCAATGTCAATACAGGACCACGTAACATGTCTAAAATTTTTGATTTCGTAAAACCGGGTGTCATCACTGGTGATGATGTTCAAAAAGTCTTTGCTGTCGCTAAAGAAAACAATTTCGCGTTACCAGCGGTTAACTGCGTCGGTACTGATTCCATCAACGCGGTGTTGGAAACGGCGGCAAAAGTACGTGCTCCGGTCATTATCCAGTTTTCTAACGGTGGTGCCTCTTTCATTGCCGGTAAGGGTCTGAAAGCAGAAGGTCAACAAGCAGCGATTATCGGTGCTATTTCTGGTGCCCACCATGTTCACCAGATGGCAGAACATTATGGTGTGCCTGTTATCCTGCATACCGACCATTGTGCACGTAAACTGCTGCCATGGATCGATGGCCTGCTGGAAGCGGGTGAGAAACACTACGCGCAAACAGGTAAGCCTCTGTTCTCCTCTCACATGATCGACCTGTCAGAAGAATCTCTGGAAGAAAATATCGAGATTTGCAGCCAATATCTGGCACGTATGGCGAAAATCGACATGACACTGGAAATCGAACTGGGTTGCACTGGTGGTGAAGAAGATGGTGTTGATAATTCCCATCTGGACAGCTCTTCCCTGTATACACAGCCAGAAGATGTGGCTTATGCGTATGAGAAACTGAACGCTATCAGCCCGCGTTTCACCATCGCGGCTTCTTTCGGTAACGTTCATGGTGTATACAAACCTGGCAACGTTAAACTGACGCCAAAAATTCTGCGCAATTCACAGGACTACGTTTCTGAAAAATTCAACCTGCCACACAACAGTCTGGATTTTGTCTTCCACGGTGGCTCTGGCTCTACCGCAGAAGAGATTCAGGAAGCCGTGAGTTACGGTGTAGTGAAAATGAATATCGATACCGATACCCAGTGGGCAACTTGGGAAGGTATCCTGAACTACTACAAAAAGAATGAGGGCTACCTGCAAGGCCAGTTAGGTAACCCTGAAGGTGCAGATAAGCCTAACAAGAAGTTCTATGATCCACGTGTTTGGTTGCGTGCTGCTCAGGCTTCCATGGTTGTTCGTCTGGAGCAGGCTTTTAAAGAACTGAATGCAGTTGATGTGCTGTAATAAATTGTTATTTATATAAAATTTATTACTTAGCTAATATAAAAGCTGGCTAAGTTCTTTTTTGAATTAGCCAGCTCAGCTTGGTATTTCCCACCCGTTATTTGACTTATCAACGAGCGGAAAATTTGTTTAATCAAGCAGGATTAGACAGGTTACGCTTTCATAATCTTGTTCAACCACGGCACCATAAAGGCCATAATCACAGCGACAATCAGGGTTGCAATCCCAATTTTACCGAATACGTTAGTATAAATTGGCAGGGTTTGCAGTGGATTAGTCACGCCTTCTGGTGCGGCAGTAAAGGTTGCCACATAACTACCCAACACTGATGCTGCGGCTTGTGACAAGAACCACATACCCAGAATAAAACCAGTCAGATAGCTAGGAACAAACGTTGCTACCATTGCCAGTCCCAATGCGCTGATCATTAACTCTCCGACGCTCTGGAACAGGTATACCAGCACGATAAACCATGGGGATGTAATACCATTTTCATCGGCAAATAAACCAGAGGCTGCGGCGGTCAGGAACCCCAGAGAACACAAGAACATGCCGAAGGTGAATTTTGTTGGCATGGAAAAATCTTTACCTTTGTTACCCAGTTTAGTGTAAACCACGGCCAAGATAGGGCTGACGACGATGATCCAGAATGGGTTAAGTGCCTGAAAACTGATGGGATTGATATTAAAACCCAGAATCTGGTGATGAACATTGTTGATGGCGAAGAAGTTGAGGGAAGTTGGCATCTGGTTATACAGGATAAAGAACACGATAGCCTGAAGCATCAGAATCAATGCCACAAACATCTTATTGCGGCCGACTCTATCCTGTTTGAATGCCTGCCAGAAGAAAATGACCACAACGATGGTTGAGATCGCCATAAGGGCAATATTGGCAATTTTGATGTTGTGCAATAACCATGCACAGATGCCAATCATGACAACTGTACCGATTAAGACCGAAAACAAGGTGATATAGCTCAAAGGGGCATGATCTGGCTCTGAACCGATGTTATGTACCATACGACGGCTGGCGATATAAACCAACAGGGCAATAATCAGACCGATACCGCAGATATTATAGGTGATGGCATAACCATATTTTTCGGCAATGACGGGGGCAAGAGAGAGGGAGACCAGAGAGCCAAGATTGATAGACATATAAAATAGCGTAAATGCACCATCCAAACGCGGATCTTGCGGTTGGTAACATTTTGCCAGCAGACTGGCTGGGTTAGCTTTGAAAAGGCCATTACCGACAGCGACGGTTCCCAGGGCATAAAAAATCAGCTCAGGATTTATGATGGAAAGGCCAATCATGAAGTAGCCTATCGCCAGTACGATAGCACCCAAAACAATGGTTCGTTTTGTCCCCAGTAAGTGATCACCAACATAACCACCGATGGAAATTAGGCCGTAGACCAACGCAGTAAATGCGCCAAAAGTGATAAATGATTGTGTTTCTGAAAAACCAAGTTGTTGAACGAAGTAAACAGCCAGAATGCCTTGAACACCGTAGTAGCCAAATCGTTCCCATAGTTCTACAAAAAATATCATGAAGAAAGGTTTGGGTTGATCCCATAAACCGATCGGAGCGGTTTTACTCATAGTGATGCCTCTGTTTGCTATCATTAGATGGGCAGTACACTCAGATAAAAATATATTCAGATAATTATACTGTTGTTAACATATTTGTAACTCAAATGTATCGCACAAGTTGTGATTTTGTTTATTTATTTAAGGTGACCGTGAAACGAGGGAGGTTAATACACTGGTATGATATCTTCTCGACGGTTGATCACACTAACTAAAAAAAGTAATACCAGATCTGACAGAATATTCACTAAATTAATATCAAAAATTATTAATAAGTGGGTTTTGTGCTCGCAAATAAATCAATTTGATTGCTATTTAATCTCTTTCGTTTGTTGTTTGCTGAAAAGAGGTAGATGAAATAAAAATGGATATGAAATGGAATCACTTTCATCTATATATGAAGTTTTTATTATGTATTTTGGAGTGATATTGAGGATTTTCAGACTGAAATTTTTTGCTGATATTCAGAGCAAAGTCTATTAAATATCAATTAAAAAGATATTGATAAAAATTTAGAGATGAAGGCTCTTTGTTAAAGAACCTTCATGTTAGGAGGCTATGTTGAGAATATTTCTGTTTTAATGCGCTTTTTTAAACAACGGTTGCCATATTTTTATCCATCACTGGATGAAAACTACGCTTAAAGTAAATAAGGCCATGACCTTCTTCACGAACAATAATCTGTTTTATTTCTACTAGATATACATAGTGAGTACCGACTTCCTGTACTTGCTTAATACATCCCTCTAAATTGGCGAGTGTCCCTTGTAGCAAGGGTTGTCCCAGTATGCCAGTTTTCCAGATATCCCATTTAAAGCGCTCCTCCATGCTGACACCAGTCATGCCAGCGAAATGGCGTGCCATCAATTCCTGTTCATGATTCAGAATATTGACACACAGCTGGCCATTTTCCTGAAATACCGGATTCATGGCGCTATTGCGATTAATACATACCATCAGAGTCGGAGGGGTATCTGTCACAGAGCACACCGCCGTTGCAGTCATACCGCAGCGCCCCGCAGGACCATCCGTGGTGATGATATTCACCGCAGCGGAAAGGCTTGCCATCGCATCCCTGAAACGCGAGCGATGTTTATTTTCTACAGACATAATAGGCCTCCTGCCACTGATTTATTTCAGTAGCTTATCTAACAGGTTAATATCACAGTTATTGTGTAAGTGGGGACTGGTCCAGCCATTCACATCATAGTCAGAAAGACAGTGATCTACCAATTCCATCATTTTCTTCATATTGCCAGAGCCATAGGCATGACGCAGACATTGCAGGCGAATTTCGTCCTGACTACCGGCATAATTGATTTCGTATAATTCATGGCGACCGCCGAACTCACTGCCAATGGCATCCCACATTAATTTCAAAATCTTGATTCGTTCCACATGATCAATACCATTAGAGCCACGGACATATTTTTCAAGATACTTATTGATCTCAGGATTATTCATATCACGTACACTGGATGGCAAATAAATCAAGCCGCTGGTGACATTGCTTTCAATAATATTCTTGATTTTTGTGTAAGCTATGGGAGCCATCACGCGATAAGTCTGAATCGCCTGAGTATCAGGCAGGTAAGCGCCATTTTCCCACGGCTTGGCTTCTGCCCACATCGCATCTGTCAGTGACCAGAACAGATTGCGCCATGCAACGACTTCTCCCAAATCGGCCTGAACACCGCGGAATTCCACCACGCCAGTACATTCAAGGCTTTTTTGCAACAGTGCCGTAATGAAATCGAGCTTAACGGCAAGGCGTATACAGGCTTGCATGGGGAACAGCCGTGCAAAACCACTTTGCACCGCCCAATTGCGGGCACGATCAAAATCGCGATAAATTAACACGTTTTCCCACGGAATTAATACCTTATCCATGACCAGAATGGCGTCATTTTCATCAAACCGACTGGAAAGGGGGTAATCGAAGGGGGAGCCAGTAGCGCCGGCCACCAATTCATAAGAGGCGCGGGAGATTAATTTCACGCCATTGGCATCCATTGGTGCAACAAACATGAGGGCAAAATCAGAATTATCCCCAATAACCTGTGCAGAGCCAAACCCGATGAAATTATAGTGAGTCAGGGCTGAATTGGTTGCGACGACTTTAGCGCCACTGACAATCACTCCGGCATCTGTCTCTTTTTCTATCTTGATAAAAACATCTTTGACCTGATCTGCTGGCATATGGCGATCAATCGGTGGATTAACAATCGCATGGTTGAAATAGATGCAACTTTCCTGAATGCGCTTATACCAGATACGAGCATTGTCAGCGAATTGTCCATAATATTCAGGATAAGCACCCAATGAGCAGCAGAATGCAGCTTTATAATCGGGTGAACGTCCCATCCAGCCGTAGGTCAGACGTGACCATTCGGCAATGGCATCACGCTGTTGGCGGATATCATCAGCGCTGGTGGCGAAACGGAAGAATTTATGTGTGTAACCACCACTTCCGGTATCGGTATCCCAGCAGAGTACATCGCGGGTTTCCGGGGCATGAAGGGCATCATACAGTTGACCAATTGAAGCAGCCGCATTGCGGAAAGCCGGGTGTGTTGTGACATCTTTGACCCGTTCACCATAGATGTAAATTTCGCGGCTATCCTGAAGTGAACTCAGGTATTCTTTACTGGTAAATGGGCGTTTATGATCAGCACGCAAATTTTCTAGTCTCATAGCAACCTCATGCTCCAAAAAATCCCCTTATTTTGATTTGTTATCCATATGGGGATGGTTGTTAATTTTATGTTTCTTTCACTGTTTGATTGAAGCGACTAAACGGCGCCTCTTGAAGAGACTTTCGGAGGATTTACTGGTACTTTTCGATAAAAGCAGAGAGTTTGTTGCGTAAATGTGATCGGCTTTGTGTTTTGGTAATAATTATTTTTCTGTTTGCTCATCCCAGTTATATAGTTGGCTATATTCCCCAATTACATTCCTCTCCCGCCAAACACTCGGTGAGTACCCCACCAACCGATTAAAAAATCGGGTAAAGTAAGCAGGATCTTTAAACCCAAGCTGATACGCCACCTCAAATACGGGACTATCACTAAACAGCAATAACCGTTTTGCTTCCCGCAGTAGTCGGTCAAAGATCAGTTTTTTTGGTGGACGATTGGCAAAGCGTCGGCACATATCCTTTAGACGAGATTCCGTAATTCCCAATTTTTCTGCATATTCTGGCACGGCAAGATGTTGGTGATAGTATTGATCAATCAATTGGTTAAAGCGCTGAAACAGTTTCAATTCTCCTCTGATACCACCGGAATGATGATCGTCAAGGGGAATACTACGCAGCAAAAAGGTAAACAGAGATTGAGCCAGGAAAGTCAGCGATTGTTCTCGTCCGGTAAATTGGTTGGCAGACTCACGCCCAATCAGTGCCCAATAATGGTTGAATGTTTCCAATTCATCGTATTTATCCGCGACGGAAAGACAAATAGCCGGAATATCAACCAGTTCTCGATGGGTGGGATAAAGCGAATTGAGCAATGGTGTGATCAGCTCCTGACGGACGGTCAGTACATAACCGTCAGTATCTTCCTGCGTAAAAAAAGCATGAGGAACGGAAGGTGGAGTCAGGATAAACAGAGGGGCTTGTACGGAATAATGCTGTTCGTCTAATTGCAGTTCGATCCGTCCTGTCACCAGATAATGTAGTTGGAAAAAACCGTCATGGCGATGCGCCTGCATATTACGCCCGAAAAATGCTGCCATGCGACCGAAAGTTTGATAGTGAATATCATCCGATCCCTGAGTTTCATCATAGTCCTTGCTGATATCGATATTGGTGATGATGGATTTATTGGCTTTGAGCGCATTGGATACAGTCATCGATTTCCTCCTGTATCTTAGTTGGCTAAGGTATATCAATAGCTGTTCGTTATTTACGAGCTTGCCTGTGGCCGTGAATGCTTCATTGGGATCAGGAAAACAATTAATGCACCGATGATCAGTAATCCAGCTACGAAATAAAGTCCAGCACTGAAATTACCTGTTTGATCTTTTAACCAACCGATCAGCAGAGGGCTGACGGCTGAACCCACATTACCAGTCGCATTGATCACGGCAATCCCCACTGCGCGGGCACGCAAGCTAATCGATTGATCCGGCGTTGTCCAGAATACTGCCATAGCGGTAAACGATCCGGTGGAAGCCATAATGATCCCGAGTAATTGCACCATGCTGTTATCAGTCAGTGAAGTTAAAACCCAGCCTGCGGCGGCAAACAGGTAGGGCAAGGCTGTGTGCATTTTGCGTTCTTGCAGGCGGTCTGAGCGGCGGCTCCAGTAAATCATGCCCAAAATCGTGCAGAATTGTGGAATGGCAGTCAAAATGCCGATCATTACATGGCTGCTGCCCTGATTGAAACTCTGCATAATCTGTGGTGTCCAGATATTAATGGCACTTAAGGTGTTGGTCAGACAGAAATAAGCGCAGGTGTACATTAATACAATTGGGGTAAA
Organism: Xenorhabdus sp. TS4; assembly: GCF_014467265.1. Lineage (NCBI taxonomy): Bacteria > Pseudomonadati > Pseudomonadota > Gammaproteobacteria > Enterobacterales > Morganellaceae > Xenorhabdus > Xenorhabdus sp. TS4. Next base: position 43,191 of record NZ_NKHQ01000009.1, on the reverse strand, counting down.
AACCTCGCGCCATAAGCTGGTTTTTTGTGGTTGGATCTGCTCATTGGGCTGTGTGATAGCCAGCTTGTCGTTTTCTATCATCTCTTGAAGGCATTGCCTATCTTCACGAGTTAACCATTTGGCCTTTTTGGGTGAATCATCCAGATAAAACCAGACAGCAAAACCGAGCAAAACAGAAGGGAAACCTTCCAACAAAAACAACCACTGCCAGCCACGTAGATCCCAGATGCCATCCATTGCCAGAATATAACCGGAAATGAGTGAACCAAACGCCATTGTTACGGGCATAGCAATCATAAACAGCGCATTAGCACGCGCGCGATAATAGGCCGGAAACCAATAAGTCAGGTAAACCAAAATACCCGGCAAAAAGCCTGCTTCCGCAATCCCCACCAGCATACGTAAGATATACAGGCTCGTGGGACCAGTGGCAAACATTGTGGCGGTGGAAGCGATCCCCCATAACACCATAATGGTAGCGATCCAACGACGAGCACCCACAATGCTCAACATTACATTGCTGGGAATGCCGAAAATGACGTAAGTGGCGTAAAACAGCGTAGCGGCCAAACCAAACATGGTGGATGTTAAACCGAGATCTTTTCCCATCGTCAAACCCGCAAAGCCAATATTGATACGATCCAGAAAAGAGAAAACGAACAGAACAAAGAGAAAGAGGATCAGGCGCCGGAATAATTTATTGATGACACTTTGCTGTTGAGCGGTCAGCTTTTTATGTTGATGAGGGGGATTTTCGGATTTTGGTATAGCGTCAGGTGAAATGCTCATTGGTGTTTCCTTTTTATTATTTTTTATCTTCCCCTCTTTTTCTATTCCTTGTTTTGTGAATTGCTTGGTTTTCCTTTTGGCGGGGATTTAAAATCTATTAGCTATATATGATTGTTTGCACAGCAATTAGGAACCTCAACTGCAATGGCAGATGTCGCGAGCAACATCAGCCATTATTGAGTTATCATTTTTGTCGAAACACTATTGTCGATTATTTGCTGAAATGCCTTGCCAAAGTGTTGGCTGCTCCGGTCAGCAGGATAGTGTCAACCCCTACGGCAACAAATAGCGCACCCAGATCGAGGTAATGTTTAGCTGCATCAACATTGGTCATCAAAATGCCGGCAGCCTTGCCGGAAGACTGGATCTGAACAATGGCTTGTTCAATGGCAGACTGGACCTCAGGATGTTGTGGGTTACCGATGTGTCCCATATCTGCACTGAGATCTGCCGGGCCGATAAATACGCCATCGACACCTTCGACAGCCGCTATTTCCGGTAGATTTTGCAGGGCTTCACGGGTTTCTGCCTGTACCAGTACACATATTTCGTCATTAGCACGGGACAGATAGTCAGGAATGCGGTTCCAGCGAGAAGCGCGCGCCAGAGCACTGCCTACGCCACGAATACCTGCGGGGGGATAGCGAGTCGCCCTGACCGCTTCACGCGCTTGCGCCGCATTTTGAATCATCGGGAACAATAATGTCTGGGCACCAATATCCAGCAATTGTTTGACGATCACCGGATCATTCCATGCCGGACGAACAACCGGTTGGCTTGGGTAAGGGGCCATGCCTTGTAATTGGGCAAGAATGGTGGAAATATCATTGGGAGCATGTTCACCATCAATCAACAACCAATCAAATCCCGTTCCTGCCAGTATTTCCGCGCTATACCCACTGCATAGCCCAAGCCATAATCCGATTTGTGGGCGTCCTGCTTTCAGGGTATGTTTAAATTTATTTGTTAGCTGATCCATGGTGTTACCTCAATAGACTTAAACAAAGTGACAGCTAATTGAACCTAACACGCCATAATCCACATGAAAGGTATCACCTTTACGTGCAGGGACAGGGCGGGTAAAAGATCCAGCCAGAATAATCTGGCCTGCTTCCAGTTGAACACCATGCGGTGCCAGTTTATTGGCAAGCCATGCCACACCATTGGCGGGATGATTGAGAACTGCTGCTGCCACGCCGGATTCTTCAATCACACCATTACGGTAGAGCAGGGCACTAACCCAGCGCAAATCCAGTTCATCTGGCTTGATCGGCCGCCCCCCAATAATCACACCGCCATTGGCGGCATTGTCAGAAATAGTATCGAATACCTTGCGTGGACGCTGTGTTTCGGGATCGATGTTGTGACAACGGGCATCGATAAGTTCCAGTGCGGGAATAACGTAATCTGTCGCGTTATACACATCAAACAGCGTACAGTTCGGGCCAGTCAAGGGTTTTGCCAGCACAAAAGCCAGTTCGACCTCAATACGGGGCACAATAAAACGTTCGCAAGGAATGTCACCACCGTCTTGAAAAAACATATCATCCAGCAGGGCACCATAATCCGGTTCATTAATCTGTGAACTGGCTTGCATGGCCTTAGATGTCAGGCCAATCTTATGACCCTTGAGAATTCGGCCTTCCTTGATTTTTAAATCTACCCATTCACGTTGAATGGCGTAAGCATCCTCAATAGTTATCTCTGGATAGTCCAGTGATATTTGTCGGATTTGCTCACGGCTTTGCTCTGCCTGATGTAAACGGCGTGCGACCCGTGATACGATTTCTTGCTGTAGCATAGGGGTTAAGCTCCTTTAGCTTCCAACCCTCCAAAACAGAGGTATTTCACTTCCAGATAATCCTCAATACCGTAACGTGAACCTTCACGTCCCAGCCCCGATTGCTTGATACCGCCAAATGGCGCAATTTCGTTGGAGATCAGACCTTCATTGATACCTACCATGCCACTTTCCAACGCTTCCGCCACACGGTAAATTCGGCCAATGTCACGGGAATAGAAATAAGCAGCCAGACCAAATTCAGTGCTGTTAGCAATACGGATGGCCTCGTCTTCATCACGGAATTTGAACAATGGCGCCAAAGGGCCGAAGGTTTCTTCGTGGGCAACTAACATAGACTCGGTAACATTTGTCAGTACCGTTGGCTCAAAGAACAAACCACCCAGAGCGTGGGATTTTCCTCCCGTCAGAAGGTGTGCGCCGTTGGAAACCGCGTCACGGATATGCGTTCGTACTTTTTCTACTGCCGCTTGATTAATCAATGGGCCTTGCTGTGATGAGCTGTCAGTGGCTGGCCCAACACGAAGCTGTTTCACCGCGTGTGCCAGGCGTTCTGCAAAAGCCTCATAAATACCTTCCTGTACCAGAATACGGTTGGCACAAACACAGGTTTGCCCGCTATTACGGAATTTTGCAGCCACTGCGCCCTCTACCGCAGCATCAAGATCGGCATCATCAAACACGATAAAAGGCGCATTGCCACCCAGTTCGAGGGAGAGTTTTTTCACGGTATCGGCACTTTGTGCCATTAATAACTTGCCAACCCGTGTAGAACCGGTGAACGAAAGTTTGCGCACGATAGGGCTGGAGGTCAGTACTTCACCAATTGCTTTGGCATCCATTCCCGTGACGATATTGAGGACTCCAGCCGGAATGCCAGCCTGTTCCGCGAGAACGATTAAAGCCAGCGCGGAAAGGGGAGTTTCAGCAGCAGGTTTCAGAACCACTGTGCATCCCGCAGCCAGCGCAGGTGCAACTTTGCGGGTGATCATCGCATTGGGGAAATTCCACGGTGTAATGGCTGCAACGACACCAATCGGTTGTTTGATGGTAGCGAGACGGCGGCCCGGCATTGGGGAAGGCAATGTTTCGCCATAAATGCGTTTGCCTTCTTCCGCGAACCATTCGATAAAACTGGCACCGTAAGCAATTTCTCCCATTGCCTCGGTGTGGGATTTGCCTTGTTCCGTACTCAGTATTTCTGCTAAGGCGGTTTGGTTTTCCATCACCAGATGGAACCATTGCCTGAGCGTTTGGCTACGCTGTTTTGCTGTCAGTGATCGCCATGCAGGAAGGGCATTTTTGGCGGCCTCAATGGCAGACTGTGTCTCTTTGGCGCCAAGATCACTGACATTGGCAATGACTTTACCATTGGCAGGGTTAATGACTTCAAAAGTCGCTTTATTTTCCGCATCAACCCATTGACCGTTGATATAGGCCTGTTGACGCAACAATGGTGTATCCAGATGATTTGTCATAGTTTCTTCTCACTAAAATCGTTACTCTTTTGCTTTAAACAGGCTATGAACATTATTGGATTTATAATTCAGCACCGGATCGAGTTCTTCCAGAGTGAAAGAGAGGCCCAGATAACGCCGTGCCATCAATTCACTGAAATGTGCCTTGATTAAGTCAAACAATATTTCTCCGACTTTTTGCCGATCTTCAAGGCTGCGTCCGGCACCAATCTTTAGTGTCATATGAACGAAGGCATAATCTTGTTTACCATCCGCCATTTGCCAGGTATCCAACCAAATGGCACGGCTGCGGATACCGCCCAGCGGAAAAATGCCCGTATCTGCCAGCGCCTGGTTCACTTTGGTAAATAACTCTGGCAACCTGGCCTCTTCACGGATATTTTCAGTACACTCAGCATAAAAATGTGGCACAGTTTTCTCCTGTCAGGCATTAATTTTATTTTGATTAACAATATAATCTGGCAGCGGGAACACCGCGTTAACCTGTCCTGTCCCTGAGCTGGCAAACAATTCCGTCAAAAACTCCACTTTGCCGTCATATTTGTCCCATCCGAGCAGGCCCAGTAGCATCACGGTATCATGCATGTTGCCTTCTCCCCGACAATATTGCGCATATTCCGGTAGCATTTTGCAAAATTCCCTGAATTTGCCTTCTTTCCAAAGCTGCACGACACGGCGATCCATCTGTTCATCAAATACTCGGGTATAGCTGTTCATGCCCTCTTCAGCCCGTTGATCTTCAATGAAACTGTGTGACAGCGAACCGCTTGCCAATATTGCAACCGTGCCATCGTATTTCTCAATCGCCCGTAAAATAGCCTCTCCCAGTTTGCGGCTGTCTTCAAATGCATGGACAGTACAAAAGGCTGAAATTGAAATCACCTTGAAATGGCGGTCGCCGTTCATATAACGCATTGGCACCAGCGTGCCATATTCCAGTTTCAGGCTTGGGATCTCGTGCGATTGGGCACGAACGCCCATCTGGCGTGCTTCTTCCGCAATCATCCTGCCAAGCTCTGGATTGCCATCATACTCATAGGTCATATCGCGGATAAAATGTGGCAACTCATTACTGGTATAGATGCCGGAAAAATGGTTGGAACAGTTAATATGGTAGGCGCTGTTAACCAGCCAATGTGTATCGAAGACAATAATCGTATCGACACCCATCTCACGACAGCGTCGGCTGATCTCTTTGTGTCCGTCAATAGCACCTTGCCGGCAACCGTGATGCTTGCCTGGTAATTCAGACAGGTACATAGAAGGTACATGTGTAATTTTCGCTGCTAACGCTAACTTTCCCATAAACCCTCACTTGGTATCAGGATGGCAGTTATTCAAACACCCCAACGAGGAATAGGGTGCTCTCCCATTGAGATACAGACGTTCTTCACTTCAGCAAATACTTCAAAACTGTATTCCCCGCCTTCACGTCCCACACCGGAAGCTTTTATACCGCCAAATGGCTGACGCAGATCGCGAACATTCTGGGAATTAACAAACACCATGCCTGCTTCAATGTTACGTGCCAGGCGCAAAACTTTGCTGACATCTTGTGTCCAGATATAAGAGGCAAGGCCATATTCCACGTCATTGGCCATCCGCAGCCCATCCTCTTCGCTCTTGAACGGCAGCAGACAAGCGACAGGGCCGAAGATCTCTTCCTGTGCCACGCGCATGTGGTTATCCACATCTGCCAGGACTGTAGGACGCAAAAAGTGACCATTTTTTAGATGAGCAGGTAAATCGGCAGGTTTATCGGGACCTCCGGCCAGCAGTGTGGCGCCTTCTTCGATCCCCAATCGGATATAATTGGAGACTTTTTCCCAGTGTTGCTGGCTGATTAAGCTGCCAACCTGAGTTTGCGGATCTTGGGGATCACCGACACGTAACCGATTAGCGCGTTCAGCAAAGCGTTTGACGAATTTGGGGTAGATACTTTCCTGGATGAAAATGCGGGAACCTGCCGTACAGCGTTCGCCATTAAGGGAGAAAATGGTGAACAGGGCGGCATCCAGTGCGCGTTCAATATCTGCATCTTCAAAAATGAGGACAGGGGATTTTCCGCCTAACTCCATCGAGTATTTTTTTAGTCCGGCATTTTGCATGATCAGACGACCCGTTGCTGTCCCTCCCGTGAAAGAGACCGCGCGCACATCATGATGTTTTACCAACGCATCGCCTGCGGTGTTACCGTAGCCCTGTACCACATTCAATACTCCAGCCGGAATGCCAGCTTCCAGCGCCAATTCGCCCAGACGGTTAGCCGTCAACGGGGAAAGTTCGGACATCTTCAAAACGGCTGTATTTCCCAGAGCCAGGCAAGGCGCAACCTTCCACGTAGCCGTCATAAAAGGCACGTTCCATGGGGAAATCAGTGCGCAAACACCAACGGGCTGGATTAATGTATAGTTAAGCATTGTGTCATCAACGGGATAAGTACGCCCGTTCATCTGCTGGCAAATTTCAGCAAAAAAATTGAAATTTTGCGAAGCCCGTGGGATCAAGACATTTTGTGTCTGATGAATGGGAAGACCCGTATCCTTGGTTTCCAGCGCAGAAATATCGGGAACATTTTGGTCGATTAATTCACCCAAACGACGCATCAAACGAGCGCGTTCTTTCATTGGGGTATTTGCCCATTTGGGGAAAGCCTGTTTGGCCGCCGCAACGGCTTGGGCGATCTCTTCCTGCCCGCCTGATGCAACCTCAGCCAGCACCTCGCCTGTTGCAGGATTGGTCGTTGCGAAATAGGTTTTGCTGCTGACATTCTTGCCGTTGATCCAATGGTTAATCATGGTCATGACAAACTCTCCTCATATTCTTGCTGGCTGACAATGCGATTCACTAAGCGCCCAACACCTTCGACTTCTACGATGACTTCATCCCCGGGAACAACATTGGATAACCCTTTGGGTGTTCCTGTAGCGATCATGTCACCTGGTTGCAATGTCATGAAATCGCTGAGATAGGTGATTAAGAAAGGAATATCGAAAATCAAATCGGCAGTTGTGCCTTGTTGACGGAGTTCACCGTTCACCCATGTTTTCAAGGTTAAATTGTGCGGGTCAGCGATCTGCTGTTTCTCTATGATCCACGGGCCGATTGGGGTGAGTGTATCGCGGCTTTTTACTCGCAGATTAGGACGATAGTAATTTTCCAGATAATCACGAATGGCGTAATCGTTACAAACGGTATAACCCGCAACGTAATTCATGGCCTCTTCTCTGGAAACTTTGTGAGCGGGTTTACCCATCACGACAACCAATTCTGCTTCATAATGCATATATTCCACATTATCAGGACGGACAGAAACCTGACGGTGTCCGGTTAAGCTATTGGCTGCCTTGATAAATACCAGTGGTTCTTCTGGTGGCTTAAATTCCAGCTCTGTTGCGTGATCGGCATAATTTAGCCCCAATGCGAACAGCGTTCCGTTGGCGGGGGGAAGCCATACAATCTCTTCACCGCTGACCCTAGTTCCATCTGGCAAGAGGACATGCTCCTGTTCGTCAACCGTGACATTGAGATCCTGGCCCTGATAATGAATTTTGGCGTATTTCATGCCTGACCTCCTGCTAATACAACGCTATTTTCCAAATCAGGGAAACCCTTAGCCTTGACCGTGACTTTATCGGCAGGATGAAGGGTAATGCGCTGGTGGGGCGTTCCCAATAGAATTGCATCACCCGCTTTTAAGGTGGCGAATTCGCTCAATGCTGCTAATAATTCTGATGCTGAACGGACGAGGTCTTCGGTAGACCAACGATCAACTTCCTGGCCGTTGATTTCAGTCACAATATCGAGTGATTCTACCGAGTTGGTCTTGATCATTTGGCCTATCGGACAAAAACCGTCCCGACATTTTGCTTTAATGGCAGGACGGTAGAATGACGTTTCAGGCAGGCTAACTTCGTTTGCCAATGCGTAACCAGCAATATACTGTTCGGCATTCTGAACTGAAACTTTGCGTGCTGTTTTTCCAATCAATAGCGCCAGAGTTGCGCCGCTTTGTACCGTTTCCCCGATAGGATGCGGAATAACATCCCCTGAATTAATCACGGTATTGCGGGGTTTGATAAACCAAATAGGTGTTTTGGGGGGTGTTTTATACGGTTCTTTGTTAAATGCCTCATGCCAGAAGCTGATCTGGCTACTGTGGTTGAGGGCAACGGCAAAGACAGTGCCTTTCATGGACAACTCCTTGAAACCTGAATGACGTGTTGCAAGATCTCTTATTAATATATTAATAAACTATGTATTGGCAATCTTCAATATGTTAAGAGGATTGTTAATTTTAATTGTGATCTATGTAACAACACTTTATTGTTGATCATTTTTACTACATAAAGATCAGCCTGTTATATTTTCAATCAAGGTCATTTGAGATTGGATTTAACTTTTATTTAACTTTTTGTGGGTGGGATAGTTTTATTTATTTGTTAATGTTGAAGTCTTTCCCCTTTGTGGATGATTTTGAGCGTGTTAGGCTTTTTGGTGTTCATGTTGTCTATAATAAACAGCATGGGCGTTAAACTTATAGAGAATGACTAGCGATTAACTAAAGAGTCACTTTTACTTATGCATGAATCCTTGACAATTGCATTGCTTCAAGCGAGAGAAACCGCTATGGGTTTTTTTCGGCCTATTTTGAAGAGCTATAATTTAACTGAACAGCAATGGCGTATTATTCGTGTACTTGCGAGTAGTCGTTCTATTGATTTTCATGACTTAGCTTGTCTTACTTGTATCTTGCGTCCAAGCCTGACAGGCATTTTGACACGTATGGAGCGTGATGGGCTTATCTTCCGCCTGAAGCCTATGAATGATCAGCGTAAGCTGTATGTTTCTTTGACTCCGGCTGGCCAGGAACTCTATGAGCAAGCAAAAGGGCAGATTGCTGAGGGATATAAGGCGATTGAGAACGCTTTTTCTCCAGAAAAATTGTCCCAACTTTTAGGGTTATTGGATGAATTTATTGCTATCGGAAACCTCTCTCAAGCAGATTTGGATGAAGAACGCGAACTGTAGATTGAAGGTTTATTAATATATTAATTAGTTAACTAATCAAGTCAGTATAAAGGCCGCCATAATGAATTGCATAAGCGCATTGGTGCAGTGTATTGCGGCGGCTTTTCTGTATCAGTCGAATGGCAATTTCATAGTTTAGCAGGAAGAATTGTCGGATTGCCCTCTTCCTGCTATACCCACTATGCTGACAAGACAATTTTCAGTGCTTTCTCTTGCGCTGCATTACCAAATATTTCATAAGCGGTTTCTATTTCACTCAATGGATAATGATGAGTAACCAGCTTCTTAGGTGCAATTTTGCCGGATTGAACGCTTTTCAGCAGCATGGGAGTACTGCTTGTGTTTACCAGTCCAGTGGTAATGGTAATGTTTTTGATCCAGAGGCTTTCCAGATGCAGGTCAACGGATTTGCCGTGGACACCAACATTGGCAATGGACCCACCTGCTGCAATGATGTCCTGACATGTTTTGAAGGTCGCGGGGATACCCACACACTCAATGGCGGCGTCTACACCAATACCGTCAGTCAGTTTATTGATAGTTTCTACGACGTTTTGTCTTGCCGGGTTGATAACCGTGTCAGCACCAAACTGCCGGGCGACGCTAAGGCGGTTATCATCAGTATCGATCATGATGATATGTGCCGGGGAGTAAAATTGTGATGCCAGTAATGCTGATAGCCCGACGGGTCCCGCACCAATGAGGGCGATAATCTGGCCCGGTTGGACCTTGCCATTGATAACACCAATTTCAAGGCCGGTTGGCAGGATATCGCTGAGCATTAATGCGGATTCTTCATCGACACTTTCTGGCAGGCGATGCAGGCTATTATCAGCGTGGGGAATACGCACTTTTTCTGCTTGTGTACCATCAATTTTATGCCCCAAGATCCAGCCACCATCTTTGCAGTGCGCATAAAGCTGGCGTTTACAATAGTTGCAACTACCGCAGACGGTGATACAGGAAATAATTACCTTATCACCGACTTTGATATTGCGGACCGATTCCCCAATTGATTCAACGATCCCAATACCTTCATGGCCCAATATTCGGCCTTGCTCGACAGTAGGAACATCGCCCTTGAGGATATGCAGATCTGTACCACAGATGGTGGTTTTGACGATGCGGACGATAGCATCTGTTGGTTCAATGAGTCGGGGTGATGCCTTTTCTTCCCAGCGTTTTTTTCCGGCTCCATGATAAACAAGTGCTTTCATATAACCCCCTTCACAGGTCATGGTTGTGATTTTACGGTGTTAAGAATGACAGTAATCCAGAGCACACGATTGACGTTATCTGTTGCCTAAAGTTTAGCAGATGTAAACATTCTCGATTTTCAGAGTGCTTTCTAGAGTTAGTCGTGAAGTAGAATATGACGGATAGGCAGGGCTGGCTGGGCCAAATAGGTGCTGGTTGGCGCTTTATTTATTTTTTTCTTTCTTGAATGTGATCTTCTGCAATAAGAGCAATGAGCGCAAAATAATAGAACTATGGTGGAAACTCTCAAGTAAGATTGGCTTTCTAAACAGTAAATTATCAATAAATCTGACTGACAGAGTGACGGTTCCTCATCCAGCTTTGATAACTGATATAAGGAAAGCCAACATGATGTTTAATGACGTTAACAGATCGAATGCCTTGCAAGGTAAACGAGTGGTAGTAACAGGTGGAGGACGTGATTTTGGACAAGCGGTTTCTGTTTGGCTGGCACGAGAAGGTGCATATGTTGATCTCTGTGCCCGCCAATTAACCAGTGCAGAAGCAACGTGTGAGATTATTCGCCGTGAAGGTGGCATCGCCAGAGGTTATCAATGCGATATGAGTAATATTCAATCCGTTAGCGATTGTGCTACTCAGTTGCTGCAAGACAATCAACCCATCGATATTTTGATCTTAAGTGCGGCTCAATGGCTGGAAGGGCATTTGGGGGAAGGTGATAATGACGCTGACATTGTCAGTACGGTGAATTCAGGTATAACAGGTTCTATCCTGCTGACCAAGGCGCTATTGCCGAGCCTGCGCCAGTCACAAGGTGCCGATATTGTTGCTATGGTATCGGTTTGTGGTATTCCCCAATTTACCGAATCTGTCGCTCATCCGGCATTTTTCGCTGCCAAACATGCCATGAATGGCTTTAGTCAGAACTTAGCCCATCACTTAAGCAAAGAAAATATTCGCGTGACCGGGCTTTATCCACCTGACTTTGAACTTAATGGCTTTGATGAAATTCTGGATAACCAGAAAAAAATGGGGGAGCAATTGCTTAATGGCCGTTCAGTATGGGAAACCATCCGGTTTGTTATCACTCAACCCCGTAGTTGTCACATTAAAGCTGTTTATTTCCAAGGTCCGACTTTTAAGGATTTTGAATAAGTGGTGGTAAATAAACAGTAGTAATAATTTGGCGTGATTCATATGCCTGATTAACATAATGGTCACGCCGTTGTTTTACCTAATTGTTAACTTAACTCGCCTCTTTCAGAAAATCGTAGTTCTCTGTCCCCAGATATTCCAACTCTCCATTTGGCAACCAGCGTACTCGTTCGCCAGTGCGATAGAGCCATTTATCCTTGGTATATTGAACAAACGGATTGGCAATAAGCTGTTTTTCTGCCAATGTTGATTGCTCCAAATATTTATTGCCTAATTCTGGCCCAGAGAGATAAAGTTCGCCCTTTAACCCCATTGGCACCATCTGTAATCGTTCATTCAACACATAGGCTTGGATGCCTGATGCTTCAGCGAATTGTGATTGCCCGATTGCCTGTTGATAATGTTTCCGTATCAAATCGATCACCAGAGAGGAGTGTCGTTCTGATCTTGTGTTGCCTAGTTGTTGTGGACTACCATATTCCAGTAATGTCTGTGCCTGATCAGGTGTTAGCAAAGGAAACTGTGATATTGGTGTTTCGGGATAAGACAGGGCATTAACCAACAATTGCTGGAATTGTTCACCTAACGCTTTGATTTGTTTTGCTTGGAAAAGGTTGGGATGATAGCGGATACGAAAAGCCCAATGCTCCTCTTCCAGATGATATTCCAGTATCCACTCTGTAACGGCTAAATCGTTATTGAAACGACTACCGTAATGGACCTCACATCCGTCTAATTCCAGATTAAGATCCTTAAAACTGGCCTGATTGATACCGACATTGAGCTTATTGATAAGATTGGTGGGCACAGCTTGGAATATAGGCAAACTTGAAAAACGCAGATCAGGTTGAGCTTTCAATGATGTACTATAGTTTAACGTGGCCTGATAGAGAGAATTAAAACTATCCATCTCATTAAAACGCAGGGGAAAAACGACCGCATTGATTTGTGCACCAAGCGAAACAGATGCCCCGCCAGCGACAGCAACGGGATAGATAAGGTGAACGCTATCAGTTGCAGTATATTGGGCTACGAGCGTTGCCCATAACGTTTTAAACACAAGGAACGGCTTACAAGGGGATAAAGATTTTGTGAGATTCTTCCAATCTTCCAATGGCAAGTTGAAACGAAATTCATTAGGTAATTCAGGCTCACTTATCGCTTGTTGAGGCAAATAGGGTAATGGATTACTGGTAGTCATTCCTGACAGGCACTTTTTCCAGTATTGTTCGGGGTTATATTTGCCCAATAATTGTAAAAGCTGACGATCTTGTTCAAATTTCTCTGACGCTTGTTGCAGTGTCATGGGGGAATGGCGCACAGGACGTTGGTTGTACAGATCAGAGATATTGTGGAAAAATTCTTCTATACCCTGTCCATCACCGATGATATGGTGCAGTACAATGAATAAGTGAAATTGCTGTTCTGCCTCTTTGATTAAACCAAATCGAACGACTGGCCCTTTTCTGAGGTCAAATGGCCGCAGAGCAAACTGATTCAATTGTTCTTCATTATTAGAAAGGTATGTAAACTCAATATTATCTGAGCCAAATATCCAATATAACTCATCATTTTCTTCTTCAATCCGATATTTGAATAAAGGATAAAGATTAATAAATTCTTGCAGAGTCCATTTTAATTTACTTTCATCTAAATTCCCCTTAATACTCTGTTCTATAACGATATTGTATTTAGATGAGTGAGGCTCGAGAATCCATGATTTCCAAAAGAAATGAATAAATGGAGATGCCAGAATCTTATCCATGTGAATACTCCGTTATGATTCTAAATTATATTCAATACAGCCTGAGATCTGCTTTTGAAGCAGACTCATTTTGTATTTTTGTTAGATGAAAAAACAGATAGTTAAATCCATTCCAATAATGAAATTAATCACTATTGTAGGAAGCCATTTATTGATATTAAATATCATTGTTTCATGACATTCTACATTCTAATAATTTGATTATTTTGTCTGGCAAAGGAGGGGGGATGTCAGTGTATTGATTTATAATAAACTTATTCATTGATGCAATTGTGCCATTATTAGCTATTTGTTTGGAAAGGATACCTATAGATTGAAAGCGATTAAAGATTATTTTAAGTAAATCAATAACCATAAAATATTAAGAACTAAAATTTTAGTGGCTGTTATTTAATAGCTGGGTTGATCATGATAGGCGTGATCAATATGCCTTAATATCATATGATCACGCTTACACTTATTTCGGGTTTTATGGAAACTGTGTGATCTGAATCCTTTATTATCCCTGCCGATATGCCAGCGCTACCGTTAAGGATTGCACCAAACACAAAGTGGCAGATTGAGAACGGAACGCATCAACCTGGGCTTCTTTCACCACAAAGCAAATATCGCTAAAACTGGCGAGCGGGCTAATTTGGCTATCAGTAATGACAATTTGTTTTGCACCAGCGTGTGCAGCTTTTTCACTGACCATCACCGTTTCTTCGGCATACGGCGTAAAACTGATAGATACCACGACATCTTGAGGGCTAATCATACTCATCTGCTCGTGGAACATACCACCTAAGCCACTGATGAGCAGAGGACGGCATTCCAGATGACTGAGGGCATAGGCAAAATATGAGGCAACACTGAAAGAGCGGCGCAGGCCGATAATGTAAATATTGTGGGCATTCGCCAGTAAACTCACTGCCTTATCCAAATCCTCTGCGGGGGTGCGAGCTGCGAGTTGCTGCATGGCTTGAGCATTGGAATGGGCAAACTCCTGCAAAATATGCTGAGGATCTTCCGGTCTCTGATGATCACTATCCAGCTCTTTAAACAGCCGTGCCCGATCGGTATAGCTGGCGGTTTCTTCCACCAAATTCATGCGAAACAGTTGTTTCATTTCATTGAACCCACTGAAATTAAAGGCATTGGCGAAGCGGATCAAAGTGGAAGGTGGAACATTGGCTTCTTTGGCAATAATGGCAACAGTATCAAATGCGACACTATTAGTATTATCCAGTACATATCTTGCAACTTGTTGTAACCGTTTACTTAACTCACCATAACGGGATCGTACTTGTTCTTGAAGTTCATTCAGATTAGACGCAGCAGACATCAGGCCCCCATATGCATAAAAATAGCGTGTTGATCACATTAATTAAAGAGTATTTCAAATTCAATTGAAAATGAAATATATATTTCATATATCTGTAACATTGTGATTAAACGCTTATAGTTCAATAGCAACTTGCCAGTTCAACCTTAATTGAATTTAGAGAGGCTCAGAATGGAACAGATTAAAAACTTTATTGGCGGGCAACTCGTTGATAGCCAAAGTGATCGCATTTCACTCATTTTCAATCCAGCCACAGGACAGGAGATTCGAACGGTTGCCTTGAGCACAGCTCATGAGGCTGAACATGCCATTGAATCTGCCCATCTGGCCTTTAAGGAATGGTCAAAAACTTCTCCATTGAAACGTGCCCGGATTTTGTTCAAATTCAAATCATTGCTTGAAGAAAACCAGGGCAGACTGGCGAGGCTGATTTCTGAGGAGCATGGAAAAATTTATTCCGATGCTGTGGGGGAATTAACTCGTGGCCTCGAAGTGGTCGAGTTTGCTTGTGGTATCCCTCATCTGCAAAAAGGGGAACACTCTGCCAATGTAGGAGCGGGAGTTGACAGTCACTCTCTGATGCAACCATTGGGTGCCTGTGCTGGTATCACGCCATTTAACTTTCCTGCTATGGTGCCAATGTGGATGTTTCCTATCGCATTGGCGACGGGAAATACCTTTGTCCTGAAACCTTCTGAAAAAGATCCCTCTCTTTCGATTGAACTGGCGAAATTATTGCAACAAGCCGGTTTGCCGGATGGCGTGTTTAATGTTGTGCAAGGGGATAAAGAAGCTGTTGATGTGCTACTGACCGATCCTCGCATTCAGGCGGTGAGTTTTGTCGGTTCAACCCCGATAGCAGAGTATGTCTATACCACTGCCTCAGCGCACGGAAAACGCTGTCAGGCATTGGGAGGAGCAAAGAACCATAGTGTCTTGATGCCAGATGCGGATATGGACATGGCTGTAAATGCCATCATGGGGGCGGCATTCGGTGCGGCAGGAGAACGCTGTATGGCATTGTCGGTTGTCGTGGCGGTTGGGGATGAAATTGCAGATATATTGGTAGAAAAACTCCGGCAGCAAATAGCCCAAATGTCGGTTGGTCCTGGTATTAACCGAGAAATGAGTATCCCCAATGGGAAAGAAAACGATATGGGGCCAGTGATTTCTGCGCAGCACAGGGCAAAAATCTGTGACTATATTTGCAGTGGAATAGAGCAGGGAGCAAAATTGCTGGTTGATGGGCGAGAGTATCAGGTGGCAGGCCATGAAAATGGCTATTTCGTGGGGCCTACCTTGTTTGATTATGTCATGCCAGATATGAAAATTTATAAGGAAGAGATTTTTGGCCCTGTGCTTGCCATTGTCCGCGTACCGGATTATGACACTGCATTGAACTTGATTAACCAGCATGAATATGGCAACGGAGCGGCAATTTTTACCTGTGATGGTGAAACGGCGCGCCAATTCAGTGAAGACGTTCAAGCGGGTATGGTCGGTGTGAATATTCCCATCCCAGTACCGATGGCATTTCATAGCTTCGGTGGCTGGAAGCGTTCCATTTTTGGGCCACTGAATGTACATGGTAATGATGGGGTGCGCTTCTATACCCGCATGAAAACCGTCACCAGCCGTTGGCCCGCCAGTGTGCGTTTAGAACATCACGACAGCCATTTTGTGATGCCAACGATGGAGTAGCTATGTCATGAAAAACAGAGCAATAAAGACCAAGAAAATGACGATGGCTCAAGCCTTGGTCAAATTCCTTAACCAGCAATATATCAATGTTGATGGGGAAAAATCCCCTTTTATTCGAGGTGTGTTCACAATATTTGGTCACGGTAATGTGGTGGGATTAGGGCAGGCATTGGAGCAGGGGACTGGGCATCTTCGCGTTTATCAAGGCTGTAATGAACAGGGGATGGCACATATTGCGACGGGATTTGCCAAACAGAAAAAACGTCGGCAGATTTTTGCCGTAACTTCTTCTGTTGGGCCTGGAGCAGCCAATATGGTGACGGCTGCCGCAACGGCAACGGCGAACCGTATTCCATTACTATTATTGCCGGGAGATACCTTTGCTTGCCGCCAGCCTGATCCCGTTTTACAGCAGATTGAACAATATGGCGATGGTACCATTAGCACCAATGATTGCTTCCGTCCGGTATCCCGTTATTGGGATCGCATTTCGCGGCCGGAGCAATTGATGACAGCCATGCTCCACGCCATGCGAGTATTAACAGATCCGGCAGATACTGGTGCTGTCACGATCTGCCTTCCGCAAGATGTTCAGGGAGAAATATGGGATTACCCAGATTACTTCTTCCAGAAACGGGTTCACCAGATTGAACGCCGTCCAGCTTCTCAGGTGCGTATTCAAGAGGCAATTACATTGATTCAGCGCAAGAGAAAACCGTTGTTGATTTGCGGTGGTGGTGTACGTTACTCCGAAGCTCATGAGGCTTTCCGCCATTTTGCTGAAACCTTCCATATCCCATTTACTGAAACTCAGGCGGGAAAAAGTACAGTTGTGGCTGCCCATCCACTGAATTGTGGCGGCATTGGTACGACAGGTTGTTTGGCGGCGAACCAGCTTGCTAAGGAAGCCGATTTGATTATTGGTGTTGGCACCCGTTTTACCGATTTTACGACGGCCTCAAAGTCACTGTTCCAACACCCGGAAGTGGAATTCCTTACCATCAATGTAGCTGAGTTTGACGCCTGCAAACTGGATGCCGTAGGTGTACTGGCAGATGCCAGGGAAGGACTCAATGCCATCACGCAAGCATTGTCAAAAACAGCATGGCGTTCAGAGTGGCTGCAAGAAATTGTTCAGGCGAAGGCAGATTGGCAACGGGAATTGGAACGATTATTTTCCATTCAATATCAGGCTGGATTTAAGCCGGAGATTGCGGGGCATTTGGATGAAAAATTGGAAGAGTACAGCGAAACGTTGCAAACCAATCTGACTCAAACCCGTGTGCTTGGCTTGATGGATCAGTATTTGGAACCCAACGCTATTATTGTGGGGGCTGCGGGTTCTCTGCCGGGAGATTTACAGCGCGTTTGGCAACCGAAAGTGCCTGATACTTATCACCTTGAATATGGCTATTCCTGTATGGGATATGAAATTGCTGCATCATTGGGGGCAAAACTCGCTTGTCCTGAACAGCCGGTTTACGCAATGGTCGGTGATGGCTCATATTTGATGTTGCACAGTGAATTACAAACGGCTATTCAGGAAAATATTAAGATTACTGTGCTGCTGTTTGATAATGCAGGATTTGGTTGCATCAATAACTTACAGATGAGCCAAGGCATGGGAAGTTTTGCCACGGAAAATCGTTATCGCAATCAGCAAAACGGCAGATTGGATGGCGCCTTAATACCGGTGGATTTTGCCAAGAATGCGGAAAGCTACGGTTGCAAAAGTTATCGAGTATATGATGAACAACAATTAATTGCAGCTTTGCAGGATGCGCAGAAGCAACGATGTGCAACGTTGATCGACATTAAAGTACTGCCAAAAACTATGACGCATGATTATGAATCGTGGTGGAGAATAGGAACCGCACAGGTTGCTGATAATCCCCAAATTGCTGCATCAGCGGAAAAAATCAGGGAATATGTGGAGAAAAAAGTGCGTCAGTATTAACCGTGATACTGGATATTTTCTATAAGGAATACCTGAACAGTAACTTTGGAGCTTAAATCCATGATACGATGTTTCATTGGGCTTTACTGGTTGTGATATCAATTTATTGATCATGTATAATCTTTCTATTTGGAGAACATTCAAATGGCAAAGATTGATGTAACCTGCCCCGCTTGTCGTGCGTTTA
>NZ_NKHQ01000009.1:13565-24685 GCF_014467265.1 Xenorhabdus sp. TS4 | reverse complement strand
GCTGAGAGAAAGGGAAGAGGAGCGCTTACGTTGACGTCATCCATTCTCGATAAGTTGTTGATGCCAGAGAGGGATAAATTTTTGGCAGAAGTCATCGACGCAGCAATAAAGTTCTTCTAAAGTAGTCATAGCCTGAGGAGTCCTACGATTCTGTTTTCTTTGACAAAAACTTTGATCGTACCTCAGGCGCTTTAGTTCCCTTCTTAAACGAAGCTCAGGTTAATTATATTAGCAGGATTTTATGTTCCTCCCACATATGTTCAGGATCAATATGCGGTAGTCACTTTCTTCTGCCAGAATTTGGCAAGTTTTGAGGATAAAAAAGCCATCATTAAGATGGCTAATAATAGTGAGACTTAACTGTTGCGTCGATAGCTGAAATCAAGCTGAAAACCACAGGCTTTTGCATAATTTACCAGTGTATTCAAAGTTGGGTTGCTTTTTCCTTTTTCCAGCCGGGAAATGTTGCTTTCTTTCGTTCCCATTCGATCAGCAACTTGCTGTTGAGTTAATTTCGCCTCAGTTCGCATACTAAGCAATGTGTTGATGAGTTGGAACTCATCATTTAACTCATCATAAGCCTGTTTCACTTCTGGGTTTTGTAATGCTTTAGTTTTCAGGGCTTGTAATTGACTCATTTTTTCACCTCTTTCATACGGATTTTGGCTAAGTCTAAATCTTTCTTAGGCGTTTTCTGGCTCTTCTTAACAAAAGCATGGAGAATGCAGATATTCGAGCCATCAAGGTAACAGAATAAGCCGCGTCCAATACCTTCTTGTGCTTTTGCTCGTAGCTCAAACAAGCCATTACCCATAGGTTCAGTATGTGGTGACCCAAGGTTAGCACCATGCCGTTCCATTAATTCGAGTAATTTTAGTATTCTTGCTTGAATTTTAGGGGGCATATCCAGAATGCTATCCATTACTCCGTGGTAAAAATCAATATTCCAGCTCATGTTTACCTTTCGTATTTGTCATATATGATAGGTATTCGAGATTCAATATTACCTTATCATTTGTGATAAGATGTTTGTTATCGTATATGATAAGTTACATTGAGTCAACTGGGTGATGAAAACACCTACTCCATGAGGAACGGATACGCATATGCCTTTGTCCCTGATATCCATTGGTAAAGTGGACTACCACATTACTCCCGATATCCTATCAATGTAGTCAGCGAACTGTTGCATTGTAGAGGTGGCAGTTTTCCTCTCTCAATTAGAAAATACATAGAAATGATTAGCAGTAAGCAAACAATTTCTGTTCATTTTACGTTCTCTTTATTTCTAATTACGAAGGAAAAATACTCGTAACCGATTGGTTTTTAAGGGTGTTAATGAGGGTTTATATTAGGAGTAAGTAATTTAATCTATTGATTTTATTTAAAATAACAACGAATTCAAAATCCCTCGGCCTAAAGGCTGTGCGGGTTCAAGTTCCGCCCTGATACGAAATAAAACTCATTGAAAATAGTGAGTTAGGAAATAGAAAGAACCATCTTTCATACTCTCTCCAGCCATCGGTCATATAACCACAACATTGAAAGGGATCAGCAAGGCCATCAAATGTATCAATGTCTTCTTTGTTCTTGGGCCAAAAACGTGGGCGATCACTTTTCGGCTGATTTTGTTGTAGGTATTGCGGAATAACTGAATTCAAGGTGCCAAGTATGCTGAAGAGATATTTTCTCCCATAGTGGCTATCTTATTCCCACGTAAAACGATATCCCCTTCCTTAGACAATACTTTTTGTCACTGATCTTATGTCATGTAAGGTATTTTTATTGAAATCTATCTTACCAATATCTTCTCCCCATACTTCGTCATGACCTGAGAAATATTCTTCTGCCAATAATGTTCCTCTTTGGCTAACTAATAATGCATGTATATGTTCAAAAAATTTTATTTTTTGCAGATAAACTCATTTTTTCTATATAAGAAATCTTGTATACATCGCCTTAGAAAATATTTTTATGAAAAATGGCAATCTAGCTTTTTTAATTTATTAAAAATCATATTTACGGGAAAATACTATAATTTACCTAAATTGATAAATATTGGAAATAAATCATGAAGGAAATTGTTGGCAAGGTGCTCCCTGATGAAAGTTATATGAGCCAGCTCTAAAAAATAAAATTTTCAAATAAAACAAAATTGAAATAAATATTTTATTTGATATGTTTTCATCCACACCAAAAAGCAGATACTAAGGTATCAAGGAGCATTCATGTTCAATATTGCATTATTTGGCGCTGGGCGAATTGGGCAGGTTCACGCTGTTAACATTGCCAACCATAAAGAAACTTGCCTCTATTCTGTGATAGATCCACATCTGACAAGTGCTAAGGCATTGGCAGACCAATATCAGGCTAAAATACAGACCACCGAAGAAGCGATGTCAGATCCTGATGTTCATGGTGTCCTGATTGCATCAGCAACGGACACCCATGCCGATCTGATAGAACTGGCCGCTCGACACAATAAAATGGTTTTCTGTGAGAAACCGGTTCACCTTGATCTTGAACGGGTTCGCCAGTGCCTTGCTACGGTAAAAGCGTGTCAAGTTCCTCTGTTTGTCGGGTTTAATCGTCGCTACGATCCACAGTTTCGTCGGCTGAAAAACCTGTTTGATGCCGGAACCGTTGGCAAGGCAGAATCTCTGCTTATTATCTCTCGTGATCCTTCTCCTCCACCCACTGAATATGTTCGTGTATCTGGCGGTATGTTCAGAGATATGACCATTCATGACTTAGATATGGCACGTTTTATCATTGGAGAAGAACCATGTGCTATTTATGCCCAGGGAAGCAATCTTGTTGACCCAGCTATCGGTATGGCGGGTGATATCGATACTGCGTTTATTGTTATGAAATTTCCATCGGGGGTAATGGCAACCATCACTAATAGCCGTCGTTCTGGTTATGGTTATGACCAACGATTGGAACTGCATGGCGAAAAAGGGCTCCTGACTGCCGGAAATATAAAGGAAAACAGTGTGGAATTATGGGGAGAAAACGGTTGTACCACCGCGAAACCAGAGCATTTCTTTTTACAACGTTACCGTGACGCATACATCGCGGAATGGAGCCATTTTGTTGATGTCATGACTGGCAGGGTAATGCCTGAGACGAGTGGTATTGATGGAGAACGGGCTTTATACCTGGCAGACAAGGCGCTCGAATCCCTGCAATCCGGTGAAGAAATCAAACTATAACGATAAGGTTCAATAACAAACATTACTGGAACATTTATTTCATAAAAATCACATATCTGTTCCGGCAGCCATAACCGTGGCAGACCGTTTTGTATCCAATAGATTTCAGGAGACGATGGCAAAGGAGCCAATCCTCAGGGGAGGTAACTATATGGCTCTAAACGGTTAATCAGGGGGGAGGGTATATGTTAGCTTTTCTTTCTTTTATTGGTTTTACCTTATTGGTAGCCGGGTTTGCTTATTATAAAACGCGAAACAAACACTTAAGTGATTCGACCGAAGGTTATTTTCTTGGCGGGCGTTCCTTAACTGGAATATATATCGGTAGCTCTATGTTACTCATGAATCTGTCTACAGAACATCTGGTCGGCCTGAATGGGCTGGCGTTCAGAACTGGATTCATTGTTATGGCCTGGGAAGTGATTGCGGCTTTAACTATTGTCCTATTTGCTATTTATTTTTTGCCGAAATATCTGAAATTAGGTATTTCGACCATTCCAGAATATCTTGAACGTCGGTTTGATAAAAACACGTTGCTAATTACCTCAATCCTATTTTTGGCGATGTATGTGATCTCATTATTACCTATCGTTCTGTATACCGGAGCGATTGCTCTGGAAAGTCTGTTTCAGGTTTCCCGGGTTTTTCAGGTCGATAAAACCACAGCACTCTGGATCATGGTTTGGGGAGTGGGAGGATTGGGGGCAATTTACGCAATCTTTGGTGGGATCAAAGCGATTGCAGTTGCTGATACCATTAATGGCGTAGGCTTGATTGTGGGCGGTTTGATGGTAACGGTGTTTGCCCTGTTGTATGTGGGAGATGGCAGTGTATGGAAAGGATTAACTGATGTCTATCAGACTCACCCAGAGAAGTTTAATTCTATCGGTAGTGAAGATTCACTTGTTCCATTTTCGACCCTGTTCACGGGGCTGCTTATCTCCAATATGTTCTTTTGGTGTACCAATCAATCCATTGTGCAAAAATCACTGGGCGCCAAGAATCTGGCGGAAGGGCAAAAAGGCGTAATGTTATGTGCTTTATTTAAGCTCATTATTCCTACCATTATTATCTTACCAGGGATAATTGCATTCCATATTTTCAATGGCCAAATAGATAATCCAGATAATGCCTATCCTGCGTTAGTGCAACTGGTATTGCCCAAAGTTCTGGTTGGCTTTTTTGCCGCGGTGGTTGTGGGAGCTGTATTTTCGACATTCAGCGGTGGCCTCAACTCTTCCGTGACATTATTTACCGTCAATATTTATAAGCCGCGGATCAGCCCGAATGCCACTGAAGCACAAGCTGTGACAGCCGGTAAATATTTAGGCATCGGGCTTGCATTGGCAACGATGCTCATTGCCCCACTTGTCGCTAACGCACCTGATGGTTTGTTCTACTTGATCCAGCAGCTACAGGGGATCTTTAATGCTCCGATCCTCAGTGTAGTTCTGGTTGGGCTAATGACAAAACGGGTTCCCCCGATCGCGGCAAAATTGGGGTTGTTGTTTGGTATGTCGGCTTACATCATTTGTCACTTTATCTTGAACTTCAATATTCACTTCTTCCATCTGGTTGGCATTCTGTTTGTCCTGAATATCATTTTCATGTTGACGATTGGGTATTTTTTCCCTGCTGAATCTTATCAAGAAGTGTATACAAAACAGGTGGATATTACACCTTGGTCGATGGTTAAACCGGCAGGATACCTTATTACACTGATTGTTGTTTCCATGTATGTTTTCCTTGCTAAGAACGTGCCAGCTTATGTGATGGCGCTCTATTATGTATTTGCCGCCAGCATATTGGGTTATGTTTTCTACCAGATAGGCAGGGAGTTATTTAAACATCCAGTAGTGGCAAGTACATCAGACAAAACAGGTGCATCGGAGAAATAAAAACTGATTTTCCCTATAAGGCATTCAGTAAAATAGCATATCCGGTAAGAGGTGAATCAATGGAACAGCATAGAAAATTGGATGTGATTTGCATGGGACGTATTGCGGTTGATCTGTATGGTCAACAAATTGGTTCCCGTTTGGAAGACATGGCAAGCTTTGCAAAATACTTAGGTGGCTCTTCAGGGAATGTCGCCTATGGAACAGCGCGTCAGGGATTAAGATCCTCAATGCTGGCAAGGGTTGGTGACGAACATATGGGACGCTTTTTGCGTGAAGAATTGGAGCGGGTGGGTTGTGATACCAGCCATTTGATCACTGACAAAGAGCGGCTTACGGCTTTGGTTTTACTCGGCATTAAAGATAACGAAACTTTCCCACTGATTTTTTATCGCGATAATTGTGCTGATATGGCGATCACCCGAGATGATTTCAGCGAAGACTATATTGCATCTGCCTGTTGTCTGGCGATCACCGGAACTCACCTTTCTCACCCACAAACTCGTGATGCTGTTCTGACTGCACTGACTTACGCCCGCCGCAATGGTGTCAAGACTGTCATTGATATCGATTACCGGCCGGTATTGTGGGGATTGACCTCATTGGGTGACGGTGAAACTCGCTATATCACCTCAGAGCAAGTGACTGCACAATTGCAGGAAGTGCTCTCCCTATTTGATTTGATTGTGGGAACTGAAGAGGAATTTCATATTGCTGGTGGCTCTACGGATACTGTCGAAGCTTTGCGTCGAATACGAACACTGACGGTTGCAACTTTGGTTTGCAAACGTGGTGTATTAGGGTGTTCGGTATTTACTGCCAATATTCCCGATACCTTAGACGAGGGAGTCACTGTACGGGGCGTCGAGGTAGAAGTCTTGAATGTTTTGGGGGCTGGGGATGCCTTTATGTCTGGTTTATTGCGTGGCTACCTTAATAACGAAAGTTGGGAACAGGCTTGCACTTATGCCAATGCTTGTGGAGCCTTAGTTGTTTCCCGTCATGGGTGCGCGCCCGCTATGCCAGATAAAACGGAGCTGGATAACTATTTAATGCGAGCAACGGAAGTACTATATCCAGATTTAGATCCACATCTCAATCACCTGCATCGGGTTGGTAGTCGCCACAAACAATGGAATGAATTATGTGTCATGGCATTTGACCATCGTATCCAGTTTGTCGAAATGGCACGCAAGGTGAATGCCGGTCTTGATCAAATTCCGCAACTGAAAAAACTACTGTTCCGTGCCTGTCAGGAAGTCAGCATTGAAGCCCATTTGGCAGGAAAAGCGGGGATATTATGTGACAGTAGTTTCGGTCAAGATATACTGAATGCTGCAACAGGGAAGGGATTATGGATTGGCCGTCCGATTGAACTGCCTGGCTCCCGACCGCTTTGTCTCGAACATGGTGATATTGGTTCCCAGTTAGTGAGTTGGCCGCAGGAACATATTGTGAAATGTTTAGTATTCTTTCATCCAGAAGATGATCACCCATTGCGTCTGGAACAGGAAAAAACTGTACAAGAAGTCTATGCTGCCTGTTGTCAGTCTGGTCATGAATTATTGCTGGAAATTATCTTGCCAGTAGATATGCCTAATTCTGATGAACTTTATCTGCGAGCGCTCCAGCGTTTTTACAATCTTGGCATTAAGCCGGACTGGTGGAAATTGCCACCGATGCAATCTGCAACCTGGGATCAAATCGCTGCATTAGTTGAACAGCGTGATCCTTATTGTCGTGGGGTTGTGATCCTTGGCCTTGATGCACCGGAAACGATCTTAAAGGCCAGTTTCAATGCCGCGGCGGGGAAATCTATCGTCAAAGGTTTTGCCGTTGGCAGAACGCTATTTGGTCAACCGTCACTGCAATGGCTGGCGGGAGAAATAGATGATGAAACGTTTATCCAGAAAATAAAAACTAACTATCACAATTTGATTAATTATTGGCGTCAGCGTGGATAGCTGAATAACAAAGGGAATAGAACATCACTTTTTTCATCTTACAGGAGAATCTTCATGGCTGTTCAACTTGGCATCAACCCCTTGACATGGACCAATGATGACTTGCCATCCTTGGGGGCAGAAACACCGTTGGAAACTTGCCTGACAGAAGGGCGACAAGCAGGATTTGCAGGTTTTGAGCTGGGCAATAAATTCCCTCGTCAGGAACAGATTTTAGGCCCCATTTTGGCCGCTCATGATTTGAAACTCGTGTCTGGCTGGTATTCCGCTGAACTTCTGACACGTAGTGTTGAAGAAGAGATTGCCGCCGTTCAGTCGCATTTGACCCTGTTGCGGGAATTGGGGGCTACAGTGATGGTGTTTGCCGAAGTGACCCATTGTATTCATGGCAATCAGGGGAAACCAGTGCATCTTCGTCCACTGTTTCCGGCAGAGCGTTGGCAGGAATATGGTGAAAAACTGACAGAATTTGCCCGTTATACTCAATCACAAGGTGTACAGGTTGCGTATCATCATCACATGGGAACGGTGATTGAACGTGCGGAAGATATCGATAACCTGATGGAAAATACAGGTGAAGAAGTGGGATTGTTATTGGATACCGGGCATTTGACCTTTGCGGGGGATGATCCATTAACAGTGGCAAAACGGTGGTGCAAACGTATTAATCATGTGCATTGCAAAGACATTCGTCCTGACGTGTTAAAAGATGTCAAAAACCGTAAAACCAGTTTCCTTGATGCGGTCTTGAGTGGTGTTTTTACCGTACCAGGAGATGGTTGCGTCGATTATCCGGCCATTTTTGCGATCTTGAAAGAAAATAACTATCACGGTTGGTTGGTGGTTGAAGCAGAACAAGATCCCGCTGTTGCCCATCCACTGACTTATGCCACGCTGGGATATCTCAATTTGCATAAATTTGCCAGAGAAGCGGGATTGGTTTAAACGCGGAGATTGGGAGGAAGTTAAATGTCTAAACTACTGTCAAAATACCACGTACCAGATCAGGACAAACGAACGCAGCATATTACGCCGGAAACAGCAGACTGGGGATATGTGCATTTTGCTGTTTATGAACTGAATGTAGGGGAAATTATCACTTTACCCGCTTCGGAAAATGAAACGTGTTTGGTGCTGGTGGCAGGAAAAGCTACGGTAGTGACGCCTCAGCAACGGTTTGAAAAAATTGGGGAGCGCATGGACCCATTTGAGCGCAAAAAGCCTTATGCTGTCTATGTTGCACCTAATGAAACGATGGAAATCATTGCTGAAACTCAACTTGAACTGGCTGTATGTCAGGCGAAAGGAAAAGGCAGTTATCCCACCCGCTTAATCGCCCCACAAGATATTGAGGCTGAACAGCGTGGTAATGGTAATAATCGACGCTATGTTCACAATATCCTGCCAGATGATCAACCGGCGGATAGTCTACTGGTTGTTGAAGTCTATACTGATGAAGGATGCACCAGTTCTTATCCTAGCCACAAGCACGATACTGACAATGAGCCACAAGAAACTTATTTGGAAGAAACATACTACCATCGCCTGAATCCACCACAGGGTTTTTGTGTCCAGCGAGTCTATACCGATGACCGTTTATTGGATGAAGTCATGGCGGTTTATAACAAGGATGTGGTGATGGTGCCAAAAGGGTATCATCCCGTGGCGACCATCGCGGGTTATGACAGTTACTACCTCAATGTTATGGCTGGCCCGACACGCAAGTGGTTATTTACCTGGGAAAAAGATCATCAATGGGTTAATGGCAAAGAATATGCGGAGAAACATGCTAGCCGTTAGGTATTGCTCCCGTTTAGGGAGCAATATCATAGATACATTATGCTAACTGCGTTCACAAACTGACTTAAATAGCCCATAGGCTAAACTCGCTAGCAATAATGAATTAATTGCTGGAACACCCCATTCTGCCTCCAGACCAATCACGCTGCCGATAACACTGGCAATAATGGCAGCCCAGCCGATAGTTGGTGTTTCATACGGAAGTGCGTCTTGTTCTCGGCTCTTATCTAATATCTTGCGATGGGAACGCAGAATATAGTAATCAACCAACATAATCCCAATAATGGGTGGAAAAACAACGCCCAACACAGTCAGGAAATCCACAAACCGCTCCAGGATACCCAGAATAGAAAGTAGCGTTCCAAATATTCCAATAACGATGGTCGTTGGAGGATAACGGAGTTTTTTGCCAGTAATACCCTCTACGGCGCTGATAATGCCTAATGATGAAGAATACAAGTTCAAGTCGTTGACCCTTAATGTGGAGAAAACGACAACCAAAAGACCTGCTCCTCCAGCCAATTGCGACATAATAGTGACAACATCTGACGTATTCAGGGCCTTTGTGATAAGAATAGCCAGGCCATTAATCACAAATTCTCCTGCAATAATGGTCAGCAAGGTGATCCCAAAAACATGCTTGCCTGATTTGGTGTAGCGAGTCAGATCAGGCGTCATTAAACTTGCAACAATCGCACCACCTACGACGATCGTGATACCCGCACTAATGGTTAAGGTATCACCAGAATGAGATAATTTGATAATTTCATGTAGCTGTTGACCAGTATTACCTGACAGTACGGTAGTGGAGACATAAGCAATCAGCAAAATAAACAGAGGAACAGCGATTCTGGCGGTAAAACGCAATGCCTTAAAGCCAAAGGCGACCAGTATTGTCAACAAAGTGCCAGAGAACGCCGCAGCCCAGCCAAACCTGAGTTTATCGCCGGAGGCAAAATTAAGGGAATGGGCGAAAATTGCGTTTTGGATACCAAACCAGCCTAATAAGCTGATTGCAACCACGAAGCCAATTAATACAGACCCTATGCGGCCAAAACCACACCACCGAGCCAATAGGCTGCCGGATAAGCCTTCGCGCATTCCTGCAAAACCGAGTCCAAACGTGACAACGCCAAAGATCAGGCTGCCGATGAAAATAGCAATAAAGGCATCGATCAAAGCCATAGAGTTACCGAGTATAGCCCCAAGCATAAACTGATCCAATGCCGTCAACATGCCCATATGCACAATAGCCACGCTTAACAGTGATACACGTTGTGTTTGTGGCACCCGCTTCAGTGGACAGTGCTCAATTTTTAGTATTACCATCACCTTTTTGGACTTCTTTTAGAGAAATAGAATGCCTTTTTCAATTAGAC
Source organism: Xenorhabdus sp. TS4 (assembly GCF_014467265.1). Lineage (NCBI taxonomy): Bacteria > Pseudomonadati > Pseudomonadota > Gammaproteobacteria > Enterobacterales > Morganellaceae > Xenorhabdus > Xenorhabdus sp. TS4. Next base: position 14,429 of record NZ_NKHQ01000009.1, on the reverse strand, counting down.
GTTCTGGTATGTAGCTATCTAATTGTAGGTGTCTACAAAACTCCTCAAATTGCTGGAGTGAATGAACGTTCGCTTTTTGATAGATGTTATAAACTCTATTTTCTATCGTTTTGTGGCTAACGTTGTATATTTGAGCAATTTCCTTATTTGAGCGTCTTTGCAGCATGAAGAAGATAATATCCAGCTCACTACGAGTAAACAGGTCTGTGGTCGCTTCTGTAGTGAGTATGCTGGGTTTGTGGCGATTAATGTATTTTAAGGGAGAGAAGCTACTTAATGGCTTAGCATTCCAAACTATCCCGATACACTCTTTTTCATCGTTATACACGGGAAATTTTTCACTGATGAAAGGGGCCAAACTGTTTTTTCCGTACCAATAATGTGTTTCGATAATGGAAACCCTATCTTTTGATTCCTCAGTTCTCCGGTCATGCTCTTTGAGATCTTGTGAAAATTGGTCGTCAGACCAATCAGTTGGAAATTCACAGTCTAATTTACCTTCAATGTCAAAGTATTCTGGTGTATTGGTGTAAAGATAAGCCGCTTTATTCATATAGATATGTCTGGAGTCCATATCCTTAATACCCCAAGGATCGCTGAGATGTTCCATCATGGCAATTAGTCCCTTGAAATAGGGTTCATTATTTTTATAGGATAAACTCATCTCTATCTCAAATAATTGTTAGTTTATTCATTGTAAATAAGGACGTTTGTATTTATGTTTTTACTTGTATTGATTCCATGTTCATCAAGGCTAATTTCCCAGGTCACGCTCTCAATGATTAGATATTGTGATAAACTCCCTGCTTTTTATTATGGAGTGAGAGATGGCTAAAGTGGATGTGGTTTGTCGTTACTGTCATA
>NZ_NKHQ01000009.1:0-13465 GCF_014467265.1 Xenorhabdus sp. TS4 | reverse complement strand
TATTCCAAATCAGAGGAGATGCACGATAAAGTGATAGGGACTTTCATCGAACGGGAATACTATTCTTTATAGGACAATCTAACCATTGGAGTCACGACCTATATAGTCTCCTGTAGCAGGACATGACAATTATTGCTGACTTATATCTTTCATGGATGTTTCTGCCAATAAATAGTCTTTTTTCGAGGTTTATTTATTGCACCATATTTAGATACAAAACAGGCGGAAATAAAAAACAATCCAATAACAAATATTGCTATTTTAAATTAATTTTTTGATTTAAAAGGTAATTATTTTTCTGGATTGACGTTGGTAATAATTATAGTATTGATAATTATCATCAATGGTGATCATACCTTTGAGTTATCTTGATTATGAAAAATTTTTTCCACAGCCATATAGATATCGTTAGTTAATATGGATTAACCATCTTACTAATATGTTTTTTTTCCAATAATATGAGAATGGAATCACATGATGGGTGCTGCGATTGATAAGGACAATATATCTGCCGATACGGTGTCTTCTGCCCTTGACTGTTGTCAATTATTGTTGCAGTTGATTAAAGGTGAAGCTCAAGAAACGCCTTCTTTATCCTCTGATAGCAAGCTGAAATTTGCAGTAAAAGAATACGGTAAAGTACATAATGTTGATATGGCCTTATGCCGTTTAAAATTCCATAAGCTAACGCCAAAACAGCTACCTTTAGCCTTTCGAGATAAACAGGGAGGATTTGTTGTATTAGTACGCCTTGCTCCTGATCAGGCTCTGATCCAGTCTCCTTATTCTGCTTCACCTGAAATACTTCCTATTGAGGAGCTTGAAGCCAGATGGAGTTGTGAAGTGATCCAGTTGCGGGAAGGTTGCCACAGGTTCGATGTTTCCTGGTTTATTCCTGCCTTTATTCATCACCGCCACCTCCTCGGTGAGGTACTGATTTTCTCCCTGATGCTGCAACTACTCGCTCTTGTGGCGCCTTTGCTTTTTCAGGTAGTGATGGACAAGGTGTTGGTACACAGGGCATTGTCCACCTTGGATGTGCTGGTGATAGTGCTAATAGTGGTAGGGGTGTTCGAGGTGATACTCCGAGGGTTGCGTGAATACCTGTTTGCTCACACCGCTAACCGTATCGATATTGCCTTGGGCGTTAAACTATTCCGGCATTTGCTGGGTTTGCCTTTGCTCTACTTTAAGCACCGCCAGGTGGGCTCTATCATCACTCGGGTGCAAGAGCTTGACAGTATTCGTGACTTTTTGACTGGCTCTATGCTGACTTTGTGCGTGGATGTCGCCTTCACTTTTGTCTTCTTCGGGGTAATGGCCTGGCTGTCATTACCTCTGACTTGCGTGGTGCTGGCGTTATTACCCTTCTATTTCTTGTTGGCCTGGCTGAGTTCCAAACCGCTGCAACAGCGGATTGAACAGCAGTTCCAGACTGCGGCCTGCAATACCTCCTTTCTGAACGAATCTGTTAGCGGTGTCGAAACCATCAAGAGCCTGGCAGTGGAGCCAAATATGCAGCGACGTTGGGAGTCCCAGACTGCAAATATGGTTGAAGCCAGTTTTCGTACTCAGGTTCTTAATAGTTTCGTCAGCCACGGGGTAATGTTGCTACAGAAGGTTACGAGTGTCGGGATTATCTGGTTAGGGGCGAATATGGTTATTGCTCTGGAGCTGACCATTGGTCAGCTAATCGCGTTCAATATGATGGTGTCACATATCAGTCAACCTATCGCTAAGCTGATTGACCTGTGGCAGCAGTTTGTCCTGACCAGAGTCGCTGTTGACAAACTGGGCGACATGCTCAACCTGCCTGTTGAGCAGACACAGGGGGATATTTATCCCCAGACGCCGCTCAACGGTGATTTACAGCTGCGTAATTTGGTGTTCCGTTATCAACCCGATCAAGAGCCTGTATTGAAAGGAATAACTCTGCATATCAGGGCTGGCGAGTCCTTGGGAATAGTCGGTCCTTCCGGTTCAGGAAAAAGTACCCTGGCCCGCTTGCTACAGAGACTTTATGCTCCAGATGGAGGAGAGATCTTGATCGATGGCATGCCTCTACATCAACTAAATCCTACCTGCTTACGTAGCCAGATCGGGGTTGTGTTACAGGAGAATTACCTGTTCAACCGCAGTGTGCGCCATAACATTGCACTCAAGAATCCCACTGCTTCGTTGGAGGAAGTGATAACAGCCGCCAAATTAGCAGGTGCTCATGATTTTGTCCTCCAGTTGCCTCTGGGTTATGACACTGTGTTGGCTGAAGCGGGTAGCTCTCTGTCCGGGGGGCAGCGCCAACGTATTGCTATCGCTCGGGCGCTGATGGCTAATCCCAAAATTTTGATTTTTGACGAGGCGACAAGCGCCCTTGATGATGAGTCTCAAGCCCTAATCCAGGCCAATATGGCTGAGATTTCCCAGGGACGCACCGTTATCACCATTGCTCACCGCCTGTCTACGGTGCGTGATTGTGACCGCATAATCACTTTAGAACAGGGCCAGATCACTGAATCGGGCAGCCATCACCAGTTGCTGATTAAGGGAGGTTGCTACGCCAGACTATGGCAGTTGCAACAGGAATTACGGAAGGAGGTGGTGTGATGTCATTCAGGCACCTGAAAGCCGCACTTTTGGCCTGGCGTCAAGAACGTTATGCACCCAAGGCACCAAAGCGTACCCGTGACGAGTACGAGTTTCAACCCGGCTATCTGGAGATAGTTGAACGCCCTCCGGCACCTTGGGCAAGGCTCACTGCGGGGGCACTGACTCTGTTACTTCTAATCGCTTTGATCTGGTCGATTGTTGGTCGCCTGGATATCCATGCTAATGCTGTAGGGAAATTACTTGTATCCAGCAATTCGAAGGTAATTCAGCCCTTTGAAGTCGGTGAAATTGCGGAGATATTGGTCCGCGACGGCCAGAGAGTAAAAACGGGGGATGTACTTATCAAACTCAATACCATAGGCGTTGAAGCTGAATTGAAGGAGTTGCAGGAGCAGCTGAACTTCAAACAGTTGGAACAGGCGAGGTTACGGGCCCTGTTGACCGATACCCCTATTGAGAGTTTTGTGGTTCCGCAAAGTACGCCGCCAGCACAGGTCATGCAGGCGAGAGAGCATCTGGCGAGTACCTGGAAAGAAGTGATTGCCAATCTAAACAGTCTGGATGGCGAAATGAAGGTTAACCAAGCGAACCAGTATGCTCGTCGTGCCGATATCTCTGCGTTGGAGGATCTTGCAGCCAATATCAAGGTGCGCCTTGAAGCGCACCGGATTCTGGCCACCAAGAAATTGCTATCAAAAGTTGAGCTACTGGGGCAAGAGAGAGAAAGGCTGGAGGTAGAGCGTTCCCTTTCTCAACAACATGCCGAATTGGCTGTCCTTGAAGAGCAATATCAGGGATTGCAGGAAAGCCGAGAGCGCTACCTGGCTAAGATCAACCGTGAATATTATGATCAGTTGAATGAAGCGCAGGCTGCAATTGCTGTTATGGCACAGCAATTAATTAAAACCCGCGAGAGGTTGCGATTGTATACTCTGCGGGCACCGGTCGATGGTGTGGTGCAGCAATTGGCGATCCACACGCTGGGGGGCGTAGTGCAATCGGCCCAACAACTGATGGTGATCGTACCTGATGATACGCGCTTTGAAGCCGAAGTGATGGTGTTGAACAAGGATGTGGGATTTGTGCACGCAGGTCAGCCGGTGGAAATTAAGGTCGATGCTTTCCCTTATACCCGTTATGGCACCGTACGGGGCAAAGTGGCTCATGTCTCTAAGGATGCAGTTAAGGATGAGCAACTGGGGCTGGTATTCCCGGCACGGGTTAGAATGGAACGAACCTCTATCGCAGTGGATGGGCGTGAAGTCCCATTACAAGCAGGTATGAGTGTTACCGCCGAAATCCGTACCGGGGATAGACGGGTGATCGACTACCTGATCAGTCCGCTGCAACAGTACCAGTCCGAAGCATTGAAGGAACGATAATGCCAACTATTGAATCTACCCTATCAGAGCCATCTAACGGAGATGAGTCCACAGTAGTAGATAGTGGTCTTTTGGCTCTGGCCTACGCCGCCCGCCATTTCAATGTGGCGGTGGAGCCGAAGTTGTTGAGTCACCGTCTCGGGCGTACTCAGGGGAGCACAGACTACCAAGATCTTTGCCGTTGTGCCCAGTGGATCGGTTTGAGGGCTCGCTATATCACCACAGATATGAGCCGTCTCGAACATCTTTCCCTTCCTGTCTTACTGGATACAGAACTGGGTTGGTTAGTACTGGAAAGGGTTGAAGGTGAGTTTGTTGTCCTGTATCAGCCAAACGTGGGTAAAGAGAAGCACTATCCTCGGACTATTCTCGCCGACCATTGGCAAGGCAGGGTGGTGTTGCTGGCGGAAGCGACTGAACAACCGAAACGACAGAAGTTCGGCTTTGGCTGGTTTATGCCTTCCATTCGTAAACATGCCGCCCAGTTCAGAAACGTTCTCCTCGTGTCTTTGATGCTACAGTTGATCGCCTTAGTCACCCCCATGTTGTTCGAGAATGTGATCGATAGGGTTCTGGTCAGTCGCAGCTTGTCAAGTCTACAGGTGCTAGGATTTGCCATGCTTATCCTGGCCGTGTGCGAGCCAGTTTATAGTTTTCTCCGCTCCTGGCTGTTCGCTAACCTTGCCAGTAAAGTCAATGCTGAACTTTCCAGTCGTCTCTATCAGCACTTAATCGCCCTGCCAATGGACTATTTCCGGCAGCGTCAGACGGGAGAAATCATCGCCAGAGTGCGCGAAATGAGCCAGATACAACAGTTTCTTACCGGTTCGGCACTGACGATGGTACTGGATTTGGCTTTTGTCGGCTTGTTTGTGGCTGTGATGTTCTTCTATGCACCTGAGCTAACATGGTTGGTACTCGGCTCTCTGGTGCTCTATTTCCTGTTCTGGATGGTAGTTGGACCTGTGCTGCGTTCCCGTGTGTTGCGGGAATATGAGTTAAGGGCTGACAACACCGCTTTCCTGATCGAATCAGTTACCGGCATTGAAACGATTAAGACCAGTGCTACTGAGGCGGGTTTCTCGCGCCGTTGGGAGCACCAGCTATCTGCGTTTGTTCGTTCCTCGTTTCGCGCCAAAGTGGTAGGACTCCTCGCCGGACAAGGGATAGGGCTGATCCAGAAACTGACCTCCGCCCTGCTACTGTGGTGGGGAGCTATTATGGTGATGGAGGGAAAGCTCAGTCTGGGGGAGCTGGTGGCCTTTAATATGCTTTCTGAGCACGTTACCCAACCGATCCTGCGCTTAGCTCAGGTCTGGCAGGACTTTCAACACACTTTAATCTCACTGAACCGGCTCGGTGACATACTCGATGAAGAGGGAGAAAGCGGTAGCGGAGGTCTGGCTTCAATCCCCAGATTACAAGGTGGGGTGAGCTTCAGAGGTGTGCGCTTTCGCTACAATGAGGAAGGTCAGGAAGTATTACGTAACCTCAATATCGAAATGAGTCCCGGTGAATTTGTTGGTATTACAGGGCCATCAGGTTCGGGCAAATCCACCCTGACGCGGTTGTTACAGCGCCTTTATATTCCCCAACACGGGCAAGTATTAGTGGATGGGATCGACCTGGCGATTGCAGATCCGGTGGAGCTGCGTCGCAACATGAGTGTCGTACCACAAGAGAGTTTACTGTTTTCAGGCTCTGTTGCAGAAAACATCCGCCAATGTCGGCCGCAATCCAGTGATGCTGAAGTTATTCAGGTAGCAACTTTGGCTGGGGCAGACGAATTTATTCGCAGCCTGCCACAAGGATATAACACCCAGGTTGGTGAGAAGGGCGTGCTCCTGTCTGGTGGACAGCGTCAGCGCATCGCTCTGGCCAGAGCCTTGCTCACTAATCCCGGTATTTTGCTGCTGGATGAGGCCACAAGTGCCTTGGATTATGAATCGGAAGCGGCGGTGATAGCTAACTTGCAGCACATTGCTCAAGGCCGCACTGTGATCAGTGTTGCTCATCGCCTCAATACCTTGCGCCATGCTGATCGGATTTTGGTACTCGATCAGGGGCAAGTCGTTGAGCAGGGTAGCCACGAGCAATTGCTCGCCTTAGGTGGACTCTATGCCCGACTGTGGGCCTTGCAGATGAAAGAAAAAGTAACCCCGTAAAGATCATCAGTAGGATTTTTTTATAAGGAGAATTGCTATGCCTAATAACAGCTACCAATCGCTGCTTGTGTCTGCTCAGGCGGTACCCCGTCAGGGTAGCGCTGATATCCAACAGTTTGCTATCAATCCTGAGTTATTTGCGAAATTCAATACTATCAGTGCCGAGACACTGGTTAGAGCAGGGCGACTCCCGGCAGAAGGAAATGCCAAATTGGTGAAAGTTAAGTCAGGCTTATATGAGATTGAATACGCTGATCGAAGCCCGAATGAGATAGCCGGGAGTGATGCTAACAGCGTACCAGCCTATTTCCTTGGCTATAACGGTGCAAACCAGGCTAATACGTTGCCGGCCTATGTAGATATTCCCAAGCATACAATTCCGGGAAGTTTTCTGTTCACTGGATCGTTGTCAGGATGTTCACTGGTGGTGACCGATCTTGATGCTGATACTTACCGAGTCTATCACGACGGACGAGTCAACAGTTCGCTGCTATACGATAACGTGGTCATGGCAGTGGATTTTAAGGATTATCAGGTAGCAAATACCGCTGAAGGTCTCGCCGCGGCATACATGCAATACGTTGAGGGTAAATGGCAATTGGTGTTCCAGCGTCAGGAGTATCAGCGGGAAGGTCTGGATATCTGGCCGAAATTGCGTGGTGGTGAGGAACCAATATTGATTCAGGAGGCTGACAGTCAAGCGACTGAGCGTAGCAAGGCCCAATTCTCCACTTATCGTGAGAAGATTCATCAAAAACTGAAAAAGGCGGCTGCACAGTTTGGCGTGTCAGTTGAAGGGATCTCTGATGGTATATATGAACAGGGAGAATTTTCTCCTCATCATCCAGCAATTGCTGCGTGGATTAGGTTGCGTGACCAGATTCAGGCTGCGATCAGAGCCGAAACTCAGCCGTTGGTGGATACCCGAAATACACTCTATGAGGATCGACGAAACACCAGAGACAGTTCTAAGATTGCTCAGATTGATGAACAGATAAAGTATATCAATATCACGCTGGAGCACTACAAGGAGCAATACGATTCAGTCTTGCGTGAAGTGTTTTCCGTGGAACAAAGCTGGTTATGGCAGCAGATCAAGTCCAGAAACGGTATAGATGCAGTGGTGCGGATTGATGATACATCTATCCAAGGCGGCGGGCAGGAACGCGATTATAACGTGGGCGAGCGTTATGCTATTGCTGAAGCTTACCAGCGAAGTGGGCCGAGAAGTACTGAGTTTACCGATGGTTTACAGAGCTTTCAGGATATCACCATTCCAGGTTTTAACGATGGGATGTCAATTCTGGAGATGAAAAAACTGTTTCTTGATAGCCCGCTTACCCCTAAACAGCAGGGAGCCTTGAGTGGTCGTATCACTGAAGTTAGCCAGGCTGAATATATCGACAAAGTATTGAAGCAGACAGCGGTGTTCAGCGAGGACTTTCAGTATGCCGGTAGCAGCTTCAGTCGTCTGATACCACAAGATTTTTATTTGTCGTTGGTTGGAGATGCATCTGGTGGTCGTTGTTATCCCCTGGTCAGGGCTATGGCGGTAGCACTAGCCAACGGTGGTGAAGCAAGTATCAATAGCTTGGTGGAAAAACTCTTTTTTGCCGCAGCCTCCCCTCAAGCTGGCAGTTCCACACTGCTAAAAAACAGTCTGGTAAGACTGCACTCCAATGTTGAGGCTAACCAAGCGTCAAAAGCTCTGGAAGAGAAGGTTACCTTGTCTGAGGTTGTTTCTTTGTTGAAGGAAACGACGGGCACTTCGACGTTCGCCCTCAATACTCAAAACCATGCCATGATGGTGGGGAGCACTGTTGGAGCTAAAGGGCGTCGTTACTATTTCTATGATCCAAATTTCGGAATTTTTGCATTCGACAATTCGGGTAACCTCTTACATGCTATGGAAAAACATTTAGTCAAACGTGGTTTGGCTGTTCACTATAGTGCGTTTGGTAGTAAGTCTGTCCCTACCTTCAATCTGGTGGAGATCGATCCCGCCAGGATGGCAAGAGTCCCTGTAGGCAATGGCTTAGATGTTGCTGACTTGATCCGTCCTGACGAACTTGCCACTGTGATAGAACAACGACAGTGGGTCAAGCAAGCGGTCAATGCCGAAGTGAAAATTGCCGAGGATGCTCAGTTACGCACCACATTGGCTACCCTTGATGCTGAACAGTGGGGAGCAAAATTCGATAAGGCCATTACAGCGCTTACTCAGGAAAATAAGCTTGACCAGCGTTGGATGCCAGTCATTGGCAGTATTGAGGAACAGGGGGAAGGTCGTTACAGTATCCAATTCATCAATCGCGATCACCTGGAGGAGACGCGTTTGGTGAGCAGCAACGATGCCACTTTTTTCAAATTCCGTCGTTTCGTTGATGAACATATCCTCACTCTGGGCAAGCATTTTAACCTTGAACGCGGCCAGTTACAGTTCAATGGAGTACACGGTGAGGCAGCTCCGATTGATGGGCTGAATGCTGGATTTGCAGTGCAGACGCTAATCCAGTGGTTTGCCGACAAGAAGCGCAACGATGCGGCACATGGGAGTACTTCGCCTGATCTGGCCACCGCACTTAAAATCCATAGTTACCTTAACTATACCCAGATGATTCACGGAAACGTGAACGATGTCACCAACGTTATCAAGTTGGTGCGCACGGCGTTACGCGGTGAAGTGATGGTTGCGGAAACTTCGCTCAATCAGTTTTCTTCAACTCTGGCTCATACCGCCAATGAAGGCATAGGTGTGCTTCTTGGTGGTGCCTTGGTTGGGTTGGATGCCTATGAGCTAGCCCATGCCGAAACGGATACACAGAAGGCCGTGTTCGGAACCCAGCTGGCATTCGATTCAGCCAGCTTCGTTACAGGTGCTGCCGGGGTTGGTGCCGGATTGGTTGGCGCCTCGACGGCCTCTGCTGTACTTGGTGGCGCAGGCGTGATCCTTGGCGGGCTCGCAGTGGGCTTTACTGCTCTGGCTCAAGCTTTTGGTGCCGTTGCTGAGGATGTCAAGGCGGTGGGTCGTTACTTCGATATGCTCGACAAGGCTTACAAGGGCAATGGCTATCGGTATGACAGCGAGAATAAAGTATTGATACCATTAGCCGGGGCTGTGATTAAGACTCTGGATCTGCGTAATAATCAGATTAATTTTGACAGTCAGTACATTTATCGCACCCATTCAGGTCCTACTGGTTCAGGGAAAATCAATTATTTCTTCTGGGTCGGTGATTTTCCAAAGATGGTTCATGACCGCAGCCAGGCGATAGAGGTACGTAGCGGAATTGGCTACAAGGATGCCTCTCATAAATTCGATCATAGTGACAGTAGCGTATTAATCCTGCCGGGGACACCTAAATCCTTCATCAGGTACGAATATATGCAACTTCCTGGTGCAACAACGCGTCACGATACGGGTTTTGATGTTATTCGCAGACTTGAAGAGGATAAACGCTTCGATTACGATTTCTACATCTTCCCAGGTGAAGCGACGATCCGCAGGATCCATCAGGAGTATGTAGCAACGCCGATCGAAGTGGTGCTCGATCAACGCAACAGGAAACTGATAGTGCCTGAGCTCCCCAAGGAACTGCACGGCTATCTGCATTACGAAATCAAGGGGGCTGGTGGTGAATACCTGATCGGGTTGAATGAAGGCACCAGCGTGAAGCTCATCAGCGACGTCACCAACGCGGATGGCAGTAGTAATGTACCGTCGCGCTGGATCATCGATAGCAGTCAGCTCGCCAGTGATACTATCAATGTCTCGAAAAACCGACTGGTAGTCGGTGGCGTAGTGGTCGAACTCGATCCCGCTCAGAACGATCAGGTATTGGTAGTCAACGGCAAAAATGAAGTTAGTAAAGTCGATTTTTCCAATCTGACAACTCAGGTGATAAGCGAAGATGCGAACAAGTGGCAAATGCCCGGCCAGCAAATTGAGCAACACCTAAATGATCTGGCCAAAGCGCATCAGTTGCACGGACAGTATGTAGTAGTAGAGAACTACAATCACAACGGGCATGATGTTGGCCGAGCTTTCTATGACGTCTCCAACAAGCGAATGCTGTTCACCGATACTCCTCACGAACAAGCTAAACATGCCCAATTGGGTGCGGTGATGGGTGACCATGCTTATTTCTACGATGCCGATAATGCGGTAGCGTGGCGGGTAGATATAGCCACTGGACAAGTCAACGCGCAGTTTGAGCCATGGTTCAACCAGAATGCAGGCAAGATAAGTCGGTTATGGCAAGAAGGAGATGCAGTCTACTTGGCGCGCCGTTATCAGTTGGAGGAGAGAGAAGCTGAGTTGAGTTACCGGATCGCCGGTGACCGAATGGAGTTAGTGAGTGTAGTGGGTGATGATGAGTTACTCCAGCTTTCCGCACGCACAGATCGGCATGGTGACGAACTTAAGACTGTACTTCGGGGTTACAAGAGCAATAGCACTCAACGTGAAACTTCGGTGTATACATTGGGTGATCGGCTGATCGAACCGACCAGTGCCGAGTTGGTCACCATATTTGGTACGGATGCAGCCGGTGTGGCACACCGCTATTGGATACGTACCAGCGATGGAACACTGATTAAACCGAATCTGGCACCACCGAAAGAACAAACCTTGTACTCTAAAGAGCACGAACAGACTCGCAGTGCCTGGCAGATCCCAGCTGACCTTGTGTTAGCGGGTAGTATTTCCCGTCCCGCTGGCACGGAAGTGTTTTTCTTCTACAGTAAAAAGCAGAATGCTTTGTTCCGTCAGGAAGGCCCGGGTCAGGCTGTTCTTGACGCTAATCAACCCACTGCTTTGCGTATCAACACACCACCGTTAGCCAACGTAGTTAACCTGAATGGTAGCCTGCTTGCCATCACTGAGGATGGACGTGTAGCACAACTTGATGCATTGGGGCAACTTAACTACGAAGCAGTTAACGAGCATTGGCTTAAGGGACATCCCCACTGGTGGCAGGATCTGGTTAGTGTCACAAATGGCGGGGCCACTCTGGCGGTATTTGGAGTCAAGGGCACCGATGGCAAAAGCTTGTTGCCCGTGTGGTACCACAATGGACAAGTTGTGATGGCTTCAGCCATGCTACAGAGTAAGTCACTACAATTTCTGGGGTTCGAAGCTGATGGTACTTCTGCGCGTCTCTTTGAACCTGAAAGTGGTAAGCTATATCGCCAGCCAACTATGGCTACGAATGCATTGGCTGATGCTTTTGATTCCGGCTTCGTACTTAATGCTTCGGCACAACTTCCTGTTGCCAGTGAGTTGACACCTGAGTTGTCTCTTAAGGCGGCGCAACAGGTAGATGCTGGTATACGTCTGATCACAGTCAAGGGCGAGATCCTGATACGAGCTAATAACGGTGAATTGCGGTTAATCGGTGTTGACAAAGATTGGCACCAGAATAATGCTGCTCATTTGTCACAGGCACTCACTGAACTTGCCAATCAGTGGCAGGCCAAAGGGGTTCTGACCTTGCAGAATAACAATATGCAAGATTGGTTTGATGTTGACAGCGGTCAGATATTTTCCGGGAATGGAATTCCTGCCTCAGGCAATTTGCGTTTTCTGGGAATCGATGCCAAAAATAAGGCGGCGTATGTGTATAACCAACTGACTCAGGAGTTATACCAGAGTGATAGTAGTGGGGTAAAAATACTCAATAAATCCATTGGAATAGAGCGAATCAATTCATCTCTATTACTCCAAGGAGGTGAGGCTAATGATAATCTAAAGTTGCCGATTATTGATGGTATCGATAGTCTGGTACTGTATGGTGGAGCCAATCACGATACCTATCGATTCAGTGAAGAGATGTGGACCCACTACCGTACGGTGATCATCGATAATGACGATCCGGAACAGTCTTTAGATCGTCTGATCTTACCGATATCCAATCCGAAAAGTCTTCTCGTGAGCCGACACGATGACGACCTGATGTTGACCGACTCCGGCAATGGAACAGCATTGGTGGTGCGTCAGGTATTTGGTAACCAGGCCAAATCTCATCAGCATTTGCATATTAATCTGGCGGGCGCTACTTCGGTGATTGACGTGGCGCATCTAGTTGAGAATATGAGTAAACAAGGAGATACTCATAATATGCTGGTGGACTTATCCTGGGCCAGTAGGCAACCAGATATTGCCGCTCATACCGTCATTCCTGTTTTAGAGGTGGAAAGCCCGAGTCTGGTGAAGTTGAGCGAGGCTATGGCTTCATTCCCTGATATCGGCGGTGCTTATGAGCAGCTACGGCAAAATATACAACCTGTTAAGATTGAACAGCCGCTTTTGTTGCCTAATTCCAAATCTGTCATAGGGTAAAAACGAGAAATAATAGGAGGGGCTAAATGCCTCTCCTGTTTCTTTCTGTTTTCCACGTGCTTTTAGTTGATGACATCAGAACAATTGACCAAAGTTGCATATCTATCATTCAAAGCCGCCATCGCCGCTTTATGTACTGAATCTGCATCAACTAATGAACCATCAATATATTTTAAGTCACGGCTGGCACAAGCATCGGCACAGACAAAGTTTTCATATCCCAATTCTAGTGCTTTGATAGCTGTGGCAGTGACGCACATATGGCTCATAAAACCTGCCAATATAAGTTGCTTGCGACTAGCGAGTGACAGTAAGTCACTTAACTCTGTATTGTAAAACGAGCTAGGTAATGATTTAGTGATAATTTTTTCCTCTTTATTCGCTTCTAGCTCCTTAATTAACCCGAATTCTGTTTAAGCTGTTATTGAAAAATCGTTTTCCGAATAGAAAATGTTCAGTGATGGCTTTTTCCATTTAAGGCAGTAAGCAATCAGCCCACCTAAAACAGTCAGCAAAAATCCGTTTACACTTCGGTGGCGCGAGTGTTCTATTTGAGAAATTATTTTTAATTGTCCATTAATCGTTTCAATAATAAAACGCCTTGATAACATTATCTTATCCCATGCAGCTTGCAGACGGGCTTTCATGTTTCGGCGCTTTTGGGTGATGAAAGTCACACCGGTTTTGCCTAAATCGTCCGCGAGCTCTTGACTGAGGTAACCTTTATCACCGTAAAGAGATCCCGTTAATTCTGTTGTTAATTCGCGAACGGGCTCCCGATCATCCACATTACCGGCAGTCACTTTAAGCGCCAGAATTTCCCCCTGATGATTGACGACCAAATGTAACTTAAAACCGTAAAACCAACCCATTGAAGTTTTTCCGCGTTGGGCTATCCCCTGAAAGACCTGATGGCGGGGAATGCGGATGTTATGGCAAACTTTCAAACTGGTGGAATCAATAAAAGCAAT
>NZ_NKHQ01000089.1:0-1872 GCF_014467265.1 Xenorhabdus sp. TS4 | reverse complement strand
ATCGAAGGACGAGGGGCTATTCCAAATCAAAGGAGATACACGACAAGGTGATAGGGCGTTTCATCGAACGTGAATACTCTTCTTTATAGGGTGATCTAACTATTGGAGTCATGACCGGAATCGATAAACGAAGATACAAGCGATAGCAGACAGCAGATGTCAACTGGAATGGCTTCCCGCTTATAGTCCGGATTTGAATCCTATAGAACACAAATGGGGCGGAGCAAAAGCGATAAGGAAGCAAAATTAATTACTGCAAACCCAGATGCAGCAAGGCCTTGAGAAGAAAGTGCAGAGGGTGTATAACTGAGAGGGTGAAAAAGATTTATAGGGGGGCTTCGGCAGGTAAATGAATTTAGAGAAACTGGAGAGCTGACTTAAATCTTCTGGAGTTTTGAGAGTTTTAGCCAGCTCAGTAGCCAGGGCTTGTAACTGTTTCTCGTCCATCTTTTCACCTGTTTTAGTTGATAAATTAACCATATCAAAAACAGGCAATTACACAAATTTAGAAACAGGATCTGGGTTTGCGATAGCCCTAAGTAACCTTCTATCGAGAAGAAGCGACTCAAAAGATGAAAGGTTATCACCTTACTGATATAACTTATTTTTTATTCATGACTTATCGAGCCAATGTAGCGCAGCTTCAGCAAGGCTCAGTCTTTTTTCTTCAATAGAGTTACTGTAGGTACGTTTTTTTTCGTCAATTGTGCGGGTTACTTCATGGCGCTTACATCTGTCTATCAATGTCTCTCTTCCTCCTGGCTGCTTATTCGCTTTCATATCCTTATTGATTTCACCAAAATGACTTTTGGCGTAATCATTATAAGTATTCATTAAATTCATTGACTGCGCGTGTTTAAAAAAATCAATAGGCAATAATTTTATTGCTTGATCAAAAAATACAACCCGAGCCTTTTTTAATGAATCATTATCAAGTACTGATTCGTAAGGTGAGTGTTCTTCCCTAATAAATTCTATTTTATTATTGAAAAGATCTTGATGAAGCTTTACAAAGTGATCACTATATTTATGCATCTTTTTCAAAAAATGGAGTGAAAAGAGTAGGCAATCTGCATCACTATTTTGTATTTGGTTATAAATATAAAGGGTTTTTATTTTGGGAACATTATTAAGAACAAGATTACTATATAGTATAAAAAGAATAAATTGATTTTTTCCGCGGCTTGAATCAACAAAAATGATAGAAATATTATTATCTACATCTTTAAAAACATTAGCTGAGGCAAAATGCGTTCTATTATCACCAGCGTTAATCACAAATCGCTTGTGCTCATTACTATTTAATTTATTTAATTCATCTATAGAGTTAGCAAATTCATGTGCAGTCATAACAGTAGGATGTGCATTTATACTAGATGTTGCATTTAAATGCTTTAATATTATTTTACAATTATTTACATCCATTTGTATATTATTGAATTGATGGTTATTTGTTTTATTTGATCGAATTTCATCTATATACGATCTTAACGAGTCTTTATCAGGCATTTTTAATATTCCTATTAGTTACTTGAAAAATCATAATTAGTTGATTTAACTTCTTAAGAAAGACTATCTCTTGCTCTGATTATTAGTTTTTTACCTTGAGATACACAGGTAATAATGACTGTGTTACTTATTGTATTTTACTCTACTTAATTTTTAACGAAAGTTCTTAATCCCATTTTTTTGTTAAACAACAAACATTAATTTTTTGTATACTCAAACATCATAGTTAGAATTCTTTCTTATTATTTTTCATGGTGTTAAAAATTTACTCATAACTGAATGCCACCTCCTGCGGAGGTGGTCATCGACAGATTGGCTCTGCCAGTAAGGCTACTCATGGGAAAATCCGAACTGTTATCCCCA
>NZ_NKHQ01000088.1:0-1758 GCF_014467265.1 Xenorhabdus sp. TS4 | reverse complement strand
ATCATTATCAAAGGCGATCAGCACCTGCTTAATGCCGTGCTGTTCGAACGCCTGCCAGTGATCCGCGGTGACGCCGTTCACCCCGTAAGCGGCTGTCACATTGCGCTGCCCCGTCACCCAGAACGACAGCGCATCAATCAGCGATTCGCACAGGATCAGCGATTTTGCAGCCCCCAGTGCCTGCTCATTCCAGACCCCGCGGTGCGCGCCCGGCAGGTAAAGATGCGAGACCGTATCACCGCGCAGCCGCTCGCCGATTTTGCGTCCGTACAGTTCGTGAACCTGCCCCTCAGCGCTGATAACAGGGATAACCAGCGAGCCACGCAGATGCTCACGCCCGTTCTCCCGCAACACCCCGGCCGCTATCAGGCGGCGGCGGATCTCCTCGCCGGCTTTGACTTTTTTCGGTGGCAGACGGTAGCCCAGCGTGCGGTTGGCAAAGCCCAGCTTAAAATGGCTGACCAGTTCAGGATGGTTGAGCCGCCGCTTCGCCAGATAGGCCTGTGCTTCCGGCGCATTCAAAAGTGTATGGTGATAAAATGCAACCACCCGTGACAGCAACACCTGTTGCCCGATGGCATCACTGGTCAGCTCTTCCGGCTGCACCAGCGGCTCGACCGCCGGATTGTGCCCCAGCACGGCACGCAGGCGCTCCACGGCATGGCGCAGGCTCAGGCCCTCGGTGTGCATGACCCAGTCCAGCACCGACCCGCCCGCATCACAGCCAAAACAGTGGTAGAGATTTTTCGCTGGCGTGATCACCATCGAGGGCGTTTTCTCCTCATGGAACGGGCACAGCACGGTCATGTCTTTGCCGCGTTTAAAAAGTTGCCGCCCCTGCTGCTCGATGATGGCGACTAAGGGCACGGCGGTTTTCAGGTGCTGTAATTCTGCTTCGGGAATGCGAGCCATTTCATAGTCCTTTAAAAACCTGTCAATAGACATTTAAGTGGCATTATTAAAGTACTATTATGTACACATCGTCAAGGGTTTTTTAGAGGCAGGGTTACCATGACCATATCATTTCAAAACTGGCTAAGTGAGAACGGTATGGAAGTCTTTGCAACTCGTCTTCGTGAAGCAAGAGAAGCCCGCAAGATGACTCAGGCGCGACTGGCGGATTTATTGACGGTAAACAGGCGTGTTTATAATCGTTGGGAGCGTGGCTCATCTGTGCCACAACTTGATACGGTGGTAAAGATTGCTCAGGTACTCCAGATGAGTGTTGATGCTCTGGTTGGGCTGGAGCTGCCCCAAAAACCCAAGATACATAACCCTAAGTTACAGGCGCTTTATGAGCAGATCGATTCACTTTCAGATGAAGATCAACAAGCACTGATTGTTTTAATGGATAGTCTGGTAACAAGGGCAAAAATGGAAAAACTGATAGCAGGACAATGAGAAGAGTTTCGCGGCGCTGATGTGCTGGTAACACACCAACGCCGCTAACCATAAGCAACTAAACAGGAGTTGAATGATGGCTAAGGCGCATTCTAAGCAAAACCGTGCAGTAAATAAAGCCGTAAAAACAGAACGTTATTACACCGTGGGATACGTGCCGCAAAATGACAAGGCCAGTGCCCCGCCGGCAATACACCTTAAGGGTCAGTGGCTTAAGGCAGCAGGCTTTGATATTGGTGGCACACTCACGGTCAAGATTATGGAGGGCTGTCTGGTGCTCATTCCTGACAATGACGAGACTAACAGCCTCAAACAGCAATACCAGCGCCAGCGAGAGCAAATCAGCGAAATTAAGCT
>NZ_NKHQ01000086.1:0-1716 GCF_014467265.1 Xenorhabdus sp. TS4 | reverse complement strand
CAGTTTGAAGCACTGGCAGAGCAACAACCCAATGCCCCCGCCGTGATATTTGAAGAGCAAACTATTCGCTATGGCGAACTGAACCGCCGTGCTAATCAGCTGGCCCATTACCTGATGGCGCTGGGCGTCCGTCCGGACAAACGCGTGGCGATTTGTGTCGAACGCAGTCTGGAAATGGTGGTCGGATTACTGGCTATTCTTAAAGCCGGTGGGGCCTATGTCCCGCTCGATCCGGCCTACCCAACCGAACGGCTGACGTATATGCTCCGAGATGCCGCTCCCGTGGCCTTACTTACCCAGACGACCCTCGCCGACGCCCTGAACAATACGGACTCCACGGCTGAGACCGACTATCTCACAATACTGCTTGATGCTCAGACAGCTTCTCTCGCTGAACAACCGACTCACAACCCAGATACACAGGCGCAGGGGCTGACACCACACCATTTGGCCTATGTCATCTACACGTCAGGCTCCACCGGATTACCCAAGGGGGTGGAAATGCCGCTGGCGGCCTTGTCAAACCTACTACAATGGCACCGACACCTCCCTGCACCGCCCGCCGGCACCGGCAAAACCCTGCAATTTGCTGCGCTGGGCTTCGATGTCGCCTTTCAGGAAATATTCACCACCCTGTGTGAAGGCGGCTGTCTGGTTCTGATTAATGAAACCCTGCGACAGGCGCCTCAACAGCTTCTCCGGCTGATTCAGCAACAACAGATTGACCGAATTTTCCTGCCCTATATTGCGCTCCAGCATCTGGCTGAAGCCGCTAATTACAGTGGAGAGGATTTTTCCTGGCTGGCGCATATTATCACCGCCGGCGAGCAATTGCGTATTACGCCAGCCATTCAGCGTTTCCTGCAACGGACCAACTGCCGGTTACATAATCACTATGGCCCGACAGAAAGCCATGTCGCTACGGCATACCAACTGGGTAAGGAAATGGCACAATGGCCAACATTGCCGCCCATCGGTCGCCCGATAGCCAACAACCGCATTTATCTTCTTGATGGGAACGGTCAGCCTGTGCCTGTGGGCGTGACCGGGGAAATCTATATCGCCGGCGCTGGCATAGCCCGTGGGTATCTCAACCGGCCTGAACTGACGGCTGAGCGCTTCCTGGTTGACCCGTTTTCCCCAAATCCCGATGACCGTATGTACAAAACCGGTGACCTTGGCCGCTGGCGACCCGATGGCAATATCGACTACCTCGGCCGTAATGATTTTCAGGTCAAACTGCGGGGTTTTCGCATTGAATTGGGGGAAATCGAAACACAGCTTATGCAGTGTCACGGGGTGCGCGAAGCCGTGGTGATTGCCCGCGAAGATGAACCCGGTCAGAAACGGTTGGTGGCCTATCTGCGGCCACAGGCGGGCGCTAAACTGGTGCCCGCTGAACTGCGTCAGCAACTCGCCCGACACCTTGCCGACTATATGCTGCCCACTGCATTTGTGATGCTGGAAACCTTCCCACTCACGCCCAATGGTAAACTTAACCGTCAGGCACTCCCTGCGCCGGATGATTCTGCCGTAGTGACGCGCAGCTATGAAGCGCCCATCGGTGACATAGAAACGGCGTTGGCACAAATCTGGCAAGACTTATTGGGACTGGCGCGAGTGGGTCGTCATGATCATTTCTTTGAGCTGGGCGGGCATTCCCTGCTTGCTGTCCAGCTTGTCGCCCGTATTCGTCAGGTATTGGCGCGGGAATTA
>NZ_NKHQ01000085.1:0-1545 GCF_014467265.1 Xenorhabdus sp. TS4 | reverse complement strand
CGAAAAACATTATCTTTTTCAAAATCCATAGAAATGCATGACAGAGTTATAGGATATTATCTGAACATTCATCACTATCAATAAATTGTAGTCATAACCTCATTTCTCAAATAGAACACTCGCGCCACCGAAGTATAAAAGGATTTCTGTTGACTGTTTTAGGGGGTGTGATTGCTTACTGCCTTAAATTGAAAAAGCCATCACTTAAAAATTTCTACTCAGAAGACGATTTTCCAGTGATGGCTTAAGCGGAATTCGGGTTATTTTAATAATAAAGATAACAAAACAGATCTGACAAAAATTCTTGATTATGATTGATATCAATTGGCAAGAGGATTAGGGTTAAACTGTTTGTGTAAGTTCGCCTGATCAATTACAAAAATGTATTGCCGAAATTATGCAACAGAACGGCTTATTCTTGATCGAAATTAAATGTGAAAATCAACACACAACGCCAAATAAAGAATATAACAAACGCATAAAAGCATTCCCACTCGTATGAAAGGTGAAAAGGCATGAAGTCAAAACTCATTATCATCAATTCGTGCGTTATACTGGTATTAGGATTATTTTCTATAGATCTTTATAATCCAGCACTACCTATAATAAAAACCGCACTCGCAATTACTGACAATCAGGCACAAAGCCTTGTTGTTTATTATCTCATTGGTTTCGCTGTATCCCAACTTTTTTATGGACCTCTCTCCGATAAACACGGACGCATTCCTGTTATTGTATTTTCCTTATTATTTTCCGCTATCGGTAATTATCTGACTTCTACGGCTGAATCATTTCACACACTATCTCTTTTCCGGCTTCTGACCGGTATTGGTGCAGGTGGGTGTCCGGTTATTAGCAGAGCTATACTCAGTGATACTTTCAGGGATAAGACAGAATTATCTAAATCGCTGGCTATTTTTTCGATGGCATCACAAGTCTCGCCTGCTTTCGCACCTGTCATTGGCGGGTATATTACAGAATATCTGCCGTGGAAGTTTAATTTTATAGCTCTTACCATAATGATGCTGATAGGTGCATTTTTTGTAAAAATGACGTTGCCGGAAACATCACCGATGAAATCAACAGACAATGGCCGGATAACAGGTTTTCGAATTCTGTTATCTGACATTAATTTTGTTGTATACAGTGTTGTTTCTGCCGTTTTGTTTGCTATTACCATTGGTTATTTTACTGCCAGCCCTTTCGTATTCCAGACACAATTTGAATTATCTTCATCACAGAATGGATATCTGTTTATAGTTTATTCTGCTGGGATCGTAATAGGTTCATTGCTGACAAAAAAGTGGTTGTCACATTCCACACCTGAAAGAATTCTGAAAGTTTCACTCCCGTTATTAGTGTTGTTTACAGCGATGGCGCTCATTTTTATTTATTTTACTCAGATATTATCGATTGAATTTAACGCGATGCTCGACTTTAACATCTTATAACGTTGGCTTGTTGAAGCCAGTCGCGTTGACTTTTACCTTGTTTAAAATTGGCAAAAATACCCAACGTGTGAGAAAGAAGTTTTCTAGCAATTCG
>NZ_NKHQ01000084.1:0-1525 GCF_014467265.1 Xenorhabdus sp. TS4 | reverse complement strand
TTATCCTCTACCCAACAAAACACCCAAATGATAAAATCTTGTTGTGACATAGCCTTTTGTTCCTTTATTTCTCTTTGTTTGTCAACTTAAAGTTATAAAGGAGCGGCTATGTCATTTCAACTCACCATAAAAGTCGAGCATCGCGTTAAATGTAGGTTAAAGAGACATGAAGTGTGGGGAAACTGATTACCCCACAGGGAAAAAATGAGGCCAGAGTGCTAATCAATGGGTTTAATGCGTAACCAAATTCTGTTTTTAAGTTCATTTAATTATCATACTTGAATAAGTACCACTACTTATTTTAATATTCTGAATTAAAAATAAATTTCGATTTAATCTGATAAATTTGGGATAGCTATGCGATTTACTCATGACAAAAAAATCAGGAAGTCAATAATTAAACTATTTACACTTACAGAA
Source organism: Xenorhabdus sp. TS4 (assembly GCF_014467265.1). NCBI lineage: Bacteria > Pseudomonadati > Pseudomonadota > Gammaproteobacteria > Enterobacterales > Morganellaceae > Xenorhabdus > Xenorhabdus sp. TS4. Next base: position 1,105 of record NZ_NKHQ01000084.1, on the reverse strand, counting down.
CAAGTTACCTTACTCAAAAGTTTTGCATTAGTAAAAAATGAAACATCCTATGATTTTACCGCTTGGATAAAATGGCTGGCCTATGAAAATATGGAATCTGTAAAACGAGCCACTCTATTTTTTATTATAATCGCCATTGCATTATATATAATGACCTCCAAATTCAATTGGTTAAATTACCTTTTCTTTATCTATTTATCCGTTTCCTTTTTGAGAATATTAGAACAAGCTAAAGACATCGGTTACAGTTATTCCATAAGTATAAAACTGTTTTTGTTCGCTCTCACTAACAGAATATTTTTTGAGCCTCGATCAGAACACAAAAAATCAAGAAATGAATATAAAGATACTTAGCCATGAGTATCAAATTATAATTACAAGTATCATTTTATCTCATGACTGATTTCACTGAAATAGAACTATTCAATGGAAACTTTACGTACTGTCCGTTCAATAGGCTGACCATCGTCATCAAAATATCGACTAGGCCAGATTTCTGAGGGATGTATTTAAAGATAGTTGGCAATAATCCATTCGCCTTTCAGCCACGGACGACTAAGAGTGTTTGCCAGTGTAGATGAACTGAGTCCCGCTTCACGAGAAACAGCCGCTAAGGTTGTACCACGCTTACGCAATGCTGCGATAATGTCGGCTGATGCCAGTCATTTTTAACGTTACATTCCTGTTACCCCTTCCATTAATTAATATTGATGGTGGCGATAACTTAACATTGGATTTAACCCCGAGAGCAAAATATTGATAACTTGCCTGATGCCCTATCAGACAACTAAAGGGGCATTATAGCCTCATTCTCAATAAAAAAGATAAATGCCTCTTTTTGCTCTCTTCGTTGTGAATCTAAGGGGGAGTTTTCAGGATCAAAGCAAGATCAGCGTATAAAATTTCAGATAATTAATCTCAAAATCTTAGGAATAATTCATGATGTCGAAAACAGTGATCTTATCTGTATTGATCGTTTTCAGTATGAGTGTTACCTATGCAAACTGGTCACGCTCTCAATGATTAGATATTGTGATAAACTCCCTGCTTTTTATTATGGAGTGAGAGATGGCTAAAGTGGATGTGGTTTGTCGTTACTGTCATA
>NZ_NKHQ01000083.1:0-1358 GCF_014467265.1 Xenorhabdus sp. TS4 | reverse complement strand
AATCTATGGTCTTCCCCGTTTTTGCAACACTCATTTTGATGTATGGTTGGCTTGCTTAAATCTATCCGGCGTCTCTATGAGTATGGATACCCGCGCCACGATGAGTTCTGCGCCTGATGAACCTTAAAAACTCCCCGGCTTCAATGAGCCATTTTGTTTCTTAGGTTATTCATCAGGCCGATTGGCCGTTCATGTCATCAATAATCAGTCTTCGCAAAACCAGATAGGTAACGTGTATTTCACTGTTTAATCATCAAGTTATTGAATCAGCCAGCCTCTATTAGGCCTGATACTCATTTTGTCGAGTAGTGATTGCCCAGGCTATTCTTGCCAGCTTATTAGCCAATGCACAGGCAACCACATTCGAATGTTTCTTGCTCAGTTGTGCCTGAACCCACTCGGCAAGTCTCCCATGCTGATGCTCAAGCCGCATCATAAACGCCCGGGCGCATTGAACCAGCAATCGGCGCAAATTTTTGTTGCCGCGTTTGCTGATACCCAGCAGAGTCGGTTTTCCCCCTGTACTGTATTGTCGGGGAACAAGCCCCATCGAAGCCGCAAAATCCCGGCTGCATGAAAATTGTTTTCCGTCACCAAGCTGGGATGAAAGTAGGCTGGCGGTAATGGGTCCTACCCCCGGTATTGTCATCATGCGTTGAGTCGCATCGTCCGCTTTGATGGACTGTTTTAATTCTAATTCCAACGTGGTTATTTGCTCGACAAGATAAAGGTAGTGGGCATGTAATTTCATCAGTAAACGGCTCAGATAATCGGGCACGTCGTGTTCTGCCAGAACCAGAGATAACCGTTTAATGACCGCCTCGCCTTTTGGCAGACTGATACCAAACTCCAGCAAAAAGGCGTGCATTTGGTTAGTGGTCTTTACCTTATCTTTGATGAGTGATTCTCTGACACGATGCAGTGCTCTCATCGCCTGTTGCGTCTCCGTTCTCGGCTGGACAAAACGCATTGAGGGGCGTGATGCCGCTTCACATATCGCCTCTGCATCAACGAAATCATTTTTGTTACTTTTGACAAAAGGACGAACAAACTGCGGAGATATCAGCTTCGCATCATGGCCTAAATCAGCGATCCGACGAGCCAGAAAATGTGCACCCGCACAAGCTTCCATCACGACGGTAGTCGATGTACACCCAGCTAAAAATTCCATTAATTTTGGGCGGGTAAATTTTTTACGCAGCATAGTCTTGCCGAATTTGTCCTGACAATGGATATGGAAAGAATGCTTGCCGAGATCGATACCAATAAGGGTGACGTTTTGCATGATGGACTCTCCAGAAAAAATACTCTATAAAGAGTATGGTTCACAAGGTGGGGAAGACCATCTCATTAACTCC
>NZ_NKHQ01000082.1:0-192608 GCF_014467265.1 Xenorhabdus sp. TS4 | reverse complement strand
TATGGAGGGCTGTCTGGTGCTGATCCCCGACAGTGACGAGACTAACAGCCTCAAACAGCAATACCAGCGCCAGCGAGAGCAAATCAGCGAAATTAAGCTGAAAATGCGGGAGCTGCTTGGCGACTACACAAGCCGCTAAGGGCTGGGAGTGAGCCGCTCTTAAAAAAATAAAGCCGGAAGATCATGGGGATCTTTCCGGCTTTTCCAACTCAGAAAAGATTATCTTGGATAAAAGAAATAACCTCCTCTTTACTTAATTCAAACTCAGGACCGGCATCCATTCCTTTCAAATAATCCACGACATATCTCAGTTTTTCATCGTCTATATCGTAATCAAGGTAAAATTCATATGCATATCTGGCAATATTGGAAGGTGTATAATTCTCTTGCAATATTCTATTTAGACCATTTATGAATATATGGGTTAATTCCTCCATCAGATACCCCCCTGTTTACAGTTAATAGCTTTTCCTGTATCAGTTGCCAAACCTGCATCTATATCTGCTTTGGTTGGAGGATAATGAGGTAAATTAAGGACTTGACCATTCTGCATCTTAGGATGCACACGATTAACTTTACCCTCATGGTTATAAGTTTCTTCCCATGATCTCACACGACCTGTGGCTGGATCCCACTCTGTAACATGAGAACGTCCACGTGTTGGCCCTGGATTTCTAGCTAATGCTTCTTTGTCGTAATAACGTATTCGACCATCAGGTAAGTGACGAATATTTACAGCAGTTCCTTGAGCTTTTTCCAGTGCTCTAATCTTTCGTTGTAATAATTTGGCATTATGTGCACTCGTTAACCCAAAAGGATCAACCCAAGACAGCGGATTATGCACATACGAATACGGATTCACCCCGCCCAGCAGCCCGATGGGGTCACTCGAGATGTACTGCGCGGTCTCCGGCGAATAATATCGGTGTCTATTATAGCAAAGCCCTGACTCTTCGTCCTCATATTGCCCTAAGAACCTGAAATTGCACTGAACATGGTGATCTGGGTGATGGGAGGGCACGCCGCCCCGGTTTTGGGCGTGCCCCCAGGTGGTCAGATGTTGACCCCAAACCATCTCGCCTTGCTCATCCAGCAGCTCCCGAACGGTGCCTTGGTGGTCGCTGATGGCGTAGTGCAGTTTGCCCCGCTCAAAACGGGCCGCTGGCGTCAGGCTGCCCGGTTCATACAGCCAGCGCACGCGGCGGGCTTCCAGCCGGGTGCCATCCGCCTGATACGGCACTTCCTCAATGAGCTGATCCCCGCTCCACAGGTAATCGTAACCGCCCAGTGCCTTTGGATTTTCGGGCAGATCCGGCCTGCCCGCTAACCACAGTTGTAAATTAGCGGCGGTCAGTTTTCCATCCCGTGCCTTAATTTTGCGAATTCTTCTGCCAAAAGGATCGTATTGGTACTGCCAGCGCGAGCCATCCGGGGTTTCACAGTGGGTGAGCTGGTTCTGGGTATCCCAGCGGTAGCGCCAGATTTGCGGGCGGAAGCCGTCACATTGCTCGATTTTTTCGACTAATCGGCCGTTATCATCATAATGATAATGCGTATCACCCCGCTGTACCACCCGCCCGGCCTGCTGACGTTGGGTGAACTGTGCCATTGCGCCCTGTGCGTCGACAGGCAAATGTTGGCTCAGGTTGCCATTGGCATCGTAACTGAACTGCTCTTCATGGGGGCGCGAACTGTCGAACAGGGTATGCAATATCTGGTCGTTGGTGTTGTAACGATAGCGGGTTTGCCCCCAGCGACTGTCATCAATCACCCGGACGTTATGCGCCCGGTCATATTGCCAGCTCCGGTTGACGGCGGTCGCTTGGGGCGGAAAATGTGGGTCATTTTCCGCCAGCGCTTCCTGGAAAAAGGGGCTGTTCCGCCCGGCTGACTGGTGCGCCAGCAGGCTGGTGGCGGTGTAGCGGCTGGCGAGGATAAACCCGTGGGCACTTTCGCGCACGGTTTCCCGCCCCAGTGCATCATGCCGGAGCGTCAGCGGGGCATGCTGGTTGAACTGGAAGTGGTTCAGCGCACCTGACAAGGGGTGATAGCCAAAGTGCAAAGTGTGGCCATCCAGGCTTTCGCTGAGTGGGCGCCCGGTCAGGTTATCCCATTCGCGGCGGATTTCTCGCCCGTTGATACGCTCGCAGGTTGGCAGGCCGGTGGTCTTGTCATACTCATATTCCACCACGGCATCGGCATTGGTGGCTTTCACCAGTTGATGGCGCGGGTTGTATTCGTACGTGGTGGTGGCTTTAAGCACCCACGTCCCCTCTTCCGGCTGCCAGCTTTCCTGTTTAACCAGTAACCCCGCAACCGAATAGTGCCATCGCAGTTGCTGACCGTCGGGGTATTGCACCTGCGTGCGGCGTCCCAGTTTATCGTACTGATACGCCAGCGTACGCCCGGTAAAATCGGTTTCCCGGATGATTTGGCCGGCCGCATCCCGTTCATAACGGTAGGTTTCGCCGGTGGCGGCCGTGACTGAGTTCAAGCGGGTCAGGCGGTCATAGCCAAAGCGCAGCGTGGTGCCATCCGGGCGGGTGACCTGGGTCAGCAGGTCAAAGGCACCGTAGGTGTAGCGGGTGGTACGCCCTTCGCCGTCAGTCACGGCTACCACGCGCCGTTCACTGTCATAGGCCAGTTGCTGCGTGGTGCCGTCCGGCAGTTCAACTTCGGTCAGGCTGCCGTTGAGGCTGGCATGGTCGTCACTGTAGCGGTAGCGGGTCTGTTGTTTGAGGGCATCAGTGAGCTGGCGCAGGCGCCCCAGTTCATCCAGCTCCAGCCCCGTGGTTTCGCCGTTTGGCATCATCACGGCGGCGAGGCGCTGGTGTTCATCATAGGCGTAGTGCCACGTCTGGCCGTCCGGCAGCAGGCGCTGGCGTAATTCGCCGTGGAGACCATACTGGTATTCTTCCCGATGGCCGAGCGGGTTGGTCAGCGCGGTCAGGTTGCCCTGTTCGTCATAATGCCATTGCCAGCGTTCGCCAGTAGGGAGGTGGCTTTCGGTCAGTTGTCCGTGTTCGTCATAAGCATAGACAAAGGTCTCTCCCGTCGGCAATACCACCTCGGTCAATGCTCCGTCCGCATTATAATCAAAGGTGGTCATCTGCCCTGATGGATTGCTTTCCCACATCAGCAGGCTGTGTCGCCACTGGCGGCGGGTGATGCGCCCCAGCGGGTCAACTTCCCGTATCACCAGCCCGTTCGGGTCGTAATGGTAGCGGGTTTCGCCCCCTTCACCGTCCAGATAGGTGGTGATGCGGGCGTTGTCATCGTAGCGGAAGCGGTCATGCCAGTAGCCGCTGGGTGAAGTGGTACTGAGTACCCGGCCGCGTTCGTCATAGCTAATCATCAGGTCGGTCTGGTCGGTATCGTGCCAGCGGGTCATCCGTCCCTGTTGGTCGTACTCGTGCCACAGGTGGTTGTGCTGGAAGGCATCACATTCGTTCAGATACCCCTGCGGATCATACTGGCAGGTCAGCAGGCGTTGCCCGACAAGTTGGCCATCGCGGATTTCATGCATATCAAGCGTGTGGAGCTGACCATCCAGATATTGCAGGCTTAACCGCAGGCCGTCATTGCGGGTGACTTCAATCAGCTGGGCGTGTTTATCGTAGATAAAGTCAATCCGGTTCTGGCGTCGGTCCGTGATGGCGGACAATTTTCGTGTGCTGCCTGAAATCGGGCTGAAATGGTACATCAACTGGGCGAGGCGGTCAGTCAGGCACAGTTCGCCTGTCAGTTCTCCCGTCAGCAGGCAATGGGGAAGGTGGCGGTTACGGGACAAGACCCGGTTGTCTGGCGTGGCAAAGTCGTAGACTACGCCGTCGGTGTGGGTGTAGTGTACTTCCTCCTGACCGATAGCCAATTGCAGTGACCAGTCATCCGCCCATTTGGGACCGAACAGGCCGTGTAAATCTGCCGTGGATCGGTAGGTCCGGCTGAGGTTTATCGGCAACAGTCCGGGGATAGCCAGTACGGGCCAGACTTGCAGGAAGTCGCCGGTGGCCATATCGACCGGATCGCCCTCTTTGGTCGATAGCCCATTGTCATTACCGTCTTTTTTGTTGGACGGTGTGGCGTCATCTTTGGGCGGCACTTTCTGGGGTTTCGCGTCCGGCGCGTCCTGAGGTTTTTCTTTGACTTTGGCGCCGGGTGCAGGTTTAGTGGCTTTAGCCGTCGCTTTCGCGCCTTGTTTGGCCGCACCTCTGACCAGCCCGCCCACGCCTGTAGCCAGACTGACGCCATCAGAAATCAGCGCCCCCCCTTGTTCTGCCTTATCCGTGATGTCGAACCGGATGGCATCCACATGGCTCAACTCAACGGCCTTATCGACAACCTGCTTATTCCATGTATCGGCGGCGGCAAGAGCCGTATCGCCTAACGCGTCAGCGCCCGCGTATTTCAATACCGTACCAGAAGCGGACATCATGGCAGCAGGCATACCTGCTGTCGTTCGAAAGAGGAATTCACCCACATCAGGCACCGTATTCCACACCCCTTTTGCGGCACCAATGGCGGCTTTTCCCGGATTATCCCAAGCGGCACCCAGTTTTTCTCCGGCTTCTTTCCCCCATTTTGTTACGCCTTCTTTGGTCTCATCCCACCATTCTCCGGCCTTGTCCAAAAATCCTTTTTCTTGCTCGGTTTCCGGTGTGACGGCAGCATTCGCCTCCTGCGGCGGATCCGTCCCCTGTGATGCCTGACCGACGATTTTACCTATCGTGTTGCCCGTACCGCTCGGGCTGTCATCGCGCGCTTTAGTTGGCAAAGACTCATTCGGTTCAGGGGGAGTATGTTTCCATTCCTCTAACGGAAATTCCCCGCTTTTGAATTTATCAATGACCTTGACGGCAAGCCGGCCTTCAGCTTCTGTAATCTGTTCAATATCCTCGGCGGTGAGCCAATGATTACCCATAGTCTCTTGTTGGATGAGGGCGGGTATATGTTTTTGGATCGCTTCCGCCTCAGCCAAGGTCCGGATATTGTAAGCTTCACAAAATACTTTTTCATCACGGCCACCGGTAATGCTAATCGTTTCTCCCATTGCGATTCTTCCTTATGCTCCGTTCATCCAGAATTCATCCCCGTGGCGTAATACCAGTTTGTTGCCGGCGCGCACCGTCTGGGTATGCGCCTTCGGGTGACACTTACCGCCCACCGTGCCGCTTTTGACGCCATTGGCTACACCGGGCTGGTCACCGAGTGTGGTGGGGACAAAACTGTGGGCAAACACCACGACCGGCTGGCCGTTGGCGCGCACAGTCTTTTCCGGGGCCGAACTGTCCGCCAGTTGTGCCACCACCGGATAGGGAATGGGCGGGGTGGAAGAACCCATCGGGGTTTTGCACACATCCGGCAAGATGCCGACAATCATCCAGCTGCCCGCAGTGCGGGCGATGTAGTTATCAGCCATTCGTTTTCTCTCCTTCCGGCGGAGCCAGTTTGAGCAACGGCGCATCCGGGTTGATTTCAAACCGCGCTTCAGCGACTCGCACAGGCATATCAGCGTTGAAATTCAATCGGCAGGTGATATGCAGCGTTTTGGCCTCGCTGTCGATTATTAACGTATCCATGCGCATCGGTACGGGCAGCAACGCCCCTTCGTGCATCCGCAGCAGGATAAACGGGCGATGCCCCGGCAGGGTGACGTGTAGGTTGCCGCCGGGTGTCATGCCTTGCAGACTCAGCGAGATATCGGTGTCCGGCCAGTCAATCTGCTGGTCAGCCGGCGCGCCGTTCCAGTATCTGAAGTCGAAGTCTTTGGGCAGATAAGGATGACGGTGGGCCAGCCAGTCGGCATCATATGTACCGGCGCGCTGGCGGCGGGGCAGCCACGGACGCCCGATAAAGCCCAGGCCCTGCGGCTGGCAGGCCGGGTTCTCCGGCGATAACGTGCCATTCAGTTGGGCGGAAAAATGCTCAACGGTGAACGGGGTATCCGGCCGGGTAATGCGCGGTGCCGGGTAGCGGGTGAGTGGTTTGGCTTCGGCATACCACGGGGTGATGAACCCGATGCCCAGCGGATTGGTTTCGCAGGTGGCGTGAGCGACAGGCGCTTTTTCGCCGTCCGGGTGCTGCTGACGTTGTTCGGGAGTGAGCCGGTCACGTTCTCGGAGGTGCTGACTTGCTTCTTCGTCAGCATAGATTTTGCACTGACCGCCAAAGGCATAGCGGTAATCCAGTGGCAGCGTTGCAACAGGTTTCGGGTCGGTCAGTTGCCAGTTGCCATCCGCATTGCGAATAAACGCCCGTTCGCCGCTCACTAACAGGGTTTTATCAAGCAGGGTTTTCCCCTGCCTGCTCTGCACCTGCAACCGCACGGGAAATTCAGTGCAGGGTTTGCCCTCCGGCGCATACGCCGTGCCGTTGACAATCACGTCACAGTGCGGTTTAAACGGGGCAAGGTCACTCTCCTGCAACACCTGAGAGGCATTCATCTGCCCACGGTATTCATCCTGTAAACACAACGGCGGTGCGGGCAACAGTTCCGCGCTGTATTCCCCCTGTCCGGCAGGCAGGAGCTGGTAGCCGATTTTCATGACCGCGACATGATGCTCGGTGTCTTCGATATCGAGCATCGAATAGTTCATCACGGCAAAGGGCGTCAGGTTACGAAATTCCATCTCAGTCTGTCCTTCTTAGTTCAGGTCGATGTCTTTACCGGTGATTTGCACCGGACCACTGGCTTCAAATTTGAGTTCACTGCCCTGAAGGGTGATTCGTCCGGCACTGTCCATGCGCAGGACACTCGCCCCGCAGCGCAGCTCAATCACATCCCCGACCGTGATGGATAGGGTATTGGCGACAGTCTCTGCCTTGTGGGTGCCGACCTCAATAATGTAGTCCTTGCCGGTGGTGAGTTTGCGCACTGCCTGCACCGTTTCCGTGCTGTTGAGGGTGACGGTTTCCTCTTTGTTCTCATTGACCCTGATGGTCTGGTTTTTCTCCACCGTCTCGCTGTGGTTGGCAAGCACATGGGTGGCGCGGTTGTTGAGCACTTTGGTGTACATGTCTTTCTGCGCGTGCAATGACAGCAATTCACTGCCTTTCGCATCCTCAAACAGCAGTTCGTTATACCCTTGCCCCTTGTGGGTTTTGGAGCGGAACGCCATCTGGGTTTTGCTGCCCGGCAGGGCCCCCGGCGGGAGGTTACTGGCGTGATAAGTTCGGCCCATGACAATCGGCTGGTCGGGGTCGCCGTGCAGGAAGTCCACCACCACTTCCTGCCCGATACGCGGGATGGCGAGCATGCCCCAGCCCTGACCGGCCCACGGCTGGCTGACCCGTATCCAGCAGGAACTCTGGTCGTCGCTGCGCCCGTATCTGTCCCACGGGAATTGCAGGCGTACGCGCCCGTACTGGTCACAGAAGATTTCTTCGCCGGCCGGACCGACCACCTTGGCAATCTGTGGGCCATCAATTACCGGTTTCGGCAACGGCGCCGGGCGCCAGTGCTGATTCTGGCGGATGAAGGAGAAGTGGCTGTGCAGCGTCGTGCCGGCGCCTGAGCTGGCCGTTTCCAGTGCCTGCGGCTGGCTGCCGCTGTGGTGGGTGGAAACGGTTTGCCATGACTGGTTCAGGTCTGCCCGTGGATGGTTATCGAGGATGAACAGTCTGCCCGGTTGCAGGGCGATGGCATTGCCGCTGCCCTGTCCGGTCATGGCATCGCTGCGCAGGGCCTCCAGGCGGTAGCGGGTGAACGCTTTACCGTGAACCTCGTCTTTGAAGCGGCCGGGGTAGTCGTAGTGCTCGTAGTACAATTGTTGCAGGTTCTCATCCCGTATCTGCTGCTGAAACTCGGCCGGCCAGGCCGGATTCTTGAAGGTGTAATCCTTAAGCTGCACCTGAGCCGGGCGTACCTGTGCGCTGCTGGTCAGGCTGTTGACCGCCGGTTCACCCAGTGTGCTGCTCTCCCCCGGCTGATAGGGCAGACGGATACCCGGCGGCACGGAACCGCAGTCGTCGGCAAATACCAGCGTGTTGCGCCCGTTACTGCATTCGAAGAAGTAGAAAATGCCCTCTTCCGCCGTCAGCCGTTGCAGAAAATCAAAGTCGCTCTCCTGATACTGCACGCAGAATTCGCGCTCCGGGTGCGGGTGGCGCAGGTTGAACACCACGTCGCGGATGCTGTGCTCTTTGAGGATTTTGGTGATGATGCCGGTGATATTGAGCTGCTGGAAGATGCGCGAGTTCTGCCGCAGGGTGGTGCGCCACAGGTCGGGGCGGATGCTCATCCGGTAGGTGGTCTGGTGTAAGCCGGTGTTGCCCTGTTCAAAGCGGGTGACGATACCGGTGACGCTGCGCTGTTCGACACCATTGTGCAGGACAGTGAGCGTTGCCGTACGGTCAAGTACCAGCGGGAAGGCAATGGCGGAGTCGGCGCTTGCCAGCCCCACTTCCAGGGTAAAGGGGCGCGAGAAATGTTCGGTCAGGCTGAAGTCGGTGACAACAAAGGTCTGTGCCGGCAAGCTGCCCGCGGTCAGGGTGAACAGCAGGCCGCTGGGATCGGCTCCGCCACCCAGCCCCAGTTTCTGGCCCAGTTGCTGCAACATCTTTTCTGCCCCGAGATTACCCGCCGCGGCTTTGGCTGCCAGCCCCGGCGCGCCAAGTGCCTTGCTTGCCCCGCCGGCAAAACCACCGCCGGGGATCAGGCTGCCGGCACCGAGACCGCCCACCGCCTTGCCTGTCCCACCGGCAAAGCCCCCTCCCATGCTACTGATCATACTATTGGTACCGAGACCGGCGGTGTTATCCCCCGCACCCGTCAACAGTCTTTTGGCCTGTTTCACACTCTGTGTCGCTTGTTGTCCTTGCTCTAACAGCGCTTTTCCTTTCTTCAATTTTGTGAGGTGCTTTTTCATTGGCATGGTGTATCTTCCTGAGATGATGTCAATCTTACACACATTGTCCCGGACAAATTGGTTAATTAAAGACGCAAGATGCCGCTTTGTGATAATTTGAAGAGACGTTGTTAGCCGAATATATTGGCTAATTTGTGCTGAGTAAAATGGGGGAATAATAAATAACAAAAAAGTAAAAACAAAATGAAATCCAGTGAAATAAAAAGTGGCTCCCAACAATCACAGGATGAAAAATTAAAATCATTGCTTTACTGGCGCAATGCGCGGTGTTTTTATATATAGTTAACTTATTATTTTGCATGATTTAGCTGGCAGGAAAAACGTCATTTAATTAACGTATTGATTTAAATATAAAAATGAAATTCCTGTTGCCTTTAAAATGATGATCATTTTAATTTTGTGATGATTATCACAAAAATGAAACCTATCAGACCGATAAGAATGGCTCCCATCATCACAAATGCCAGAGACGGATCCCACGGATGCGCCAGATTTAACTGCCGCATTATATCAAGCTGTTGTGACAGAGTTGGCTGGGAGATTTCCATTTCAAAAAGCTACCCGACATAATAGGTACTAAAATGTGAGAAAATATAAAATCCAACCTGTTTATGTAAAATAAATTGCAAAAAAATCAGAGAAAAATGGTTGAAATAATATTGATGGTATTTTTTTATGAATTAAATGCATTTTAGTTCTGATTATTTTTAACATATAAAATATAAGGATTTAGGCATAAAATTCAAAATGTTCACTGTAAGATAAGAACAGATAAAAGTTTTATTATGGGAAAGAGTTCACTCTAATTACAGTTATGGTGTGCGGTAATTTGAAAGAGTGAGGAGAGGTTAATTAATTATTTATTGATTTAAGGGAGTATATGTCATGAATTCATTTGAAAATAAGGTGATATTGATCACTGGAGGAACGGCGGGAATAGGGTTGGCTACTGCAATTGAATTTGCGAAAAAGGATGGAAGAGTCCTTTTGGTAGGGCGAAATGTTGATAAAGGTAGTAAAGCAATAGCACAAATGCCTCACAATGCTAATTGTGAGTTTTATTCTGCTGATATGAGTAAACGTTCAGACATTAAGCGACTTTTCTCATATATTAAAGAGCATTATGGACGTTTGGACATTGCTGTTAACAATGCTGGAATGTTCGGTGCTTCGTTTACTAAAATAACCGAATATCCGGATGAAGTATGGGATGAAGTCATTGCGACGAATGTGACGGGTGTGTATCAATGTATGAAGTATGAGATACAGTTAATGGAGCAATCAGGTGGAGCAATAGTCAATGTCGCATCAGTTTCAGGTTTAAAAGCGAATTATGCAGGAGGGTGTGCCTATACAGCCAGTAAACATGCGGTGGTTGGATTGACAAAGTCTGCGGCTTTAGAGATGGCAAAGTCAAATATTAGGGTTAATTCTGTGTGTCCAGGATTAATCAGGACAGATATGTCAGTCAGTGTGTTTGGAGAGAATTTAGATGCGTATGGTGACACCCACCCAATTGGAAGGATTGGGGAAGTGGAAGAAGTGGCTAATGCTATCGTGTGGTTATCTAGTAACAAAGCGGAATTCATTACAGGTTGTTGTTTACCCGTTGATGGCGGTTTAATGGTAAAATAGACTTTAAATACCAATTTCTTGAATTGATACATAATAAGACCCGTGACGGACAGGGACATGGCTGTACCCAATCCGTCCTTTTAGTTTCTGACACCTAAAAATCAATATGGGCTTTAATAGAACGATATAATCAATATATTATTCTGTATTCTTGCCATTAAAATAGATTGATGTTTTTGGAAAATAACGCGTATAATAAATATACTGAAAAATAAAAATTGCCTACAATATTTAGCTATTGAATTAAACTGTAATAAGTTATTTCGCTATAAATTTAGTCTGAAACTAGAGGAAATAAGATGGCAAAAGGAAACTTTTTGACAGTCGGCGCCAAAACGACGTGTGGCGGTGCTATTCTGTAGAGCTGACTTGATGTTTTACCCTATTATTGGTGGCGAATTGATATTGCTAAATTATGTCGGGTTTGCACAGGAAAGCAGATTTAAACTTTTAAAAAAGATAGAAGATTGGAACGGAATGGATGATTCTGAAATATTAAAGGTCATTAATTTAAAAGAATATTTTTGTAGTGATGTTTTTATAATTAATAAAGATTCCTATATAAAGGATGAAGTCTATTTGATGGATGTAAATAATCTTGATGATTTTGTTAGGAACTATGTTGAGCTGAACTCTGGTTGTTTTTTTGATGGCGATACATTTTTTATATCGTATAACGAACATATGACCTTATATGAACGCATCCCGTTTGCAAGGCTTCCATTGTTCTGACATTGACTGGTAGGTTGCAGCTTTATATCCGGCTTTATTGCAGCCTGACAGCTGCGAGCCCCTATGTCATTCGCCGACTCACGCCTTATTTCCTTAGCGAGCTTTAAGCTCAAGGCCATATTCAGGTTTAGCGAGTCCCGGTCTTACCTGTCTTTGTCATCACGCTGGCCGCCAGAGCAACCTTTCAGCATTCACCCTTTTAAGAGTTAATGTTTATCGGTATCAGCGATTAATACGGTCTGATACTGACATGATTCTTATCATATTTATGGTCATGGGCTGCTATCGCCCACACTGTCCGCGCCAGCTTGTTCGCCATCGCCACGACAGCTACACTGGTCGGGCGTCGTTTCTTCAGCTCTGTAATCCATGGACCCGGTTCCTTCACCAGTAACGCAGCCGCCCTTGCTCCGTGGATAAATAATGTCCGGAGGTAGGTATCGCCACGTTTGCTTATCCCCAGCAGGCGAACTTTTCCTCCTGAACCGGTCTGTTTCGGCACCAGGCCAACATACGCCGCGAACTCCCGCCCTGATTTGAACGCTGAGGCTTCACCCATGGTCGCAACGGCTGCCGTGGCGATGAGCGGTCCCACGCCGAGGATTTCCATCAGCCGCTTACAGGTTTCATTCTGGTGCGCCACACTGTTAAGCTGTTTTTCAAGGCCATTTATCAGTGAATCCAGCTCACTCAGCCTGTTGTACTGGTCTTCCAGCACAGTGATGAGATACGGCGGCAGTTTCGTCTTCATCCGCTCCAGGGCTGCCGGTAACTCCCTGTCCATCGCTGCCCGGCCTTTGTGGATGGTTTCACCAAATTCCAGCAGTGTCCCGTGCAGGGCGTTAATCTGTGCTGTCCGGAACTTCACCAGTTGTCTGCGCGAACGGTGCAGAACTAGCACCGACTGCTGCTCTTCGGTTTTTACTGCTATCGCCTTACCGGGTTGCTGTACTGCCATCCAGATAGCACGGGCATCCATCACATCGTTCTTGTTACCCATGACGAACGCCTTTACAAACCGCCCCTGCATCAGCCGGACTTTATGGCCCAGCTTTTCCAGTTCGCGCGCCCAGTACTGAGAGCCTCCGCAGGCTTCCATACCAATCAGGCAGGGCTCCCGGTTACTGAAGAACGCAAGAAAATCCTTGCTGCGAAGCTGCTTATCCACCACTTCACCTGTGTACTCATTGATGAAGTGAACCTGAATCAGATGTTTTGCGATATCAACGCCAATCGGTGTATATTTCATTTTGTGGAGTCTCCAGTCTGAGGGAGCACTATGCATCCCGTATTGGGCACTATGATGCCGGAAATCTGTGAGGCTCCACATCTCACTGTTCATCTTTTGTGCACCCAGTCAATGTTAGGTGGGATGCGTTCATGACATTTCCTTTAACGGTAATGGTAAAGTGATTACTCCTACAGCGCTGGAGAAATTGGCAGGGCAGTCGGGTTTCTCTAGCATTATCCCTTTGATAAATATGCTTGAAGAGATTTATTTTGTAGGGAGAATCCTTATCATAACCATTTCTTGACAAACTCTTCCAATGGCATCGGACGGTCAAAGTAATATCCCTGCAAATAATCGACAGAATAGTTCGTTAACTGATTAACCTGTTTTTGGTTTTCAATTCCTTCTGCCACAATTTCCAGATGCAATCGTAGGGCAAGGTCAATGATATTTTCCACAATATTTTTTGAAACCATATCGGTATTCATTTTGCTAATAAAGTTATGTCCGATTTTCACTAGGTTAACATTAAGTTTTTGTAAATAATTGTAATTAGAGAAACCTGTGCCAAAGTCGTCCAGTGCAATTAATACGCCTAATTCATCCAATTTATTGAATAAACTCATAGTATGGTTATCGAGTTCCAATAATTCTCGTTCGGTAATTTCCAAAATCAGTTTAATGGAGTTTGCTGGAAATGATTTCAGAAAATGATGACAATCATCAATTAACCTAACATCTTTATAATGTTTTGCGCTAATATTGAAATTAAAATGGAAATTTGTAGGTAATTGATGAGCAATAGGCGAAAAATAGTCTCTCACTTGGGTGATTAGGTTATGTGTTAAGGGAATAATCAAATCTGATTTTTCAATTTGTGCGATAAATTTGTTTGGTGTCAATAATCCATGAATTGGGTGTTGCCAGCGAACAAGGATTTCACTTCCAATAATTTCATTGTTTTTACTACAAATAATTGGCTGTATATAGGGAATGAATTGCTTATTTTTAATCGCTTTTTTCAAACGATATTCAGGGATAGTAATGGTTTTGGTATGTTTATAAAAAAACATCGCAGATATGAACGTAAGCAGAGACATTAATATAAATACACAGACTAATTCTACATCTGGTTGGATATTATCCTGATAATTGGAAAATAATCTCCAGAATATAAAACCTGTGCTGGCAGTGATGGTGATGAATAACATCACAAACATTTGATACAGGGATCGGTATGATTTCAGATTCAGCCCCATCATATCTCCTTTCTTGATAAAGCTCATTACTTAACAGTAGGCTTGTTATCCAAACTATGCAAAATTTTATTAACTTATTGATTACAAAAAAAGAGGCTCTTTTTTTGCGAAAACAACTTTGGCTATGTTACAGGAAGAATTTAAAGACGGGAAATAACTATATGACTATATGGCAAAATTGGGGGGGATTTTTTTATAATTGCTGAGGATGATCAAGATAAACAAATATTACTGCCATCCGTGGCTAAATTATTATTTGATTTATATCAATATATTATCAGGCTGCCCGTAATAAATAGGGCTGTGTTAAAACCCATATTGTCTGCTTCATGGTATAGCTATTATGGTGTCGTTATCACAATAGCAACTCGGCGATTTTCTGCCCGACCTTTTGAGCTTCGGTTATCGGCGATAGGTTGGCTTGGCCCTAATCCACGGGTTGTCAGATTAGTACGCTGCATACCTCCCTGTGTCAGTGCATCTGCAACGGTGTTGGCTCGTTTCAATGATAATTGATTGTTGTAATTCACTTCTCCGTAATTGTCAGTGTGTCCATCAAGGCGTGCGTGGTGGATACCAACTTTGGATAAAATACTTGCGAGTTGTTTTAATTTTGTTTCACCTTCTGGACGTAAGTGAAATTGGTCATTACCAAACAACACTTTTTCTGATATACCAAATAACCAGCCTTCATCGGTTTGTTGAAATCCCTGTTGTTTAAGTGCGGTGATTTGTGCGGCTGTCAAAGCTCCTTTATTCTGGCAGGCGCTGAGGAAAAGTGCGCCAATAAACGCAAAGATAAATACACAATAACGATTTCTGCTCATAGAGGGTTCCTTGATAGATAGTTTAGTTTTGTTGTATCAGCGGAATACCAGCCACCGCCTCGTTGCTTAATGTGATACATCGCCGCATCGGCTTCAGAGAGTAGTTGTTCTGCTGTTAGTTCACCATTGGATAATGCAACACCGATGCTGAGTGTGATACGTAGATGTTGTCCGTTGGGCAGGAGAATGGGGGTATCCATGGCATGAATGATATTTTTAGCAACGCGTTCTGCATCTTCTAGATTGGTGGAAGGCAACAGGATAGCAAATTCGTCCCCGCCAAGTCGGGCAACGGTATCTGTTTTTCTTACTCTTCGTTTTAATGTGGCGGCGATAGTGACAAGCACGTGATCGCCGGCAGCATGTCCATAGACATCGTTGACATATTTCAGCCTGTTACCATCAATAAATAATATCGCTGCACTTTCACGCATAAATTTATCGCTCATGACGGTTGAAAGAACGCGTTCAAAAGTTGCCCGATTTGGCAGTCCTGTCAGGGAATCATGTTGTGCTTGCCAGGTTAAAGCGGCTTTTTCTGTTTGCAGGTGGTGTTGCCACTCTTCCAGCTCTTCTAGCAGGTGATTGAAAACCTGGCTTAGCTCATGCAGCTCAGCAATATGGGCAGAGGGCACGCGTCGTGAAAATGTCCGCCGTTGCCGCACATCATGGGCGACGGCCGTAATGTTTTGCAGAGCTCTGACGATACCATCATGCATACGCAATGAGAGGTAGAGTGAAATGACGGCACTGAACAGCAGACAAGCAAATAGCACCAGCAGGGCCTGATAAATAAATTTGATGATGTGGCAACTGTTACCAATTAACCAGACTGAGCCTACTTTTTGCTGATGGTGATAAATTGGCAGGGTGAAAGGTTCAGGAAAAAGCCAGTGCTCGATCAATTTCTTGAAATTGCCAGTACGTGTCTCTTGATTGGCTTGCCAACTGGCTAACACCTGCTGTTTAGCATCAAAAATTTTGGCTTCTGTAAAGCCATCGTGAACGGCAATCATTTCCAATATTTCGTTTGCTGCGGTTTTATCCTGAAATACCACGGCTGCCTGTGCGGTATGGGCAATGGCTGTGGCAATCAGTTTTAAACTGTTTTCGGCGTATTTCTGCATGGCAAGCAGTGCCAGTAACGATAAAAACAAGCCGACTACGGATAATATGATAAACGTAATGACCAAATGGATCCGGTGGAAAGCATGACGTAAAGTCGGGCGCGATGGCATCAGTGAATAACGTTTTTTCATATAGATTATTCCACCTTACGAGCCAATTGCAGGACATTCGGATGTACGCGCACGCCGCTGCGCGTGAGAATATCAAGATTGAGGCTAAATGTTGCCGGAGTGCTGTTAATGTTGAGGCAAAATGCGCTGCCAATTTCACAGTTCGGATTATTTTCAGCAATGGTAAGCAATGGCTTGTCATTTTTCAGGTTGATCACCTGGTGTTGAAGTTGTGGATCAACTTGACCATAGTAAATTACATCACATTTTTCTATGAGTTGTTCTACGTTGAAATTTAGTGTTTCAACTTGCAGTTCTGTGTGATCAGAAATCATATCAATGTGGGTTAAGGCGCTAATGTAATTGGATGGAGGAACCAGACATAAGTGCAGGATAGTAGGTGTAATAGGCCAATGGGTATAACTGATAATTCCAGAAACTACCCGCGCAACATTTTCGTTGAGCGCTGTCTTTTCATTGATCATTTGTTTTTCATTGGTGTCAGGCATAGCCATTACTGCTGAATTACATGTGACGATGATTAAGCATAAGGTTATCAATAACCGTAGAAATAATCTGGAGACACAACGTTTAAAAATAGTGCGTTTATAAAGATAATGAATCCGTTCAATCAATTTCATATCGGGTTCCAGTATATATTTTTCATCCAGTATTTGTTTTTCATATTGTAAATGGTCGTGTTAAATTTTTTGATAAAATCTGTTTTCAGCCAAAACCTATCTCATTTAGTATTATTTCCTTAATGAGATAGGTTGTAAAATTGTTGCCTGCCAAATAAGATTATTGGCAATCTAATTGATACCTTTAAGGTATAATTTCATTCTTAGTGAATAAATGGCTATTTCTATATTGATACATCTTCATTGATTCCTATTATATGTCCATGATTGTCATAAGTGATACTGGAAACTTTGCTTTGCCTTAAGGTATCAAATAACTTTTGCTCCAAAGTAAAACTCTGCGCCACCTCAGTGTGGGTTAACGCAGGTCGATGGCAACGACGTTCGATCCTAAATCGACGTTGGTTGTATTTTGCCCAGCCAATTAGCAAAAATGCATTAAATATGGCAATGGCAATATAAAAGGCAATGACGTCCAGTTCTGAAGTAAATAATGTCGAAGTAAAAGGCCTGGGACCATTATGGGAAGCGTAAAATAATCCCACCATGAATAAATAGATAAAACCAGCCCAAGCCAGGATGGTCAACAGAATATCAATTAAACGAGGCCATAACCTTTGTTCGGTAAAAATCAAGGGTTCTTTCATGATTCGATTCTCTCTATTCCCCTGTCAGGGCTTTCCCAGCGAGCACGTTTTCTGTGTACTTTAAGCATCACTTTGGGAAAAGATACCAAGGTCGTAAATAGATTTAGCATCCAATAAACCATCGGATACCAAATCACCCAGAACAGCGATGAGGCAACGTGTTTTTCATAGCGTCGTTCAATCACTAAACTGACGGTAAACTGGATCAGGCAGGTAGCCGCCAGAACTAATCCCGTATACCCAGGTGGAAATAGTGTATAGACGCGAATGTTTTCCGGTAATGTGATGAACATGCCGAGTAAAAATAAAATGATGGAAAGGGCAAATGTAAATGACCAGATAACGGAACAGCAGAATTCAGCAAATAACCCCCACATGCGGCGATATTGCCATGACCACAATTGACGCAGGTTTTTCAGGAAAACTTCGGCTCCACCCTGTGCCCAGCGTAACCGCTGCTTCCATAATCCTCGTAGGGTTTCAGGCATTAAGATCCAGCAGATAGCACGGGGTTCGAAAAAGATGGACCAATGGCGTAACTGGAGTTTCCAACTCACATCAATATCTTCTGTGATCATGTCATTACTCCAATACCCCACGTCGGCCAGTGCCCTGCGATTAAAGGCTGCAACAACACCTGAAACGGTAAAGACTTGACCATAAACCCGTTGGGTACGTTTGATTAGACCAATGATGGAAGAAAATTCCCCAACCTGAATGCGCCCAACTAAGGTGGATCGTGTGCGAACGCGGGGATTGCCTGTAACAGCACCAACACGGGGATGATCAATCATGGGCTTGACCAGCCAAACAGCTGCATCGCGATCTAATAGGGCATCGCCATCAATACAGACCAGATAATCACTTTTCGCGGCAGCAGCACCTGCTTGAAGTGCAGTGGCTTTGCCTTGATTCTGTTTCAGGTGTATCACTCTCAAGTCTTGATGTTGTTTCGCCATCGCATTGAGTTCATCCGCGGTGCTGTCGGTTGAACCATCATTGATAGCGATCACTTCAATATTGGGATAGCGCTGGTTTAAGGCCGCCAGCAGTGTCTCGCGAACATTTGGCCCCTCGTTGTAGCAAGGGATCAAAATTGAAATTAGAGGTTTTCCTTCAAGATGCGGGACTTCTTCATCAACGATTTTCCAATGCCTTTCCCGATAGATCCAGAAATAGATCCCTCCTGAGATCCAGATAGCCGACATGAACAAAGGCCAGAAAAAGACAAAGTTCAGCATGACTTCCCCGGTAAAGGTGATAGCGATACCGAGAGGGATGCTTAATACCAGGCAGAGCACTGCAAAAGCAATAATACGATCAATCATTAAGTGGATACCATTCAGGAGAAAGAACAGGGCGAATCTCATTCATTTCTGGTTGATTATTGAGAAAGTCATCAGGGTAGTAACCGAAGCTCTGCGCACCATTGAGCTGCAATTGACGCATCCACTCTGCTAATTGGTGCCCTGGGATCGCTCTTTTATCCAGTGGCTTGCGCCAATCTACGGATTGCAATTCAAAAACAGTTTTGTCCAGTGCTTGTGGGCGTTGTGCAATGATTTTCACCAATCGGGATAACCACTGGTTGCTTTTTGCTAGAGGCACATTTTCCATCAATGGCATAGCCATTGGAGCAATCCAATCGTAGTGAGCGAGGAAATCATCCAGATTTTGGGCAAACCACTCTTCGCTATCCGGTTCCAGAATGGGCAGGGCAAAAATATTGCGAGCAGTTTTGATCTGATAACTCCGTATTGACTTAAGTTCTTTGGTTAACTCATGAGTAAAATCAATCAGGTATTGGCTTTTAAAGCGTGTCCAACGGGTGAATTGTTCTGGATCTTGCCGAATTTCTGCAATGGAAGCAGATAAACCTGCGGCCTGATAAGCTTTGATGGCATCTGCACTAGCATCTTCAAAATCGGACATGACTGCGTCATCGTGATACAGGATGCCCTGAAAAATAGCGTGAGAGGCCAAATCTTGATAAATCTCTTTGATCCTTCGGCGGTTTTCTGGGTTATAAGGCGATAAACGACGATATTGTGTCGGATTTACAAATAGCTTGTTATGACTGGCGTCATAGCTCATCACCCGCGGGAGTGAAGACTCCAGTTCAAAGGCCAGAACGGGCATCCACGCATAAACTTCAATGTTCAGGCGGCTGTGCAATTGCCAGGCAACACGGTTAAAGAGATCAGCCCGCATTGGGAGCCAGCGATTAGGAAAGTAGAGCTCACGTACATTGCCATCACCTTTGGGATCAGCAAAGGCTTGCAGGAAAACGGTGTTGACGCGTAGATCGGCAATGCGTTGAACCAGCTTGTCGAGATTATGGGCTTGTTGAACGGGATCAGGATCATAAACATAATCCAGATCAATATGGGCAATTCGTAAGATTGGTTTATTCTGTACCTGAATTACCTGCTCGGCGAATTCTTTCAGGGAAGGGTTATGTGTGAGCAAGATACGTGGAACATTATCAAGATTGTTGACGTTTGCCAGCCCGTTGTCCAGAGTCAATGCCATTTTGTAGCCGTAACGTTTAGCTATTTCCAGTGTAACACCGCTATCGATGCCATAAGGCCAAATCCAGACCCGTGGCTGCTTGCCTGTGGCAGCGATAATTCTTTGGGTAATAGTAGCAATATCCTTTTCCATCCGCAGGCGAAACGCTTGCTCACTTTCATAGTTACCTGTTTTCGGATCGTAAATGCGAATGGCCGCGGCCGGCTCGGTATTGCCTTGTGGGTTAGCGATGGCGCCATAATGATGCTGATAAGTATGGGAACCTATTTCCACTAAACCAGAACGAGACATTTCAGCCACCTGTTCCCAGGTAGTGAAGCGCTCCCGCGCTACCATCAATCCACCAAAATCAACGGGTTTTTTGGCTGGTGCATCAACCCAGATGCCAACGGGGGCCAGAATAGCAGGCCAGTTATAAGCTTTCAGCAGCGGAAATACGCGATGGTAGAAACTGCTATAGCCATCATCGAAAGTCAGCAATACGGCCTTGGGAGGCAGTGGCGTACCTCCCTGATTGGCGATAAGAATTTGATCGACAGTAACAGGCTGGTAGCCATTTTCCCGCAGCCAGGCAAACTGATCGTTCAATGCGCTGGTACGGACTGACATAAAACGCTGATCTGCACCATCATCTTCAACATCATGGTAAGCGAGAACCACAAAACCATTTTTAGGCCAAGGGCGTTCATTCAGGGGAAGCGGCCGTTGTGCTGGTGGAACGAAATCAGGTTTTTCTGCATATGCCAGCATGCCAAACTGGGGGACCAACAGGCTAACCAGTAGTGCCGATATCATCAACCAATGACGAAAAACATTGTGTGTCATAGAAAATCCTTTAGAACCGATAGATTAAATCAAAAGCAGCTTGCAGATTACTTTCTCGTTTACCGTCATAAGGACGTTTATCCAGCGTGAGTCTTACCCCTACGTCAATAACATCATTCCATTTAATACGTTGGCCATATCCCACCATTGTGATTAGGCCACTGCCGTACCCTTGCTGCCAATATTGCCCAATCCCAGCCACAACTTGCTGGCTCCAGACGGTTTGATAGTGCCGATACATGATGTGATCCGCTTCCAGTTCAGGCAGGAAGGTAAAGTCGCTTTTGGGATTGAAATAGGGTGTATTTTGCCGGGTATTGTGAGTTGTACTCAGTTCCAACTGCGCATCGAGCTTCAGGTAAGAGGCGGTATATAGGCGTTGAAGGCCGTCAATGCCATATTCAAAACGATGGTTGCCATCTGAAAAGAATGCCGGGGCAAAGCGAGCACTCCACTGGCTGCGTTCGCTGTATCTCCAGCGAGTGTAAATTTGCCCACCATGAGCATGGATATTATTGCTTAACGCACGCAGGGGGGTATTACGGGCGAAGCGTTCTGCGGAGCCACCCAGTCGCCATTGATCATTGAAGTCATACCAGGTTGCGATTCGCAATCCCACCTTGCTGCCATGACGATAATTACGTGCAGAAGCTTCACTTTCCAGCCAAAAATCCCGCGAACGCCACTCTACACCACCACGTAAATCACGGTTCAAGCCTCGGCCTTCTGAAAATTGGCCGCGATTGTAAGCACCACCAGCAAATAAGCGCCAGTTATCCTCAAAAGGAGGGCTATAAAGTACAGTGTCAATATCTGAACTGTGTCTGCCACTTTCTGGGTTATCTGAATTAATGCCTTGATTAACCTTAAGTTGCAGTTCTGACATATGATGCACATTGCGCAGACGGTTAAAGCGTTTAGCAAGCATATCTTCTGGTGCGCGGGTAATCACATCATCGGCCAGCAAATCCATCTGATGCCATTCTTGCAGAGTCAGGGCGGTATAACCTTGCTGGATTTCCAATGCCAGATTACGGTGATCGAGTCCTTCAATTTGCTTTAATTCACTCTCAGCACGACGTGGCCAACCACGATCCAGCCAGATAGCCGCCAGGTCAATCCGTAATTTCTGATTGCCGGGAGCGGTGCGGGCTAAATGGGTAAAGCGTTTTTCTGCTTCGGCAAGATCTTCGCGTAATTGTGCAGATTCCGCTAAAAATTGCTGCCCTTGTAGCCAGTCATCATTCGGAACACGAATGGGAGAGCCAAAGACATTAAGCATATAAGGATTGCGTTGCTTGATATCGGTGGCAAGTTGTTGAGCTGCATCCAGATACTCACTTTCCACATTCGCATAAAAAAGGACGATATCATCTTCAAGGGGAATATTGGGCGATGATATTTTCCCTGACGACGAGATATTTTCATCAGGATGATTCAAAAAAGAATAGTTCAAGGAGTGCAGAATATTTCGTGCTTTTTCTGGCTGGCGCAGATTCAGGTAGGCTGCCGCTGCCCATTTCTGCGCATATCCTGGGATATGTATGCTTTGTTTCTGCTCAGCTTGTTTTTGCAAAGCCAGATATTCATCAATAACTTCTTGCAGCCGATGGCGGGAAAGAAGGGCACCAAGCCGATCAATGCGCGCCCGTTGGTAATCTTGTTGTGCATCGGGTAGGTTGTGCCATTGGTTAAGCATATGTTCGTAGCGTGCAAGTGCCCTGTCAGCAATGTCAAAGCGCTCTTTTTCACTACGATTAGGGATCATTGACAAACGAACCAGTTCTGCTACAGCGTCAGCTTCCAGCCTGCGCAGTTGCGCCGTGGTTAATTGTGTAGCGTGCTGTTGTCCTAGGCGCCATGCCGGATCACTGACTCGATTGTTTTTTAGGCTGAACAGATAGTCTTGAGTAACGTCTTGATTGTCGGGAAACCGTTTATGCGCGATAGAAAGCACTTGCATGGCATTCCATATCCGGCCAGCTGACTGGTCAACGTAGGCCAGCAAACGGTAATTAGCAGCGTCGGGTTGATGAGCCAATAAATCTTTTGCCAAACGTCGGGCTTCTGCGTCTTGTTTGGCATCGGCGAGTGTCATGATAAGGCCAGCTTTGATGTCTCTGTTCTGCTTGTCCAGGGCCAGGGTTGTGCGCCATAGCTGTATTGCTTGTGACCATTGACGTTGGTTGCGATAGGCTCGGGCAACGGCCGCTATCCCTCTGGCGGGTATAGCCATTGAGCGATAGCGCTGCCAGAGAGAAATGACTTCATCATCATGTCCAGCCCAGCTTGCAATTTGCAACCAATCGGCAACTTGCGAGGAAGAAAGACGATGTCGTTTCTCCTCCTGACGAATATATTCGAGCATGGGATTGGTATTGCCATTTCTGGCTTGTTGAATTAACGCATCGTAATCTGCCTGAGCGGATTCCGTTGTTATTAAACAACTTAGTGATATAAATAACGATAACAGCTTATACCGATATCTATGAAAGCCCATCGGACGGAAATAAAGATATGACACGCTATCCCCTTTTTATACTGCTTGTTGGTTTTACAAATAGCAGGACCAGACGGAGTTTAATTTAATTTAGATTAAGATGAATTTTTACATTCTTCATTTTTGAAGAGGCAGAATAATACGTACTGCGTGAATTTATATCAATGGAAAAATTTTGTGAAATAATTACGATCATTTGATTTTTTATTGGTATCATATCTATATGAAATAATATATAAGAATGACACTTATGTTTTTAATTAAATTTTATTTGTTTTAAATCAATTGGTTGTGACTTTGTTTCTCTGTCGTAAAAATTTTTTGAAAAATAAGGATTAATATTGGGGTTGATTTCAATGAAAAAAACTTAGACTGAGTGTAAATATTTTTTATTACCGAAGAGTGAATATTATTGGTTGTTGAGGTTTTCATTTGAAATAACTTGGTTAAAGTGAGATTGATTTATTTTTCAGTATAAAAATGTGGTTTATTGATCGTATAATGACTATATTTCAAAATTAAATACTATTTTTAATCCACATACCGAAAATGTTAGCGAAATTGATATTCGGTTATTCTCTTTTGTGTGTGAATTCCAAACAATATTGTATTGGTGATTTACATTAGTAATTATATGGGTATTGTTATCACTTGCAGATAACGTTAGATGATCGTATTCAGATTTATCTGAGAAGGTATTAGCTCAATCACTAATTAATTTTCAGTTTTGTTATCAATGGATTTTATATTTCTCATTTATAGCTGAAATATCGCCAATTAAATGACAATTCCTTGAACTAAGATAAGGAAATCGTTTTTATCCGCATTAAGATCAAGAACGTCTTATATAATTATCTCTTATTCTTTGGCATCATTTTTGAAAGAATTTTTTGGGCATTATATGTCAAACAGCGCACTCAACCGCCGCTGGGCGGAACTTTTATTGGAAGCATTAACCCGCCACGGATTGCGTCATGTCTGCATTGCTCCCGGCTCTCGTTCAACATCATTGACATTGGCTGCCGCAGAAAACCATAAGTTGATCTGTCATACTCATTTTGATGAGCGTGGGTTGGGCTATTTGGCCTTAGGATTGGCAAAAGCGGGCAAAGAGCCGATTGCGGTTATTGTGACGTCTGGAACGGCAGTTGCCAATTTGTACCCTTCTTTAATTGAAGCGGGCTTGACGGGAGAACGATTGGTATTTCTCACCGCGGATAGGCCGTCTGAATTAATCGATTGTGGTGCCAATCAAGCTATTCGTCAGGTAGGCATTTTTGCTTCTCATCCCGCGCAAACTTTAGCACTGCCACGACCAACCACAGAGATTCCTGCCAGTTGGTTGGTTTCTTCCATCGATAATGCAATGTCAAATCTGAAACAAGGTGCTCTACATATTAATTGCCCGTTTGCGGAGCCTTTGTATGGTAATGAGATGACAGCGCATCAAGATTGGTTGCAAACATTGGGGGATTGGTGGCAAGGGAATGAACCGTGGTTGACTCAGCCAGAAATGCATACCACCATCAAGGCCGTTGATTGGGATATTTGGCAGAAAAAACAGGGGATTGTACTGGCAGGGAGAATGAGTGCAGAAGAGGGGAAATATGTTGCCCAGTGGGCAAAAGAGATGGGATGGCCGCTTATTGGTGATGTGTTGTCCCAAACGGGGCAGCCTTTGCCATATGCAGATTTATGGCTCACTCACTCCCGCACTCAGGAGATTCTGGCGCAAGGGCAATTGGTGATCCAATTTGGCGCCAGCCTGACTGGCAAGCGACTGTTGCAGTGGCGGGCTAAATGCCAACCTGAGCAGTATTGGATTGTCGATCCCATTGTCGGCAGGCTTGATCCTGCAAACCATAGAGGGCGCAAATTCACTTGCAGTGTGACTGATTGGTTACGGGAACATCCCGCATATTCACAAGCACCTTGGGCACATGAATTGCATTCATGGTCAAAAAGCGCGTTTAAATGTGTTGAAACAAAGTTGACGGGAGAATTCAGCGAGGCAGCGGTTGCGCATCAATTGCATCAATTGTTGCCAGAGCAGGGCCAATTGTTTGTCGGCAATAGCTTGATTGTGCGTTTGGTTGATGCTTTAGGGCAGCTTCCCGTGGGTTATCCGGTTTACAGTAACCGAGGTGCCAGTGGTATAGATGGCTTGATCGCGACCGCAGCAGGTGTACAACGGACAACCAATAAACCGACACTCACGATTATAGGTGATATCTCTGCCCTCTATGATCTGAATAGCCTGGCTTTATTACGCAATCTTTCTGCTCCTATGTTATTGATCATAATGAATAATAATGGCGGGCAGATTTTTTCTCTATTACCAACACCGCAGGAAGAACGCCAGCGTTTTTACTGTATGCCGCAAGATGTCAATTTTGATCATGTTGCTGCTATGTTCGGCCTGAATTATGCGGCACCACAAAATTGGTCGGAATTAAAACGGTGTGCCCAACAAGTATGGGATCGTAAAGAGACAACATTGGTTGAGTTAAAGGTTCCAGGCAATGCAGGAGCGGTATGCCTGCAAGAACTGCTAAAACAGGTGGCGGCTTTGTGAAACTAAACTGTCGGACATTTCATACACATAACCAAGGGACATGGTTAGTTTGGTTGCATGGATTATTGGGAAGCGGCGACGATTGGTCTCCTGTCGTGAGTGCTTGTGATCGATATCCTTCATTGGTTGTTGATTTACCGGGGCACGGTAATTCCGTCGATGCGAATTTGACCGGCGGTTTTGCCGAGATGAGTGAATTGCTGATAGCCACTCTGGCCGAGTATCCAATCAATGATTACTGTTTGATTGGCTATTCACTGGGAGGACGAATTGCCATGTACCATGCGCTCTATGGCAAACAAAATGGCTTGCGCGGGTTGCTGGTGGAAGGAGGAAATCCGGGGCTGTTTTCCCGGCAGGAGCGTGATATGCGGTTACGCAATGATCAGCATTGGGCACAGCGTTTTCGTCAAGAGCCAATGATGTCAGTTTTGCCTGATTGGTATCAACAACCGATATTTGCTGATTTAACGACGGCACAACGTGAGCAACTTATTCATCTGCGCAGTCAAAACAGGGGAGATCGTATCGCAGATATGCTGGAAAATACCTCTTTAGGATACCAACCTTGGCTAGTTCCTGCTTTACAACACATATCGATTCCTTTCTCTTACTCATGTGGGGAAAATGATCGTAAATTCCAGAGCATAGCGCAGCAATATACACTGCCATTAACAACGATTCCTCAAGTTGGACATAATGCTCATTATGGCAATCCTGTGGCTTTTGCCAGCGCAGTGAACTGTTTTTTATCACTTTTTGGTTAAGGAAACACAATAATGCGTTACCCAAGCGAAGAAAAATTGTATGCCCCTATTGAATGGCAAGATTGTTCCCAAGGGTTTGAAGATATTCTCTACCATAAATCCACAGACGGCATTGCCAGGATTACGATTAATCGCCCACAGGTACGTAATGCGTTCCGTCCCCTGACCGTCAAAGAGATGATTCAGGCGTTGGCAGATGCTCGTTATGACGAGGAGATTGGTGCGATTATTCTGACGGGAATGGGGGAAAAAGCGTTTTGTGCTGGAGGCGACCAAAAGATCCGTGGCGATTATGGTGGTTATCAAGATGACAACGGAGTACACCATCTGAATGTATTAGATTTTCAGCGGCAGATCCGTACTTGCCCAAAACCTGTCGTTGCTATGGTTGCGGGTTATGCCATTGGCGGTGGGCACGTGCTGCATTTGATGTGTGATTTGACTATCGCGGCGGATAACGCCATTTTCGGTCAAACAGGCCCTAAAGTCGGTTCCTTCGATGGCGGCTGGGGAGCATCGTATATGGCGCGGATCGTAGGACAGAAAAAGGCGCGCGAAATCTGGTTCCTGTGCCGCCAATACAATGCTAAGGAAGCATTGGATATGGGATTGGTAAACACTGTTGTACCTTATGCCGAATTGGAAAAAGAGACTGTGCGCTGGTGTCGTGAAATGTTGGAAAACAGCCCAATGGCGTTGCGTTGCCTGAAAGCGGCATTGAACGCAGATTGTGATGGTCAGGCTGGTTTACAGGAATTGGCGGGCAATGCCACCATGCTGTTCTACATGACCGAAGAAGGGCAGGAAGGGCGCAATGCGTTCAACGAAAAACGCCATCCTGATTTCAGTAAGTTCAAGCGTAATCCGTAAGTTGTCATCCATTATGCGTAAAGCGACTTTATACCAATTCAGCCTGCCCATGGAGGCAGGCATTATTTTGCGTTATCAGCGCCTGAAAACCCGTGACGGTTTTTTGGTGCACTTACAGGAAAATGGACGAGATGGTTGGGGAGAAATTTCCCCATTACCTGAATTTAGCCATGAAACGCTTGAACAAGCTAAAACATTGGCGGTGGAATGGCTGCAACAATGGTGTTTGGACACGCAACCGGAAGAAAGCGATCGTCCTTCCGTTGCGTTTGGCGTGAGCTGTGCACTGGCTGAATTACAGGGAGAGTTGCCTGAAACAGCCAATTATTGCAAGGCGCCTTTATGTACGGGCGATCCCGATGATGTGATCCTGCGTTTGGGAAGTATGACAGGCCATAAGATTGCTAAAGTGAAAGTTGGGCTGTATGAAGCCGTACGGGATGGCATGGTAGTGAATGTGATGCTTGAGGCAGTGCCTGATCTCCGGTTGCGATTAGATGCTAACCGCAGTTGGACACGCACAAAAGCAGAGGGCTTCGCTAAATATGTCAATCCAGATTATCGGCACCGAATTGCTTTTATTGAAGAACCCTGCAAAACCCGGGAAGAATCTCTGGCGTTTGCTCGTGAAACGGGTATCGCCATTGCATGGGATGAAAGTGTCCGTGAAGCCGGTTTTACCGTAGAAGCTCAGGAGGGCGTCTCTGCCATTATCATCAAACCAACATTGGTGGGCAGTATTGGCCGTTGCCGTCAATTAATTATCGAAGCTCATCAGTTAGGGTTAGAGGCAGTGATTAGCTCCAGCATTGAAAGTAGCTTTGGTTTGACACAATTGGCTCGTCTTACTCAATGGCTCACACCTAATTCACTTCCGGGCTTGGATACTTTGGATCTTATCCAGTCACAACTTATCCGTTGTTGGCCTGATAGTAATATTCCGTGTGTCATGCTGGATAAACTGGCTATGGTGTGGAGTAGTGAATGTCAGTAATAGAGTGGATTCAATGGCCGTGGCAGCATTGGGCTACGGCCTTGCCTGAAAAACAGGCTATTCAGTTATATGATGAGCAACTAACCTGGCATCAATTAACGCAAAGCATCAATGCTATTGCTGTCCATTTCCACCAACAGGGTGTTGTGGAAGGTAGAGGTGTGATCCTGAGAGGCAAGAACAGCGCGGAACTTCTGTTGTGTTACCTGGCTGTCCTGCGATGTGGCGCCAGAGCGTTACCTCTTAATCCTCAGTTACCTGATCGGTTGTTGGTGGAGCTATTGCCTCATCTCAATATGGATTATGGAGTGGATTTCACGGACTCACCTTCGCCTGTTATGCCAGTTAAGATACTTGACTGGCAACAAAAGTTTCCGGCGAAACATGATCGGCGGGCAAAAAACAACCTATTGGTGTTGTGGGAAAGTCAACGTCCTGCCAGCATGATCCTGACCTCCGGCTCTTCTGGATTGCCTAAAGCTGCGGTACATTCCATTGGCGCTCATCTTGCCAGCGCACAAGGCATTCTTTCCCGCATGGATTTTCAGCCAGATGATAGTTGGTTACTGTCATTGCCTCTGTTTCATGTTTCAGGCCAAGGGATCCTTTGGCGTTGGTTACAAACAGGAGCAACATTAGTGCTGCGGGATTTACATCCGTTGGATCGTGCGCTGTCAGGTTGTACCCATGCATCACTTGTACCTACCCAACTGTGGCGTTTGCTGGAACAACCCCATAACTATTCATTGACATTAAAAGAAGTGTTATTGGGAGGTGCTATGATACCGACGTCGCTGACCCAGCGGGCTGAAGAATTAGGTATTCGTTGCTGGTGTGGCTATGGGCTGACAGAAATAGCATCAACTGTTTGCGCAAAACGGGCTGATGAGCTGCCCGGGGTAGGTAATCCACTCCCTGGAAAGTCCATTCGCTTAGTCGATGAAGAAATTCAGATCCGTGCTGATAGTATTGCGAGTGGTTATTGGTTTAATGGGGAATTGCAGCCATTGGCAGATAACGAAGGATGGTTTTCGACCCGGGATCGAGGCGTATTTGAACAGGGGGAGTTACGGATTGTAGGGCGCCTCGATAACCAATTTTTCAGTGGTGGGGAGGGTATCCAGCCAGAAGATATTGAGCGGATCATTAACCAACATCCTCAAATTGAACAGAGTTTTGTTGTTCCCATTCCTGATATTGAATTCGGTCATCGGCCAGTAGCGGTAATTGAAACTCAATATCCTGCGCTAACAGAAACACTTATTGATTGGCTTACGGATAAAACCGCAGCTTTTCAGCGGCCTATTGCCTGCTATGTGTTACCTGCACAACTGAAAAATGGAGGAATAAAGGTTTCGCGCCAACAAGTTAAGCAATGGGTAACAGAGATAAATAGTAAACATAATAAATGATAACGTTAATTACATATCTTTATGAATCTAAACATTTCCTTGCTTTTTATCATCTATAACGCCACGTCGGTTTAAGTACAATATCTTAGCTCATATAGGCATTGAATAATTAAAGGACAAGATTATGAAAGGTTTTTTTGCTATTGGTGCCGCTAGTTTGTTTTTTATAGCTTGCTCAGCAAATGCTCTCTCTATAGATGCTCAGGTGGGAAAACACAGCACAAGCACCTCAGTGGGGATTGGTGATAAATATGCTGGCCTGTCTCTGACGGGTAACTGGACTCGCAGTGATCACAATGGCCAGCTTGGTAGTTTAGGTTTAGGCTTCGGTCTGCCATTTGGTCCATTAGCTGCAAACGTCGGCGCAAAAGGACTTTATTTGTCCCCCAAAGATGGGAAAGATGGCGCTGCATTGGCTGTAGGTGCTGGCCTTAGTTGGGCCGTGACTTCTTCTTTATCCCTGTATGGTGAGGCTTACGGTTCGCCATCAGGCTTAACGTCAGGAATGGATTCTTATACTGAGGCTACAGGAGGAGCACGTTATACATTTTTCAAACCCCTGAGTGTAGATGTTGGCTACCGTGTCATTGACATACGGGGTAGTCATGGTAATCGTAATAACAAGGTTTCCGATGGTTTTTATGTTGGCGTTGGTTTGAGTTTTTAATTAGACGAAAATGCTGCAAGGTTATCTGCATTAACACTTATGCGGATAACCTTAGACAAGATAAACTTACCCTATGTTTGGCAGTATACCTGTAACAATACCAATTTGAATGGTAATAACTGCAAGCCCACACAGGAACACAAAGACTAATGCTGGTTTACCTCCTTTGACACGATAACCTTCTTTGTTTTCATCACGGCTACGCCAAACCAGCAGGCAAGGTAATAACAATGCGAGAATGGAGAGGGCAACAGCCGCAAATGTCAGTGCCATAACAAAATTAGGGTAATACAATGCACAGAGCAATGGTGGAGCAAAAGTCATTAACCCTGTTTGTAAACGCCCTTTGGCGTGATTGCGGCGCTTAAAAAGGTCAGCAAGGTAATCAAATAACCCTAAGGCAACACCGAGAAATGAGGTGGCTAGCGCAAGATCGGCAAACAGATGAACGGCAAACTCCACTTTGGGTGAAGCGACAATTTCTCTCACCGCTTTCAATAACCCATTTAGGCCAGATTCTTGTGCAAGAATACCTACAAATGTATTTGAAGAAATAGCGCCGAGTGTTACCAATTGCCACAGAATATAGGCTAACAGTGGTATGGCACTACCGATGATAAAGATTTTCCGTAGCTTGTTGGTCTCTCCTCCCATATAGGCAACGATACTTGGCACACTACCGTGAAATCCGAATGAAGTAAAAATAACCGGGATGGCAGAGAGTGCTAATCCTTGCTCAATAGGCATGGAAATGAGGTTGATTTTATCAACATGAGGCATCATTACGCCGAGTACGATCACCAGAAAAACAATTTTAGCGGTAAACAACAGGCGGTTAATAAAATCGACAGATTGGGTTCCAATACAGACTATCCCACCACCAATAATGGTAAAAATGCTGATCCCGGCAGAGACAGAAATAGGTTTATCCAACCAAGAAGAGAGGGAAGTCGCCAGTAATTCACCCGCACCACTAATATAAGCCGTTGTCAGGGCATACATAAGGAAAAGCATACTGAAGCCAGTCAACACCTGCCCACCTAACCCAAGGTAGCGTTTCGCGATAGTCCCTAATCCAGTGTTAAATTTATTATGTTGATACACTTCTACGAGCAAGAGTGCTGTATAACTCATTAAAGCCCACAGAACGACTAACATAGCAAATGTAGTTCCAAACCCCACCCCCGCCGTTGCCAATGGCATTGCTAACATCCCTGCGCCAATCGTCGTTCCAGCAACGATAAAAATACTGCCAATAGTGCGATTTTTCACGCGATCCTCATTTCTGAATATGTTGAGAAATAGTTATAAGACCCGCAGGTTAAATGATTGATTTATGTCTGTCAAATATATAGTACACAAGGTGTAAACAAATAATTACACATTGGGTGGTGCTTATAATCCGTTATCGATATGTATAATTTATGTAAAAAGGAGAAAACAGAAGCATATTAAGTTAAAAAGCAATCAGAAACTTCTTTGTTGAGTAACATAATTTATTAGTATGTCAAAGGACTTTGTCGTTTGGATATGAGAGGTCAGATAACCAGGCCAATAAAGTAGTAAATTGAGAAGATAGACAGGGAATATATGCGGGAGATTTTGTTGGGTGTATAAAGTAAAAACCCGCTATTTCACCGATTGGTTACGGGAAATAACGGGTTCTTGTATGGTGCCGGCTACCGGAGTCGAACTGGTGACCTACTGATTACAAGTCAGTTGCTCTACCAACTGAGCTAAGCCGGCGAAATTTGGCGGAAGGATAGAGATTCGAACTCTAGGATGGTTTCCCATCGGCGGTTTTCAAGACCGCTGCCTTCGACCGCTCGGCCATCCTTCCATGGCGCGAGATTATGCCTATATCATTTTGATGTGTCTAGCCCCTAAAGAAAAAAAATTATGTTTTTTTACTGTTTGCTCAATCTTCGATCTGTAATGGCCTTTTTATTCGCTAACCTGCTAATATTAAGCACAGTACACCGGCTTATTTATCGACGGGTTGATATCGAATTGACCAAAATATATTCATACTAAAGGCAACTATCCAAAGAATGTATAAACAACCACCTATCAAGCCATCCGCTATTCCTCGTTTTTACGCGTTATTTGTTACTTTGCTTTTTACGTCTCTATTTTTATTCGGGTATAACTATTTTGATATTTGGTTGATGGAGAAAAAATATGCTATCAGTAGTGTAACCGCTAAGATGAGATTGCAGATTAAAGATTATCGTTACCATGCAAGTCATATTTTTGAGCAGTCAAATACTCTGCCAATCTCCTCTCAGGAGAATACGCCATTGTTTAAATTGCGTCCCGATGTCTATTGGCTAGAAAATCGTTATCAGTCTGTTGATGCCATTATTTTTGGTCAATATAACGACTCGAGTGTCCAGCTTGCTCAGTACTTATCTAGCTATTTGGATATTCTCTGGGGGCCTCATAATGAATACTTGTCTATGTACTACCTCAATGGGCAAGATAATAATTTGTTATTGATAACCACCTATCCGATTTTAAAACCAGAAATCAGATTCAAAGAGAGCTATCTGACTCTGAACCCTGAAACCAAACGCACCGAGATGTTGGATCAGTCTTCCACTTTGGAGGAAAAAGAGAGCATTTCCTCCATTAATGTATTGCGTAGTGAAAATATTTATTTCTACACCTATAAAGCTGCATTTAATGCAACAGGGCAATTAACCACTATTATTGCTTTTGATTTACCCATTAATAACCTTTTGCCGGTTGATATGTCGCCAGCAAATTTCCGTTTGAATACGCTCAACTTACATGAACCTGAGACTTCCGATAAAGTTGAGGTTTCATTGAGCGGTTTTTGGCTAGAATTTTCTCAGCCTCTTGATGTCGTGCCATATAAATTGATTTACCAAGTCCCACTGAAGGCGCTGATTGTAGATTTGTTGCTCAGGAATGTCTGGCTTTTGCTTTCTATATTGCTTTTCTTTCTGTTTTCTTTGAGTGGGTTATTTTATATCCGTAGGCGATATATTGCACCGAATGCTTCCATGGATCATGAACTGAAAATTAAAGATGCCCTAAATAGGGATATTATCTCTAATATTCCTATTGGAGTCGTTGTTTATGATTTTGAATCAAATCAGATAATGATAATTAATAAAGTTGCAGAGCAGTTGATGCCTCATCTGGATTTGAATAAAGTTATGGCAATGGCACAACAACATCATGGTGTAATTCAGGCATCCATTGATGAAGCAGTTTATGAAGTAAAAATATATAACAATGGCTTATTACCAGAAACTTACTTATTTTTACTACAAGACAAAGATCAGGAATTCATGGCAAGTAAGCGATTGCAATTTGCCCATCGGGAATATGATAAAAGTATTCAGAGCAGGCGTTCTATGCTTTCAAATATTAATAATGAAATAAAAAATCCCATTAATAATATTAATGATATTGCCAACCAATTGCAGCTATTATCACAAGATGAAAATGAGCAAAAGTTATTGGACAAGTTATTAGATAAATCAAAATATATCACTGAATGGCTTGAAAACATTTCGTTACTCAATGAATTAGAACTGGGGGATTGGCAGCCAGATAATGAAATATTTTCCCTATCTTCACGGTTGGAAGATATTTTGAAAGTCTCTTTGCCGATATTAAATGCCAAAGGTTTGAGGGTTTATTATCACTTTAATATTTCTCGTGAATCTTTATTCATAGGAGATGAGGTTGCATTAAGTAAAATTGTTACATTGTTGTTTAATTATGCAATAACGACGACCAGTTATGGTAAAATATCATTGGTTGTTAATAGCTCAGGTAAATATGACAACCATATTCAGATTGAGTTGATGGATAGTGGCACTGGTTTAAGTGAAAGAGATCTAACCAGCTTAAATTATCCTTTTCTGAACCAATCAGTGGAAGATAAGTACTCTACCCATTCTGACATGACTTTTTATTTATGTAATCAGTTGAGTAAAAGAATGGGAGGAAGCCTTGATATTAAAAGCAAGTTGGGGCTGGGAACGCATTATGTTATCAATTTGCTCTTATCGCAACATGATGAAAATAGCGAGACTCCCCAACTTTTGGAAGGGATCACGGTTTTAATTGATATCCATAACCCTGAGATCAGCAAAATCGTCCATACTTATCTCAATAATTATGGTGCAGTATATTTTGATAAAAGAAAAGAGGGCATTACGGAAGAGTACGATATTATCCTTACGGATAGGCAGTACAAAGAAGAAAAGCAGTACAAACAGGAAAAACCAACTATATTATTAGTGGGGAGCTTAGCAGGATTTAAGCAGTTGAAGCCAGGAATGGTTCAGTGCAATTACAATCTTGCTGATGATGTTATCAATGCAATATCGTTTCTGATTGAAGAAAATTTCAGTTTAGATGGATCCAGAGAAATTTATGACATCTCTAAACCAGCAGGTGATTTAATTAAATATATTGATTTAATTGATAATGTTGATAGCAGTATTGGCAATATCCTCAGAAGTTATCAAACTCAGTTGGCAAACAGCGACTACAGGAAATTGTTTATAGAGACAGTACCTATGGACATTACCAGACTGTATATTGATATAGAACGACATGATTTGATATCACTTTCGCAAACGGTACACCGCCTTAAGGGTGCGTTTGCTATGTTGGATTTGAAATTTCTTAGGTCATCATGTGAGGCGTTGGAAAAACACATAGCAGACAATAATGAAGTAGAAATCAAAAATAGCATCAGCCTCATTGATTCCTTTATCACAAAGCTGTTGCAGCAAGGTAACCAATAATATGAATAACCTTAATGTCATTATTGCCGATGACCATCCCATCGTTTTGTTTGGCATCCGCAAGTCACTTGAACAAATTGAGTGGATTAATGTAGTCGGTGAATTTGAAAATTCAACGACGCTCATTAATAGCTTGCCACATATAGAAGCAAATGTTCTCATAACAGACTTGTCAATGCCTGGGGATAAATATGGTGATGGTATCACCCTGATAAAATATATTAAACGTCATTACCCAACATTGGCAATCATTGTTCTTACAATGAACAATAATCCGGCTATTTTAAGTGCTATACTTGAGCTTGATATTGAGGGAATCGTGTTAAAGCAAGGAGCACCAACAGATTTGCCTAAAGCACTTTCTGCTTTGCAAAAGGGGAAGCAGTTTACGCCTGAAAGTGTTTCCAAGTTACTTGAAAAGGTTAATGCCAATGGATATGGAGATAAACGTTTATCTCCTAAAGAGAGCGAAGTCCTACGTTTATTTGCTGAAGGTTTTCTTGTTACTGATATTGCCAAAAAACTTAATCGTAGTATTAAGACAATTAGTAGTCAGAAGAAATCAGCCATGATAAAACTGGGGGTCGATAACGATATCGCATTGCTTAACTATTTATCTTCTGTCACTATCGATAAAGATATTGATAACTAACCAATGTATTATCTTTTCTAATGGATAATCGGTAGCAGTAGTTACCGATTATCCATCATTCATAGCTCAATATGTATGAGTTTAAATATCACTATATTTAATTAATGTTTCTTTTAATATAGCCAATGATACCGGTTTTGACAGGCAATCATTCATGCCCATATTAGCACAACGCTGTTTTTCTTCTGCCAGTGCATTGGCAGTAATACCGATAATGGGTTTGGTATAACCTTTGTCCCTTAAGTATTGGGTAAGTTCATAGCCATCCATATTTGGCATGTTAACATCTGTTAGAATAATATCGGGTGAATTGTTTTTAAGATATTCAATAGCTTCAATACCATCATTAGCCGTTGATGCACTAAACCCTATTGAGTTTAATTGGTTGACCAGTAAATTCTGATTAATAGGGTGGTCATCAACGACCAATACTTTAACTGTATTTAAACAAATATCAGTTTGGACGGTTTTATCTGTAACAGGGATTGTTGATATAGAAATATCTGGCAAGAAAGTTTGTTCTGCCAGGAGATTATCCAGCATATTATCCAGTTCATTCAGTTCATAAGTGTTATATAACCAATAATTTTCTCTAATTTGTTCTGGTGAACCGATATGTTTCTCTGAAATTTCTATAAAGTAACATACAGAAATATTCGTTTTATGAGTTCGATCACTAATGAGTATTTCTGTGCCATCTAGTTGGCTTTCGTCATAGAGGACTACTTGGAAATGATTTTGTGTAAGAAAATTTTGCAAATATTTTTCCAAAAAATCATTGTAAATATTTAACAGAATCCTCTTTTGAGTCCGCTGGTTGGATAATTGTTTGGCATGGTATTTCACACCATATAAAGGGAGACGGATAGAAAAGATACTGCCAACATATTTTTGTGAGACAAATTCAATATCACCATCCATCAAATTAATAAGTTTTTCACAAATAGCCAGCCCCAACCCTGTACCTTGTGAGGAACTTTTTTTATTAGCACTGATTTGAAAGAAGGGCTCGAATAATTGAAATTGTAATTTATCCTCGATCCCAAGCCCGGTATCTTTAATGCTGATATATAGATAGCCATGCCTTGAGCTGATTTCAATGACAACATAGCCAGATGCCGTGAATTTGATCGCATTGTTCAGTAAATTGGAGATAATTTGTTGTAACCTTACAGGATCATTGCGGATGATATCGGGGACATCTGGTTCAATATAGCAGTACAAACCTAAGCCTTTTTTGGCAATCAGGGGAAGGTAGTTTGAAATCACATGTGATAGGATCTCTTTGCAACTGAAATCTTTGGGTTCAATTTTCAATTGCTTGGATTCTATCTTTGAGAAGTCGAGAATATCACTGATAATTTTCAGCAATAGTGATGATGAATTATTCATTGTTGCCAGCAATCGGGCAGATTCTGGAGGTAATGTATGAGACTGCATCAACTCCAGATTACCAATAATGCCATAAAGTGGTGTCCTTAATTCATGGCTGACTGTGGCAAGAAACATTGATTTTGCCTGGTTAGCTTGTTCTGCTGCTGAGGCCATCTCCTGCAAAGATTTTTCCATTTTTACGCGGGTGCTGACATCTATCAGTACACAGATTGCGACCTCTTCATTACGATAACGTGAGTGTACGAAACTAATTTGCAAATGATTATTGTTGCTGGTGACGACATCAATATAGCTACTGGTTTTATCGCAAATGATATCAACAATGCGTTTTTGATCTTCATACGTCAACATCCGAGTATAATTATGTGCTAACTCATTACTCAGGATGTTAACACCATCATTGATCCTTAAAATACTTATCCCCACAGGGGCAGAGGCGACAATTTTATGGTTAAACTGCTCATGTTCTTCAAGGCGAATAGCATTCTCTTCGGCTGGAGAAAACATTTTACGCTCAAACAGCCAAACGAAAAAGATAATCGCAATCGCAGAAATAATATTCAAGATGATACTATTAATTGCACTGACTTTCAGTTCATCGTAAATATGTTTTAGCGGCAATGAATAGGTAATACGTAATGAAGAGGGGGATAAATTCCGCATTAATACCAGGCTGGTAAAATTTTCATCGTAACCAAAATACATCGGCTGTGAGTTGGGATTTACAACGAGTGGTTTATTATTAGTTTTTATCGGAAATTGCAATTCGGGCTGATTTGATTCGTTTAGCATCATGACTGTAACAGGCCGCTCCCTTTTTTGTAAAAAAGATTCTAGCCTGATAGATTTTTCGATACCTATGATCCCTGTCATATGTCCATTAATATAAATAGGCGTAAAAACATAAAGATTACCACCATCCGCTTTGGGGTTAGGTTGGATCCAAAAGAGCGCTCTTTCATTGTTTTGTTCTCTCATGTTGATCAACCTGCGGGTATTCTCGTAGATCATTTTTTTTAGTGCATCAGGTTCTGTGATATTGTTATGAGGGAAAAAGTTCACCATGCATTGGCTTTTTACTCCAATGAAAAAAGTCTGATTTATACTGCGTATAGCGGCAGCATTTTCTCTCCAAAATGCAATCAACTGGTCTAATGAATATAAACTATTATGTGAGGTTCTGCGTAATAGTTCACAATCGGAACTCTCATTCAAAGGAATGTACGAGAGAATATCGTTATTATGCGGGACGATTGTTTGATTTTTATCATTATCTTGTGATAAACGCTTTTCCGCCATAAATTGAATATCTCGCAAGATATTAGCGATATGTCGTATATGTGAAAAGGCTATATCGTAGTTGGCATTATATTCTTGACGAATATCAGATTTGAGTGCATTAAAAAGACTTGTCAAATAAAAGCTGGTTAATAAGGCTCCAAGCGCCCATAGCATAAATCCAAGCACCCGAAAAAGATAACGTGATATCTTTAATGACGTCCGAAAAGAAGATAAATATCTCAAGAGATCGCCTGATGAAATATATGATTAATAATAACTGCTTACAGCATATACTAGTGTAGCAGGGAATACAAAGTAGCATTTTGCATCTTGCTAATTCTTCGTCAAAAAATTGAACAAAAAAAGCAGGCACTTAAATGCCTGCTCTATTGTGATTTACTCTCTTTTAACGCGCTACTTTTTTATTCACTATTCCTTTCATCAGAAGGCGTTGCTACATTGTCATTTTCGTCATCATCATCTGGTTCAGCTACGCGCTGTAAGCCAACGACTTCTTCGTTTTCGGCTGTGCGGATCAGGGTGACACCTTGGGTATTGCGGCCAACAACACTGACCTCAGAAACACGGGTTCGTACTAATGTTCCTCCATTAGTAATCATCATGATCTGATCAGTGGGTTCTACTTGAATTGCGCCGATCACATTGCCGTTACGTTCGCTGACTTTGATGGAAATGACACCTTGGGTAGCCCTGGATTTCGTCGGATATTCGCTTTCGGCGGTACGCTTGCCGTAACCATTTTCAGTGACGGTCAGGATTTCTCCTTGCCCACGAGGAATGATCAGGGAAACAACTTTATCGCCTTCACTGAGTTTGATACCACGAACCCCAGTTGCAGTACGTCCCATTGCCCGTACACCTTTTATGCGAACAGTACCATCTTCTAGCGTTTCTTCCTCTTCTTCAAGGAAACGAACGACTTTACCCTGTGCAGAGAACAGCATGACCTCATTGCTGCCATCTGTCAGGTCAACGCCGATTAACTCATCCCCTTCATTCAGATTCACGGCAATGATACCAGCACTGCGTGGGCGGCTAAATTCGCTGAGCTTGGTTTTCTTAACAACACCACTAGCTGTTGCCATGAAAATATTCAGCCCATCTTCATATTCACGCACTGGTAAAATAGCTGTAATACGTTCGTTTTGATCCAATGGCAGAAGGTTGACAATTGGGCGACCACGAGCACCACGGCTCGCTTCCGGCAATTGATATACCTTCATCCAGTACATCTTGCCCTTATTTGAGAAGCAGAGGATAGTGTCGTGAGTATTGGCTACCAACAAACGCTCAATGAAATCTTCTTCTTTGGTACGTGCGGCTGATTTGCCTTTGCCGCCACGACGCTGAGCTTCATAATCGGACAGAGGCTGATATTTAACATATCCTTGATGGGACAGCGTAACAACAACATCTTCCTGATTAATCAGGTCTTCAATATTGATGTCTGCTGAATTCTCAGTCAGCTCAGTCCGGCGGGCATCGTTATATTGTCCTTTGATAACCAACAATTCTTCACGAATGACTTCCATCAAACGTTGTGGGCTTTCCAAAATGAACAGCAATTCCGCGATAGCTTTCAGCAAGTCACGATACTCATCAAGCAGTTTTTCATGCTCAAGGCCGGTCAGTTTTTGCAGACGCAGATCCAAAATAGCCTGTGCTTGTGGTTCGGTCAGGTAATATTTACCGCCACGAATACCATACTGTGGTTCCAGCCATTCAGGACGGGCAGCATCATTACCCGCTTGTGCCAGCATAGAGGCAACATTGCCCAATTCCCACGCCTGGGAAATCAAGCTGGCTTTCGCTTCAGCAGGCGTGGAAGCTCTGCGGATCAATTCGATCACAGGATCGATGTTCGCCAAGGCAATAGCCAATGCTTCAAGAATATGGGCACGTTCACGAGCTTTACGTAGTTCAAAAATAGTCCGGCGGGTGACGACTTCACGGCGGTGGCAAACAAAAGCAGAAAGAATATCTTTCAGGTTAAGTAATTTAGGCTGTCCCTGATGCAGAGCAACCATGTTGATACCAAATGAAACCTGTAGTTGGGTCAGTGAATACAGGTTATTTAAGACAACTTCACCAACGGCATCACGTTTTACTTCGATAACAATGCGCATGCCATCTTTATCGGATTCATCACGCAGTGCACTGATCCCTTCAATACGTTTCTCTTTGACCAGTTCAGCTATCTTTTCGATCAAGCGGGCTTTATTAACCTGATAAGGAATTTCATTGACAATAATGGTTTCGCGGCCATTTTTCTCATCAGTTTCAATTTCTGCGCGGGCGCGGATATAAATTTTACCGCGACCTGTACGGTAGGCTTCCTGAATGCCACGGCGCCCGTTGATAATAGCCGCTGTCGGGAAGTCAGGACCTGGGATATGTTCCATCAAGCCTTCGATGCTGATGTTTTCATCATCGATATAAGCCAGACAACCGTCGATCACCTCAGATAAATTATGAGGTGGAATGTTGGTTGCCATACCGACCGCAATCCCTGATGAACCATTCACCAGTAAATTGGGTATACGGGTTGGCATTACCTCGGGAATTTGCTCTGTGCCATCATAGTTGGGCACAAAGTTGACAGTTTCTTTTTCCAAGTCTGCCAGCAATTCATGGGCAATTTTTGCCATGCGTACTTCGGTATAACGCATCGCTGCCGCAGAATCGCCATCTACTGATCCAAAGTTCCCCTGACCGTCAACCAGCATATAGCGCATGGAGAATGGTTGTGCCAGACGAACAATCGTGTCATAAACAGCGACGTCACCATGTGGATGATATTTACCGATAACATCCCCAACAACGCGGGCAGATTTTTTATAAGGTTTATTCCAATCATTTCCCAATACATTCATCGCGAAAAGTACGCGGCGGTGTACTGGCTTCAGTCCGTCTCGAACATCTGGCAGTGCGCGTCCAACAATAACGGACATCGCGTAATCCAGATACGAGCTTTTCAGCTCTTCTTCGATATTGACCGGTGTGATTTCTCTGGCAATGTCGCTCATGGAGCCACTGTCCCTCATACTCCGAATTCAAAGGCTTAGAATTATACCACAAAATGGCAGTTTTATAAAAATCTGACACGGGTATTTCAAGATTAAGGTATGTATAATAGTTTTCTATCACACATCCCCATAATACTGTTACATTTTCTGTGAACCAGTTTGCTGTGAACCAGTTTGCTGTGAAGCAGTTCCTAGGAGCGATATTGCTGATGAACGTCAAAACTCCCGATTCACACATTCAACCCCATGCCAATGTGGATCAGCAGGAAATCGAAAAATTTGAAGCCGTTGCTTCCCGTTGGTGGGATCTTGAAGGTGAATTCAAGCCATTGCACCGTATCAATCCACTGCGCTTGAACTACATTTTGCAACGTGCTGATGGCCTTTTTGGCAAAAAAGTGCTGGATGTTGGATGTGGTGGCGGTATCTTGTCGGAAAGCATGGCGCGTGAGGGGGCGGAAGTGACAGGGTTGGATATGGGTTTTGAACCCCTGCAAATTGCCCGTTTGCATGCGTTGGAATCCGGTGTTTCCGCTTCTTATATTCAGGAAACGGTAGAAAGTCACGCAGAACAGCACCAACATGCTTATGATGTGGTGACTTGCCTGGAAATGCTTGAACATGTGCCAGATCCAGAGTCTGTAGTTCATGCCTGTGCCAAATTAGTCAAACCTGGTGGTCATGT
Organism: Xenorhabdus sp. TS4; assembly: GCF_014467265.1. Lineage (NCBI taxonomy): Bacteria > Pseudomonadati > Pseudomonadota > Gammaproteobacteria > Enterobacterales > Morganellaceae > Xenorhabdus > Xenorhabdus sp. TS4. The sequence continues at coordinate 150,536 of NZ_NKHQ01000082.1, read as the reverse complement.
TTTCTTTTCAACGATTAACCGCAACCGAAAAGCCTGGTTGATGGCAGTTGTCGGCGCTGAATATATATTGAACATGGTGCCAAAAGGAACACATGATGCGAAAAAATTTATTCGACCTTCTGAATTGATCAGTTGGATTGATAAGACTGCTCTGAAAGAGCAACATATTATTGGTTTACATTACAATCCGTTAACAGACAAATTTCGACTTGGATATAATGTAGACGTGAATTATATGCTGCACACACGATCTGTCTGACAAAGACAGCTAAGGGATTAATAAAACGGCAACTAGATATTATTTTTAAGATTTTATTTTCCCTGTTTCGCCGATAGCCTTATGAAAGTAACATCAAGTAACTACGCAGGTTATCGGCTTTTTGCCAGAATTAATCCTCAAGTTATCCACAAAACTTCTCGATCTTGTACACTTGATAAAACCCGAAAATAACATTATCTTGTTATTACCGTTTTAATTACCCCCTATATATTGTGTTTCTTGTCATCTTGTAGTAGCAACTTGTGATGTAGTAAGTATGTAGTAGCAAGTCGCAATAAGCAGTAGCAAAGCAATAGTGAATTGTAGTTAAGCCCCAACTGGCACTCAGCCATCTTGGGGGCATCGTGCTGTCAAGAGGTCAAGGAACAATATAGGCGGGATACGAAAAGAGAGAAGGTGTATTTCCCCATGAACCAGAGTCTGCTAGTTACCAAACGTGATGGACATAAAGAACAAATTGATCTTGATAAAATTCACCGGGTTGTTACCTGGGCTGCTGAAGGTCTGAAAAATGTCTCAGTGTCACAAGTAGAACTGCGTTCCCAGATTCAATTTTACGATGGCATCAAAACATCGGATATCCATGAAACCATGATCAAAGCTGCGGCTGACCTGATCTCCGGTGATGCTCCTGATTATCAGTATCTGGCGGCACGCCTGGCGATTTTCCACCTGCGTAAAAAAGCCTATGGTCAGTTTGAGCCACCTGCACTGTATGACCATGTCGTAAAAATGGTCAACCTGGGTAAATACGACAAACATTTGCTGGAAGACTATTCCAAAGAAGAATTCGAGCAAATGGATAGTTTTATTGATCATTTGCGTGATATGGATTTCTCTTATGCAGCGGTCAAGCAGCTGGAAGGGAAGTATTTAGTACAAAACCGTGTGACTGGCGAAATTTATGAGAGTGCTCAGTTTCTCTACATGCTGGTTGCTGCGTGCCTGTTTTCGACTTATCCAAAAGAAACGCGTTTGGACTATATCCGTCGTTTCTATGATGCAGTGTCTACCTTTAAAATTTCGCTGCCAACGCCGATCATGGCGGGGGTTCGCACACCCACTCGCCAATTTAGTTCCTGTGTCCTGATTGAGTGTGGTGACAGCCTGGATTCTATCAATGCGACATCCAGCGCGATTGTTAAATATGTTTCCCAGCGTGCCGGCATTGGCATAAATGCGGGTCGCATCCGTGCGTTGGGTAGCCCAATCCGTGGTGGTGAAGCTTTCCACACAGGTTGTATCCCATTTTACAAACATTTCCAGACTGCGGTGAAATCTTGTTCTCAAGGTGGTGTTCGTGGCGGTGCAGCAACGCTGTTCTATCCGCTGTGGCACCTGGAAGTTGAAAGCCTGCTGGTACTGAAGAACAACCGTGGTGTCGAAGGTAACCGTGTTCGTCACATGGACTACGGTGTACAAGTTAACAAACTGATGTATGAGCGTCTGATTAAAGGCGGGGACATTTCTCTGTTCAGCCCGTCTGATGTGCCGGGATTGTACGATGCATTCTTTGAAGATCAGGAAGAATTTGAGCGCCTGTACACTCAGTATGAAAATGACCACAGTATCCGTAAAGAGAGCATTAAAGCAGTTGAATTGTTCTCTTTGATGATGCAAGAGCGTGCTTCAACAGGTCGTATTTACATTCAGAACGTTGACCACTGCAATACTCACAGTCCGTTTAATCCGGCTATTGCACCTGTGCGTCAATCTAACCTGTGCTTAGAAATTGCATTACCAACTAAGCCGTTGGGCAATATTAACGATGAAAACGGCGAAATTGCGCTGTGTACGCTGTCTGCTTTCAACTTGGGCGCCATCGAAAATCTGAATGAATTGGAAGAATTATCAGAGTTGGCTGTTCGTGCGCTGGATTCCTTGCTGGATTATCAAGATTATCCAATTGTCGCCGCAAAACAAGGCTCAATGGGGCGTCGAACTCTGGGTATTGGCGTAATTAACTTCGCTTATTATTTGGCGAAACACGGTGTATGTTACTCTGATGGCAGTGCTAACAATCTGACCCACAAAACATTTGAAGCTATTCAGTATTACCTGCTAAGAGCCTCAAACGAACTGGCAAAAGAGAAAGGGGCTTGTCCGTGGTTTGGTGAAACCACTTATTCACAAGGTGTTTTGCCGATTGATACTTACAAAAAGACACTGGATACCCTGACCAGCGAGCCTTTGCACATGGATTGGGAAGCTCTGCGTCGTGACATTCAACAATACGGCTTGCGTAACTCAACATTGTCTGCATTGATGCCATCAGAGACTTCTTCGCAGATCTCTAATGCAACCAATGGCATTGAACCACCGCGTGGTTATATCAGTGTGAAAGCATCTAAAGACGGTATCTTGCGTCAGGTTGTACCAGATTACGAGCTTCTGAAAGGTGCTTACGAGCTGCTATGGCAAATGCCGAGCAACGATGGCTACCTACAGTTGGTAGGGATCATGCAGAAATTCATCGATCAGTCGATTTCTGCCAATACTAACTATGATCCGGCGCGTTTCCCTAATGGCAAGGTTCCGATGAACCAATTGCTGAAAGATTTGCTGCTCGCTTACAAATATGGCGTGAAGACATTGTATTACCACAACACCCGTGATGGGGCAGAAGACGTTCAAGGTGATCTGGAAGAAGTTGTTGAGTCAGCAGATTCCGATTGTGAAGGCGGCGCGTGTAAGATTTAATTTGAGGAAACTATGTCCTATACCACTTTTTCACAAGTAAAAAATGATCAGCTACAAGAACCGATGTTTTTCGGTCAGTCTGTTAATGTGGCGCGTTTTGATCAGCAAAAATATCCTATTTTTGAGAAGTTGATTGAAAAACAACTCTCCTTCTTCTGGCGTCCAGAAGAAGTGGATGTTGCCCGTGATCGCATTGACTATAACGCTTTGCCGGATCATGAAAAGCATATTTTCATTAGCAACCTAAAATACCAGACGTTATTGGATTCCATTCAGGGCCGTAGCCCGAATGTGGCTTTTCTGCCATTGATTTCCATTCCTGAATTGGAAACATGGGTTGAAACGTGGTCGTTTTCAGAAACGATCCACTCGCGTTCTTACACGCATATTATCCGTAATATCGTGAACGATCCTTCTATCGTATTTGATGATATTGTGGAGAACGAACAGATTTTAAAACGCGCCAAAGATATTTCCGCGTATTACGATGATCTGATCGAGATGACCAACTATTATCATTTGTTCGGTGAAGGAACGCATGATGTTGCAGGTAAAGCAATTACTGTTAATCTGCGTGAATTGAAAAAGCAACTTTACTTATGTTTGATGAGCGTTAACGCCCTGGAGGCCATCCGTTTCTATGTCAGTTTCGCTTGCTCATTTGCTTTTGCTGAACGTGAATTGATGGAAGGTAACGCCAAAATTATCAAACTGATTGCTCGTGATGAAGCACTGCATTTAACGGGAACGCAGCACATGTTGAACCTGTTGCGCTCTGGTCAGGATGATCCTGAAATGGCGGAAATTGCCAAAGAGTGTGAACAAGGGTGCTACGATCTGTTTGTACAGGCAGCAGAGCAGGAAAAAGAGTGGGCTGATTATTTGTTTAAAGATGGCTCTATGATCGGCTTGAACAAAGATATTCTGTGCCAGTATGTTGAATATATCACCAATATTCGTATGCAGGCAGTTGGCTTGAAGTTACCATTTGAAACCCGTTCTAATCCGATCCCTTGGATCAATTCATGGCTGGTTTCTGATAATGTTCAAGTGGCTCCACAGGAAGTTGAAGTCAGCTCTTACCTGGTTGGTCAGATTGATTCGGAAGTCAATACTGAGGATCTCAGCGGTTTCGAACTCTGATATGGCTGATTACAAAGTCACCCTGCCGTCACGGCAGGGGTTATATATCCATTATTCTTCAGGTTTGCACGACAATTTGTTGGAAGCACTGGAACACGGCAAAGTTCAGCTTGAATACCAATGTCGGCAAGGGTATTGCGGTTCTTGTCGTGTTCGCCTGGTGAAAGGCAAGGTTGGATATCCTTGTAAGCCACTGGCATTTGTTAATGAAGGGGAAATTTTACCCTGTAGCTGTTATCCACTGACGGATCTTGAAATTGAGCTTTAACTTCCCTTAAATTAGTCAATCTTATTACTGCTGCAACAAACCTCGTATTATTCTTGATTGTGGACATATCGATCATCACGACGGTATGTCCATGTTCCCACCATTTCTCCACTTACCTCTTCACGATGTTCTAAAAATAAATAAATAAAACCTTTATTGCTATGTTTGTTCCTTTTATGCTGTTGGCAACAGTGGAATAGAGGTGATTTGAAACTTACAGTTTTACCCAGCAAAACAAGTGAAGGAGAACAATGATGTATAAAATTGATTATAATTCATATCGTTCGACCAAAAGTTTTAACAGACGTTCCCGCTTTTTAGTTATGCACTATACTGCCTTGAACTTTGAGAAATCTATTCAGGCACTGACCGGGGAACTTGTCAGTGCTCACTACCTGGTCCCAAATCCAGATGATCCAACTTATCACGCTGCTGGATTTGATAAAATTCACATCTTCAATTTGGTCGATGAACTTGAAAGAGCCTGGCATGCAGGAATAAGTTATTGGGACGGGCGAGAAGGGTTGAATGATACATCCATAGGTATTGAGATTGTGAATGAGGCCAGTGATGATCGTGGCGTTTTCACTTTCCCTCCTTATCACCCTGATCAAATTGCTGCTCTTAAAGAGTTAGCCATCAATATATTACAACGTTACCCAGATATTAAACCGACTCATGTAGTAGGACATTCAGATATTTCATGGCAAAGAAAAACTGATCCAGGTCCATCTTTTCCGTGGAAAGAATTATATGATGCAGGAGTGGGTGCATGGTATGACGAAGAAACTAAGCAGAAATATGTTGAACAATTCGGGCATTGCCTACCTGATACCACCGAGATTTTAGAAAAGTTTAAGCGTTATGGTTATGACATCACAGGTACAGAAAAAGAAGAAAATTTTCAATCCTTAGTTAAAGTATTTCAAATGCACTTCCGTCAATCATACTATGACGGTGTACCAGATATAGAAACCATCGCCATTTTATATGCCTTGGTTGAAAAATACTTTGATAATAAATCTTAATTTCTAATGAAATATATTTTATAGATGCCAAATTGCAGCTTATTAATTTAGCTGCAATTTGAAAGATGAAGAAAATATAGTATAGAAATAGTTTTAATTTAACGGGAAGATCTGCTCTTAGAGAGTATGTCATGGTTTCTTATGATGACAGGCATAAGAGGATTATGCCTGTGATTATGTATTCTGCTAGTTTTTATGCAGAGATCACACGTGTATGATTAATGCAATGCGCTATAATTTTGTAAAGATATACAAAATATAAAAGACCAAATGTAATAAAAGAGAGGATAGCCCAAATTACAACATATCCAATTATTTGGACTAAATTGATCTCACAATTTAATTTACCGATAATTTGTCCGCCATCTCGATCGATAACATGTGTTTTACTAATGATAAATCGAGTCATATAGTAGGGAAACACGAAGGCACCTAACCCTAATGTAAATAAAATAATCAGGAACCAGGTGACGAGATGTAAAATAATCTCAAGTATCCCTAATTCTGATTTTAACTTCAGACTACGAAAGTCCATCGAATTCATCGTGTTCTCCTGATGTTTAAATAAACACTGCAAACCAATCAGCATAGAAATTCTATGAACTCTATACCTTCATTTTAGTTTTTGCAGGTTGCTGCTTTGTTGCCTTGCCGCAGTATTGCGACTTGAAATTTATTAGGTATATAAGACAAATTTTTCGGAACAGAAGTTCAATGAATAGTGTGTAAATAATGAAACAGGCAAGAAAGCATTTACCTTAGGTCTGTAGCGACGATAAAAAAGCCAGTTTTCGACTGGCTTATTTTTATATTGTAGCAGCTCTTACATAAAACGAGTTGCTGATAACCGGATAACAACGCAGTGTACATTTGAGAGGAAAGATTTTACAGATTTCATGATGATTTCCTTTGAGGGTTATAAATTGTGATTTACTTCACGAAAATCTAAATTCTGAGGAGGATTTTATGCTCAAAAGCAAAAGAGTCAAGGTATTTATTAAAATATTTTTTTAAAAATTAAAAAAAATTTGCATAAAATAATAATTTATTGATATTTAACGTATTATTTTTTATTTGGTTTTTTGTAGAGACTTTATCACCCAGTATAACTGTAGCTTTTCTGATTGTTTTTTCATCTACACTTGATCTCTGGATTGTTTTTTAGACCAAAAATAATCTTGGGCCCAATCTGGTAGCGGGGAAAATGAATGAAAATCAGTGAAAGCGGTGTTAATAAACTTAAAAGTTATGAGGGCTTGAAATTGAAAGCATATCCAGATCCTGCCACTGGAGCAGCACCGTGGACAATTGGATATGGTCATACAAAAGGAGTTGAGTCTGGACAAGTGATAACTGTGCAACAGGCTGAGGAATTTTTACATCAAGATCTTATCCCTATTTATGCAGCGATTCAGCGATTAGTTAAGGTACCTCTAACACAAGGGCAATTTGATGCCTTATGCTCGTTTATTTTCAATTTAGGGATCGGCAATTTTGCTCATTCAACATTATTGATAAAATTGAATACAGGTGATTACCAAGGTGCAGCAAAGGAGTTTGTGAAATGGGATCGTGCCGATGGGGAAAAGTTAGCGGCTCTGCGTATGCGAAGGGAATCAGAGCAGAAAACATTCTTATCATGACATGATAAAATAAATATTATGGTAGTTTTTTAGGCTATCAGAAATAAAAAGTAGAAGTCTAATCTGATTATCACTAATAGCCTAATTGAATAAACGATCAATATGATAAGGAAATAATCCTTTGAATAAGTAATTTACCGTGAAATAAATAACTAAATCTCTGATGTACTATGTTGTAATACAATACGATAACCATCGATATCTTCAAAAGTTTTTCCGTTCTTATCCCAATAAGGATTATAAGAAGGAACGAGAATAAACCCAGCATTTTGCATCGATTGTACTTGCTCTTGCCATTCAAGCTCATCTTCAATATAAAATGCTAATAAATTATCTTTAGTTGGAGCCTTACCAACATGTGTATTGTGGTGATGAGTAAATTCAAGATGCCAAGAATGGTTGGGATGCCCTAGCATGATACCATCAAAACTATCGTGATCTTTGAATTCACCTAGTATGATGAAATTTAAGCCATGACAATACATTTCTGCAATTTTAGTAAGATTATCTGTTGGTCTGGCAATTCTAAGAATAGTTGATTTTTTCATATTTTTCTATGTGTTAAGGGGTTTTGGGTGAATAGATCTTATCTGAAAAGCATTTTAATTTTTTAGAAAAAAATGCTGGTCATGTACCAGCACTTTTTGTGCTCATATAATATTCATAAATAAAATGTCAGTTTAATTAAGAATATTATTTAATATCAACATCAATAACTTGATAGAAAGCATTGGTGGTATCAGCAATTGTCCACACGCCGAGAATAACATGATAGCCTGAGCGATCGGGAATATCACAGTTCAGTGAGACAGTTTGGCCTGGCCTTTTTCCATTATCAAGGCGCTCACAGAAGGGTTTTAGATCAAATTGGGCGCGTGTTAGAGGTTTATTTGGATCCCAGCCAGGTTTGGTAATATAGAATTGCCATGAAGTGGTGCTATGCCGGGCTGTTATTGTCCAATTAAATTTGTTGATTCCTTTATTGATAGCGACATGATGCCAGCGGTCTGTACTTTGTTCATTGAGCTGTTTGAACTGACCAACACCACCACTGGCGATTTGCCCGTCTGGTGGTCCCCCTTGTGGGAAGCCTTTGGGGCCTTCAACCGATTGTGGTTCGTACGTGACAGGTCCGCAGTTTTTATTGATGCTTTTTTGGCATAAAAGTGCCCTGCTTGGTGGTGTGTCGATATATCCATGATTTGAATCTGGTTCAGCAATACTAGAGAATGGGATAGAACCAAAAGCCGTCAATCCCGCCAAAAGTAGAGACTTTTTAATATTCATGATGAATTTCCTATTTTTTTCCTTACTTGACTGTAAAATAAGTGAATTTACTTTCTTATTATTATATTAATCATTAATGAAATTTAAATTTCTTATCATGGAAGTGCATAGAAATATTTATAACAAAATTAGGTAATTATAAATACTTAATTTATGATAGAGGTATGCCAGAAAGATATTATTGAGAGATATAATTGTCATTGATTCTGAGACAATGACATATGGTAGGAAAAATCTGTTTTAGAAAATCTTTTTAACAACAAAAATCCCTCCCTGAATTCAGGGAGGGGAAGAGCGAAATAAGAAGCAAATGAGGGTGTACTAAACAAGTAGGATTTTGAGTACACCTAAATAAGGTAGCCCCAAATTGAATAATATGCAATAAACTAAACTTAAACAAAGAGTGAGGGTAATAAAATCAACATAGGGTTAGATATATGATCCAAGTGGGTGAAGATAAATATTGGACAAAATCGATGCTTGTTCAGCAGCTACAAAAGATAGGCATAAAACAAGGTGATGTTGTTATGGCTCATGTTGCTATGCGATCTGTTGGCGATTGTTTGAATGGTGCCGATGATCTTATCCAGGCTATTTTAACTGTTTTGGGAGTTGGAGGAGTATTATTGTGTTATACAAATTGGGAACAAAATTATGAAGATAGTTTGGATGTAAGAGGTCATGTTCCATCAGAATTAAAATCTGAAATCATGCCATATGATCGATCATTTTCACGAGCAAGCAGAGATCATGGTGTATTCACTGAGTGTGTCAGGACAACCAAAGGAGCTATTCGAAGTCAAAATCCTGGCGCTTCTGTAGTCGCTATTGGAAATAGTGCTGAGTATTTTGTAGAGAATCATTCATTAGATTATGGCTATGGTAATGATTCACCATTTGCAAAATTGGTAGAGCGTCAGGGAAAAGTTCTTATGATTGGCGCTCCATATGAAACCATGAGCCTTTTGCATCATGCTGAGTATTTGGCAAATATTCCCAACAAGCGTATTAGAAAAATGGAGATCCCACTATTGCAAAATAACCAAGTAGAATGGGTGATGCTAGAGGAATTTGATACTGTAGATCCTGTTTGTGAACAATTTAATCAAGGTTATTTTAAAGATATCGTTGAACATTTTTGCCATGCGCACTCAGAGGTGATTATTGAAGGCATCATTGGATCTGCTAATACACTGCTTGTGCCTGCTAAAGAGATATTGGATTATGCAGTATATTGGATGGAGAATTATCGATCGTGACATCAATTCAAAAAAATATATCAACTCCTATAAATTCACCTGACAACATGGAGAAATATCAGAATGCTAAGAACAACGATGGCTCGCAATTCATTAATGTCATATCGAAAATCTATTTTATTCATTAATATAATAATACTGAATAGTTATTAAACGACCATAATATTACAGGGTTAAATATTCCTGCCAGCGTTCCCACACATGTTCAAGAGCAATGTATGGGTAACCTCTTCCTCTCCCTGAACTTTATCTATATTCCGTAAGGAACAGTTATGCATGTGCTGTTGCCACGGATGTCTTCTACTTCTTTTCTGAGCAAAGGAGTGTCTTTTTGTTCTGAAAATGTATAGGAGTGAATAAATAAACAATTATTCTAATAAATTTTAATTTGAAATCATCGAAAAAAACAGCAAGAAAAAAGAAGTTTCACACGCCTTTAAACAGCAATAAAATTCATTCAAAAGTTAGTGGATCTTTGCCACTTTCCGACGGTCATTTTACCAGAATTTTACCAAGAGCAAATTCCAGCCATAAAAAAACCAACCTTAACAGGTTGGTTTTTCTAGGTAAATTTGGTCGGCATGATAGGATTTGAACCTACGACCCCCGACACCCCATGACGGTGCGCTACCAAGCTGCGCTACATGCCGATGACTTCTCTTATATTACCGTTTTTTATTTGCAAAGCAAGCCCCTAATTTAGTGAGTGCTTGATTTTCAAACAATTAATTTGCTAAAAATCGTTTCACTTCCGTTAATATTTGTAATAACTGGGCAAGGTTTGGTTTGGCATCCTGAATTTCATCACCATCTAAATCATACAGATGATATTCTCCATCCTTGGAAAGATAAACAGTATTTTGGGCCATCGTAACAATTAATGAACCATTATCACCCGTAATAAGCCATGGATTTTCTCTTTGGGCATTAAAGAGATCTTCACCCTGGGAATAATCTTCAGGAGAATTAGTAACATGCAATAAACGGCGCATTAAGGTTGTCATGATATCTTGATGGCTAGTCAGTTTATCGATAGTTTGTGCTGGGGTACCAGGCCACTGAATTATCAGGGGAACATGGAGCTGTTCACGATTGAATTTGTCACCCGTAAACCATTTTGCTCTGTTATCTGCTGTTTCTTTACTCTGTTTAGCTGTAATCACAATGATTGTTTTATCTAAGGCGCCTTTAGTTTTCAGGACTTCTAAAACATGGCTGATTTCAGTATCCAGCGCTTTCTTATCAAATTTACCGGATGAAGGTACAACGCCATTAATATCCAGAAATGAGAACCATGGTGTGGAACCATTGCGTAGATCTAACCATTGGCTCCATTGCGTCACTGTTAAGTTATCATTTTGCTTTTTAGCTTCTGGCAATGAATAGTCGGTCAGTATGGCCTGGCGATAAAGTGGTGTCTGGAATCCATCTGAAGAAAAGAGGCCAAATTGATACCCTTGATGTGTCAGGGCATCAATAAGTGCTGAGGATTTTCTGGCGTTAAGAATACCGTCCAGATAGCCTGATGATATGCCATAGAATAAACCAAACAATGCAGTGTCATCTTGAATGCCTGCACTGAAATGTTGAGTGAACTGGATATTGTTCTTCGCGAAATGTTCCAGAGTTGGCATATCATGGGTGATGTCTTGATGATCCAGCCCATCCACGACAAGCAGAAGTAAGTTATAACCGCGCCCAGTATCCTGATAAGATAAATTATTCAGTGGATAATTGACACTCAAGGCTGTGGGATTGCCTTGTTGGTTAATGCGGCGTTGAAATTCTTGCTGATCCAATAGACCATGTTTTTCAAGGAATTTGCGGGCGGTCATTGGATAAGAAATTGGTAAGTTTGAGCGCTGCATGGTAATCGGACGGTAGAAATTGGCATCTGCCCAGATGTACATGAGATGTGAAGCGACAAAAGCAGTAATGAATACTGCTGCCAGTGGCTTACCAAATCGTTGACGGCTCAGGCTACGTAACTTTTGCCAACTCCATGTGCCAAAAAGCATCTGTATTAGAAAAATCAAAGGAATACAGATGAACATCAGTTGCCATTCTCTGGCTAATTCACCTTGTTCTGGGTTGGTGACTAAATCCCAAACCAATGGAGTTAAATGCAGATGAAAGCGAACATAGATGGAGGAATCAAATATCAGTAGTGTTAAACCTGCTGTTGCCAACGTGGCCGAAAGAAACCTCATTAGCCGCTGAGACATAACGATAAATGTCAGCGGAAATAAAATAAGTAAATAGATGGCAAAGACAATGAAACTGAAATGGCCAAGCCAACTGACCAGCGCGTAGATGCGACCAAACAGTGAACCCGGCCAGTCAGATGCAAATAAATAGCGACTGCCCAGCACAAGACTGAACATTATGTTGAACAGCGCGAACCAGTGTCCCCAACTGATCATCTGAGAAACTTTTTCGCGGTAATGCCGACAGCTAGTCACCATATTTTCTTTACGTCAACGTTTTAATAAAGATTAATGCGCTTTATCTTCGTTGATTGAAGACTGCAACGCGTGTGCAAACGAGTCTGCGATATGTCTGCGTTGTGCAGGAGCAATACTCGTATTGATCAAATTTGTTACCATATTACCTAAAACCATCAAGGTCAGGTCAGTTGGAGTATGGTCTTTCTCGAAAACATTTACTAATTCAGTTAATAAATGTTCAACTTTTTCATCGCTATAGCGAGATGACTGTGGCATAAATCAAAAATCCTGAATGTACAAAGCCCCATATCTTACCGTATAGAGGGGGGATTTTCTGCTTTTTTTATGACAAATTAACTCTCTGCTGCCGGAGTTGTTGCCAATATTGAAGGTGCTGCATCATTTTAGTCTTTGATATGTAGGATGTTGACAATTAAATGGCGAGTATTTTTGTCAATTGGGTTTTTGGTTGCAGCAGAAAGATAACGATGTTTGAATACGTCGCTAACCGCACGGCCCATATGGCCAACGTTGCAAAAGGAGTATAAATAATGAGTCTGGAAATTACCCAGATCGCGATACATCGGTTGATTAAACGTGATGAACAGACGTTGGAAGTGATTTTGCGTGATGCTTTGCTGGATACCAACCAAGTGGTTGAAGAGTTGATGGCAGAGCTGCATCGTGTATATAGCGCGAAAAGTAAAGCTTATGGTTTGTTCAATGAAGAAAGTGAGCTGGCGGGATCACTCCGTCATCTACGTAAAGGAGATGACGATTTTCTCGGATTTAGTCGGGCTGCAACTGTTCGCTTGAAAGATGAGTTGGCAAAGTATCCGTTCGCAGAAGGGGGAACGGTGCTGTTTTGTCAATATCGTTATCTTGCTGTGGAATATTTACTGATTGCAGTTCTTAATAGCTGTAACAGCACATCCGTCAATGATGAACTCGATGTAAATACGACGCAATATCTTGATATTCCTCATGCTGATATTATTGCACGAATCGATCTAACTGAGTGGGAAACCAATCCTGAATCTAGCCGTTACCTGACGTTCTTAAAAGGGCGGGTAGGGCGCAAGGTTTCAGACTTTTTTATGGATTTCCTTGCCGCCAGTGAAGGCATGAATGCCAAAGTTCAAAATAAAGGTTTGTTGCAGGCTTTGGATGATTATTGTGAGTCGGCACAGTTGGATAAAAATGAACGCCAGGCCTATCGTCAGCAAGTTTATGGTTATTGTAATGAACAGTTACAGGCGGGTGAGGAAATTAAGTTACAAGCGCTATCCCAAGAGTTACCCGCGTTGGGTGAGCAAAACTTTCAGCAATTTTCGCAGGAAAAAGGCTATGAATTGGAAGAGAGCTTTCCTGCTGATCGCGGCACGTTGCGCCAATTAACAAAATTTGCAGGCAGTGGTGGAGGATTAACCATTAACTTTGATGCCATGTTGATGGGAGAACGAATTTTTTGGGACCCAGTAACAGATACGTTGACGATTAAGGGAACGCCACCGAATTTGCGCGATCAATTGCAACGTCATGGTGGTGGCAATCGCTAGTTGGCTACTGTGAAAAAACAAGTTGTAAAAATAAATAACGCCGCAATTGCGGCGTTATTTACTCGGCGTCCCGATAAAAGCTCGACTGTGGCTAATTAAGCACGCAGGAAATCAATGTGCGTCAGTTTAGGTTTAAACGGATGACGCTGTACTGCCTGCACTTTAACTTTAGTTTCTTTACCATCAACAACCAGGGTCAGAACTTCGTAAAATTCTGGCTTACTTTCGTGGTTGATAACTGCATCGTGATCCAGTTCGATAGAAAGTGGTTCTTGGTTACCACCATAGATGATCGCTGGAAACTTGTTAGCTCTACGCAGGCGGCGGCTCGCACCTTTGCCCTGCTCTTTACGTACTTCTGCATTAATAGTTAACATTATTTTTTCTCTGTAAAAGAAGAAAATAAATCCTGCTACAGGCGACCCAGCAGCAGGTTCGATACTTGGCTTAACATAAGTTATTATGCTAAGCGGGCGGCATTCTAGCGAAAAACCGATATGACAGCAAATATAAATATGCTTTCCGGTTGGTTAATGGATAGTCTGTTTGGCATATTTAGTACAAGTCATCAGCCCTTCTAAATCGCCCTTGATAGTCAAAAACCTTTTCTCTGATTTGCCAAAATTGCCCTTTTTTACGCGCGACAACAAAATCAGGATGACGCAATAAAGGAAATTGATTAGCAACGTCTTCTGCTGTTCTCCAGCGAAAAACGGTTCCTGGTGCACGCTGATGTTGGCGAAGAAATTGCAGTTCAAATACTTTCTTTTGGGCTGGGGTAGATAAACGGAATAATTCGGATACGTTCGCACCATCTTCGTCGTAATAGGTGATTTTGAGACATTCTCCTTTATTATCGTGACCTGGTGTTAGTTGCATGCCACCACAACGTAGCACCAGTGCATCTTTTAGTTTTAAGGCTGCTTTCAGCATATCATCGGGATCGACGAGTACTTCTTCACAACGATGGCAGCGCCGGGCCGCGATATCGTTTTCTGCACCACAATGGGGGCATGATTTAAAACGGAAACGAAAATCACATTGTTGACGTTTCCCCTTTTCGTCTTCTTCCCAACCTTGGCAGCGTCGCCCAAAATGCTCAACGATTTCTCCATCTGTCGTGCATATCCCCCAGAAAGTATTGGCAAATTGGCAGATAGGGCAAAATACCTGAACGGGCTGGCTTTGTGAGTTGGGTTTACTGTTACCGATTTCAGGAGTGTAAAGATTGTGGGGATTGCCAGCATAATCCAAAATCAGGCAATCTTTTTTGTCAGGAAATAAACGTAAGCCGCGCCCGATGATCTGCTGATAAAGGCTGACAGATTCTGTAGGACGTAATATGGCGATTAAATCAACATGGGGAGCATCGAATCCTGTTGTGAGTACAGCAACATTGACCATATAGTGGAGTTGCTGTTCCTTGAATGCCGTAATTAAGTGATCTCGTTCAGATGATGGGGTATCTGCGCTGACTAGTGCGGCTTGTCCTGTAGGCAGTAATTGGAAGATTTCTTTGGCATGTTCGACTGTCGCGGCGAAAATCATCACACCTTTTCGATTTTGTGCATATTCAACGATCTGTCTAATGATATGAGGAGTTATACGCTTTTGGCGTTTAAGCTCCCGATTTAATTCTGCTTCATTGAATATCCCTTGTTGGCTGGTTCGTACTTGACTGAAATCATGTTGCATTACAGGCATGTCCAATCTTTCTGGAGAAACCAGAAAATGATGCTTAATCATATAACGCAATGGAAGATCATAAATACAATCGCGAAAAAAACTGCGTTCGTCACCACGGATCATGCCATGATAATGATATTGATATATCCAGCCAGCACTGAGGCGATAAGGTGTTGCGGTTAAACCCAATATGCGGATTTGAGGATTTTTTTTTCGAAGTTGCTGGATGATTTGTTGGTATTGGCTGTTTTCGTCATCGCTGATGCGGTGGCATTCATCGATGATTAGCAGAGAAAAATGGTGGTCAAAGTAATCCAGGTTGCGGGCAATGGACTGAATACTGCCAAAAACCACTTTTCCTGCACTTTGTTTTTGATTTAGCCCTGCGGAAAAAATGTCTGCATCTAATCCATAAGCACAATATTTGCTGTGGTTCTGCGCAACAAGTTCTTTGACATGTGCCAGTACCAAAACACGGCCATGAGCCAGCTTTGCCAATTCAGCGATGACAAGGCTTTTACCTGCCCCTGTTGGCAAAACAATAACGGCGGGATCTCTGTGCTGACGAAAATAGCGAATGGTTGCGTCTACCGCTTCTCGTTGATAAGGACGTAAAGTAAAAGCCATTTTTATGTTACTGTCACAAATATCAGGTAAAAGATAATTACGGTAGAGAATAACATTTTTCATTGAAGCCTGCCGTCGAGAAATAATTCGTCATTATTTTTCTAGGATCAGGTGGGCTATAACGTGTAACTTATTGTTGATATAGTTACTGATGTGATGATTTTTCTATGAATTATCTGTTTATTCTTTTATCCCAATAGTGGCCTTGAAGTTGTTCATAATATCAAGGACATGTTCATATGTGTTTATTTTTGTCAGGTACATCTATTCATGCGATTGGATAAATTTTTATCACAACAATTAGGTATTAGCCGCAACGATGTAGGGCGCGAGTTGCGGGCAGGGCTAGTTACTGTCGATGATGAGATCATCAAAACAGGAGCCTATAAATTGAGGCCCGATCAACAAGTTGCCTATGATGGCACGATATTGCAACAACTCAATGGCCTTCGTTATTTCATGCTGAATAAACCCCAGGGATATGTATGTTCAACCGATGATCCGTCAAACCCAACAATTTTGTATTTTATCGATGAGCCTGTGGTTCATAAATTACATTCAGCAGGGCGTTTGGATATCGACACTACAGGGTTGGTTTTGTTGACTGATGATGGTCAATGGTCACACCGTATTACATCCCCCAAGCATCACTGCGAAAAAACTTATCTTGTGACATTGGAACACCCAGTCTCTGAAGATGCCGAGCAAAAATTTCTGGCAGGGGTGCAGTTAAATGGGGAAAAAACACTGACAAAACCCGCCCAACTGGAAATTATCGAGCCTCAACTTGTTCGTTTGACTATTAGCGAAGGACGTTATCACCAAGTAAAACGGATGTTTGCCGCAGTAGGGAATCATGTTGTTGCGCTTCATCGGGAGCGAATCGGCGAAATTTATCTCGATCCTGTATTGGAGCCAGGAGAATATCGGGCGCTGACTGATAATGAGATCAACAGCATACAAATGCCAACCCCTTAATTTTTATCCTTCAATTGATTCAGGAGTAACTGCGTGCAACAACAGCGTTCGTCTTATTTGGGATTAGTATTGATCCTTGGTTTGCTTTCTATGTTAATGCCATTGGCAATTGATATGTATTTGCCGAGTATGCCAACGATCGCTGAGAGTTTTGGTGTCAGTGATGGTCTGGTACAAATGACGCTGAGTAGCTATATTTTGGGCTTTGCTATTGGTCAAATGATTTATGGGCCAATGTCGGATAGCTTAGGACGCAAGCCAGTCATTTTGGGAGGTGTCATTGTTTTTGCTATCTCTTCTTCTGCATGTGCTTTAGCACAAGATATTGATACCTTTATTTCCATGCGTTTCTTACATGGATTTTCTGCTGCGGCTGCCGGTGTTGTTATCAACGCTCTGATGCGTGATAGGTTCACAAAAGAGGAATTTTCCCGCAGTATGTCTTTTGTGACATTGGTGATGATCATCGCACCTTTATTGGCTCCTATGTTGGGTGGGATGTTGATGGTATGGTTTAACTGGCATGCTATTTTCTGGTCGATTGCTCTGGTTGCAGTCATTACTGTTGCCCTGGTGGCTCTCTTCATAGAAGAGACATTACCTAAAGAGAAAAGGCAGAAATTTAACTTAAAAACTACTGTAAGACAGTTCGTTATGCTGTTTCGGCAACGCCAGGTACTATGCTACATCTTAGCTAGTGGTTTCTCCTTTGCTGGAATGTTCTCTTTTCTCAGTGTTGGTGCATTTGTGTACATCAAACTGAACGGTGTACCTGCGCAGCATTTTGGTTACTATTTTGGGCTGAATATTATTTTTCTGTTCATCATGGCAACTATCAATAGCCAGTGTGTACGTAAATATGGCCCATTAAAAATGTTGCATATTGGTCTGTTTGTTCAATTTGTCGTGGGCTTATGGCTACTGTTTAGTACCCTGTTTGATCTGGGATTTATTTCTCTGGTTATGGGGGTTGCCATTTATATCAGCGGAATTTCCATGATTACGTCTAACACTATGGCTGTTGTGTTGGACGATTATCCCCACATGGCCGGAACCGTTTCTTCACTAGCAGGAACTATCCGTTTTAGTATTGCTGCATCGGTGGGCGCTATTTTGTCTCTATTGCCTGAGGAGAATGCTTGGCCGATGGTAGGCTCAATGGCATTATGCGTGACATTAGCAATGATGCTTATTATCTATGCACACAGTAAGTCGTATAAATAATCAGCATCATAAATAGTCATGCTCTGAGAGTAATCAAGCTCAGGCATAAAATATTTTTAGAGGCCATCTGCCGATAGGGGGATGGCCTTTTGTTTATTATCGGATGTTCTTTTTTCTGGTAGCGAATAAAAAAATATTTATTTAAGTGTTTTTCCTAAAGTGCTCTGAGCCTTTAGAGGGTTATTGATTAACCTGATAAACAGGAAATATCGAGCAATCATCAAAAAATGTAGGAAATTTTTAATACTATCATATCCAGTTAGTGCTGGAATGTTGCTTTTTTGTTAATTTTACATAATGATTTTATGACTATGAAAGGTTATAGGGTTGTCATTATTTAACCTATTGTAAATAAAAAGATTGTGGTTTTATTGGCACGCGATGACGTTTGAAAGAAACAAATATGTAAATAAATCTTGAATTAAAGGTTGCTGTTTTGCATAAAAATAAGTTGAATTTTTTACCTAAACAGTATAAATATATATAAAATGCGAGCTGGGTCGCACTTTTTTTGAAGTAGGAAGTGAAGTAAGTGCAGTAACACGATTTTTATTTTAACCTTTTATTTACTTTTTTGTTGGGTGGTTATTCGGTTTTGACGAATCGATAATCTACAGCTGGTGGTTAGATGTATTAATGTTGTTTCTGATAGGAATGATACGTGAATAATATCCAACTTTCGGTAGTACACAGACTGCCGCAAAGTTATCGGTGGTCAACTGGCTTCGTTGGTACAAAAGTTGAGATTTTGCCAGCAGAAGATACAGATTTAGGAAATAGCCTAATGGGGCTGAAATTATTAAGCCATGAAGGCGAAGAAGCACGGGAAATTTTGCATGTTATAAATCAGTCTATTGCTGATATGCAGATACCGAGTGCTGTGATTGAATGGGAAGGAGAACCCTGTTTGTTCTTTGCTAAGGAAGATGAGAGTGCAGTGATATGTCGTTTAAAGACGTTAGGCGCTGCAATTGCAGAAAATATAACTGCGCTGTATCCACTATGATTTTACCCATTGATAAAAAACGCTTCTTAAATAGAAGCGTTTTTTAATGCCTGCAAGGGAAAATTCAGTCATAAAACACGTTAGGTGTCGGTCAAATCGAGGCTTCTATGTTATCTGATAACACCCGCCTTGCACCATAGTAGCGTTTACTCCAGTAAGTATCGGTCAATTTGGAAACGATAACCCCATTACTGGTTGAAGCATGGACAAACTGATTATTGCCGATGTAGATACCGACATGGCGCCTGCGAACCCCTGTCTTAAACAGTACCAAGTCACCCGCCCGCAATTTAGAGCGACTAATGGTTTGTCCTATATTTTGTTGTTCTAATGTGGAACGTGGTAACTCCATACCAAATTGATCATGAAAAGTACGTTGCACAAAAGCAGAACAATCGATACCGCGTTTGGTATTTCCACCAAGCCGATAGGCTACACCTTTCCAGTCAGCGTATTGATTGAGTATTTTAGACTTAATATCTAACTTGTTGACCAGAGTTTCAAATTCATCCTGAGATGCTTGCAGTAAATAATGCTTTCCCGTGTTTACTGCAGGCGTCTCAGTTTGTTTATTGCGTAGGTTAGAATCTGGCGAACTACATGCGGTCAGTGCTACTGCGGCTATAATTGCGGGGATCAGCCGCAAGATGTATCTCAGTGTTGGTTTAGATTTAACCATTTATTGATTTTTCCTTGCAGTCCTTGACGTGATTTATCACCACCATGAAAACACTAAATGTTCTAAAGCCTAGTCAGAGTAGGGTGAATTAACAAATTTTCTGTCCATAAAGTGTGCTAAGCAACACGTTTTATTATTATCTTTACAAAACATATTATTTTAATAAACAGGACGCAGGAAAGATTACTGAAATCATTAGTAAAAAGCGAGAGACAAAAAGAGTTCTTTACAAAAAATTAGATTAAGAACTAATAGGTTAGAATGATTTGTTACTATTTTATACTGTTTTGGTAAATATGAGATGGTATTGAGGAGATAACAGGCATCTCCTCAATATTATGAGCTTAATTATCGCGTTTAATATGCGGTAATTTTTTGTCTAGCCATGCTGCCATAATATCACTTAATGGGGTTAGTAATATCCAGCTCATGCCGATCAATGTTAAAGATAAAGAACCTACTGCAATATCTGTAAACCAGTGAGCACCTGCCATAATACGGGGAAGAGCAAAAGCGACCATAATCAGTAGAGCAATGCAGAATGCACTGCGGGAGATATAACGCAGAATGAAGCTGCTGAAAATTAAGAGCATTAAACCGTGATCACCAGGGAAACTGTCTTTGGAGGAATCTTTTGTATGCCAACTGGTCATTTCGTTTATGCGATTAACATTTTCAAATGTCAGCGTTGGGCTTGGTCGGCTGACGGGAATTTGATGGCCTATTTGATTAATGATAACGGCAGAGATAAGCATGACTAAACCAATCATGAAAAGTCGGCGCTTGCCGACGTGATCCTGTTTGCGAAATGCGCTGTAATAAAGTAAGCCCATGCATAAAAGTGATATGACATCGAATGCCCTAACATTCGCGATAGCGACAAATAGGGAAAATTTCGAATCTGGTAATAATTTTTCATTAAAAAAATAAAAAATAGCGGAATCAAGATGGAACCAAAAGCCGTGATTCTCAGGCAAATACCATGAGAGAAACAGAGCAATACCAAGGATATTGAGAATAAATATAGCAAACGGGTGACTGCGAGTCATGAGATACCTATTTAACACGTAAAGTGGAGTTTGGTAGACAAATTAACTTGGGAAGGGACTATAACAAAATTTATGAGAAAGCGTAATCACCATCAGATGCCGTGGTTAAGGTGTGGTTATATCAGTATATTTGTATAGTTCATCGCTAAACTTTATTGTTGTCAAATATGTAAATAGTTTTATGATATCGGAAAAATAGCTAAAACCCCACGGCAGTACCGATAATATATATTTGATGCAATGTCAGCGCCTGACTATTATTAAATAATTATCAATTGATTTTATCATATTCTAACTTATCAGAATATTATATCGAATTGTGGTTCGAGTTAACAAAAAGTATAAAGAAAAAGTTTCATTTGACGTTATATCGTTATATGGCAGAGCGTTACACCATTATCTGGTTTTCAAATTAGCGCGGGGCTAAAGTTGAAAAAAAGATAATAACACTTGTCGTGGAGGTTGAATGCTTATGTTGCGAATGTTACGAAAAATGACGACTTTTTTGTTCATGTCTTTATCTTATTATCCTGTAATGGCGAATTCTTCATCATCCTCCAGTTCTGGAACTATTTACTTCCATGGTGCTATCGTTGAGTCTCCATGCCAACTTAATTGGGATAAAGAGCATACTGAAATGGTCTGCTGGTATAATGGTAAACAGTTAATTAAAGAAAAAAACATAGAATATCAAAAGGATAGAAAGACTCCATTATCTATTGAAAAACATATTGGAACAGAAGAAATAAAATGGGTCGGAAAAAATAAGAAATTGGGTATTGTTACTATAACTTATCATTAAATGTTACATAAAAGTATAATAATTATTTATTTTAGCTAAATAATATAAAATAAAATCAATAAACTTATCTGTGATTTAGTTCTAATAATGATTATTAATAACAGTTTTGTTAATTAATCAATAAAAATAGTGTGCCTATTTTTTAATTAAAAAATTACTTTTGATATTTATCAATAAAAGTTCTCAATGTCGTATTTTTCTTACGTGAAATAGTTATTATGGAGATGAAGGAATAAAAGGTAGCTGAGTTTTAGTTAATGGAAAAACGAAAGTGAGGTAACCATGAAAAATTATCTTAAGCTGTTAATGAGTTGTTTATTGGTTTCATGGCTTTCTTATGGATATGCCGAATCTAAAGGAGGAATCATTCGGTTTTCAGGTGCGATTGTTGATCCAGGATGTCAAGTTGTTATATCGAACACTCAAGCTAACATCTCTTGCTATCGATTAGGTAAAAATCTCACTGTTAAACACATCATTTCAATTCACAAAACGAAAGGCGATGTTATGCTTCCTGGTAACATAGGTGTTTCCAGAGTGAAGTGGACTGATAATCAGAAACGTGTGGCAATTGTTAATGTGGATTACTTCTAACTTCAAAGATGATGAGTTGCTCTTTGCATCGAGTGTTATTCTCGTCAAAAGAGCAACTCATATTTAAGGATAAAGAATTAGTCACAACGTCCCATATAGCGACGCTCTGCAATATGAATGCGGATTTTTTCACCAGAACTCAAGTGTTCAGGAACTTGAATAGTCAATCCTGTACTCATTTTAGCCGGTTTAGTGCGAGCACTCGCTGATGCACCCTTAATACCTGGTGATGTTTCTTCAATGACCATATCAACAGTCTGAGGCAATTCAAGCGCTAACAATTGCCCATCCATTGTCAGGACCTGCATTCCTGGTAAACCTTTTTCGGGAATAAATAGCAGTTCTTCTTCGATTTGATCTTTTTTGAAGTGATAAGGGGTGAAATCTTCGTCATCCATAAAGATATATTCATCACCATCAATATAGGAAAAACTTACGCTACGGCGGGTCAATGTGATGGTTTCAAGAATGTCATCACCTTTGAAACGTTCTTCCACTTTCTGACCGGTACGAATGTCAGTAAAACGCATCTTATATAGCGTGCTGGCGCCGCGTGCGCTGGGTGATTGAATATCGATGTCTTTAACTAATAATAGCTTTCCATTGTAGTTGATTGCAGCGCCGCGCTTAATTTCATTGGCTTTAGCCATAGATACCTTCCGTAGAAACAAGGAAATAGTGGAATGAATATTTAAATGGCGACAAAATTACTCGCAGTTGGCCTATTAGGCAAGAGGTGAATGAATGCCCCAGTAAAAATACTGGGGTGGAAGGAAAACATTAACGATAAACTGGCAACAAATCAAACAAAGAGAGAATGTGTGCTAGCACATTTATCAAACCGAATAGGATAACAAAGACAATCAAAAAATTACCGCCTGGAGCCCGATAGCTGGATGTTGGAAAGCGTTTACGGCTTGCTCGGGCCATTAAAGCCGGAACAATAACTGCCCAAATGGTTGCTGCCAGTCCAGCAAAACCGATTGCGTATAGGAAACCGTTTGGAAAAATGAGTGACAATATAGTCGGAGGAACGAATGTAATCAGTGCTGTTTTAAAACGACCATTGCGAGTATCGTCAAATTTAAAGCAGTCTGCCAGATAATCAAACAATCCTAATGATACGCCTAAGAATGAACTCGCTAAAGCCATATATGAGAAGGCATTTAAGAATTGGGTTATTGTCGTATTATCAGAAGTATTATCCATCTGCTGCAATAGGTTACCAATATTACCCCCATCAGCAATGATTTGCTTAAAGACTTCACGTGGAATATTTCCCTGAATGACGTACTGCCATAATATGTAAATCGCTAACGTTATTAATGTCCCGTATAGCAAGCTGTGTGTGACGGCTTTACTGTCTTTATGGTAATACTTAACTAGCCCCGGAACGTTACCGTGATAGCCGAATGAGGCTAGCAAATAAGGCAAGGAGATTAAAGCATAGGGTAAATAGTCTGAATTGGTATTGGCTTGATCAAATAAGATAGCTGGCTTAACTTCGGTAAACATACCGCCGACAGACATAATAAAGGTAATCACCATGCCACCTATCAAGATAGTGCTTAAGCGATCTACTGCCTTAGTCGATACCCAAACAATAAAGGCAACAATAAAGGCAAAACATAATCCAGCTATTGATTGAGCTAGCGGAATAATGCTCTCGATATTGTGAGAAAGTATTGAACCACCTGCTGAAATATAAGCATAGGTTAATATATACAGAACGAAGGCAATGGATAAGTCATTGAGAGAACACCAGCCTTTGCCTAGTAAATCCTTGGTAACAGTATGGAAACTGGAACCAGTAGGGTAATTCATATTGGCTTCCAGAATCATCAGACCAGAGAAATACATGCATGTACAGGTATACAACAGCAAAATGATTGATCCTGTAAACCAGACACCTGATGTGACAATCGGAATGGAAAACATACCTGCGCCGACAGCAGTACCGGCAATGATCATAGCGCCACCAAATATAGAGGGGCGTTTCAAATTTTGCGTTACCTCAATGGTCATATAGACTCCCTGATGAATGGTGTTACCTTGTACTAGCGCAACGATACATAAATAAATTATATGTGTAAACAAATAATTAAGAAAAATAATTAAATTTCTTTTGTCGCATTTTGCATATAAAGGTAGAGCAGGTTATCTGAGAAAACCTGCCTGTAGGGAGTTGATGACACCCACTCCGACAACGACTGACACTGATATATTCCTCCGGCTAGTAACTACTTACTTTGGTTCAGATTGATTTTAGTCATCTAATAAGAAATTATTCCGTTGCATATTCTTACTTTTAGGTTGCGTTAACACAATGATCGATCGGGCTGTAATTTTAACTGAAACGATTCAATTTTGATGTTATAAATAACAGATAAAATTTAATGTTACTTATGACTGTTTATTCAGGAGATACCGGGCAAGATGAGCCGTCGAGTTGCCACAATTACCTTAAATCCAGCTTATGATTTAGTTGGCTTATGCCCAGATATTGTTAAGGGAAATGTTAACCGTGTACAGACGGCAGGGCTTCACGCTGCTGGCAAAGGAAACAATGTCGCGAAGGTACTGCGTGACTTAGGCATTGATGTTACTGTCAGTGGTTTTCTGGGACGAGAGAATCAGGACGGGTTTCAGCAGTTTTTTAGCGAAAACAAGATGGTAAATCGTTTTCATCTAGTCTCTGGACGAACGCGTATTAATGTCAAGCTGACTGAAAAACAAGGTGAAGTGACAGATTTCAATTTTTCTGGTTTCCATGTGACAGAAGAAGAATGGAATCGGTTTGTCAGTGATTCTCTGACATGGCTGGGGCAGTTCGATATGGTTGTTGTCAGTGGTAGTTTGCCCGAAGGGATCAAAGCAGAATCATTTGCGGATTGGATGATGCAATTACGACAGTCTTGTCCCTGCGTTATTTTCGACAGCAGCCGTGAAGCTCTTGTTGCTGGCCTAAAAGCATTACCTTGGCTGGTAAAACCTAATCGTCATGAATTGGAGATTTGGGCAGGTAAGCCATTGCCGGATTTGGATAGCGTTATTGATGCAGCTCATGAATTGCGTAATAGAGGGATCGCCCACGTTGTTATTTCACTGGGAGAGCAGGGAGCATTATGGGTCAATGCCTCTGGTTCATGGTTGGCAAAACCACCACATTGTGAAGTAGTCAGCACCGTTGGGGCAGGGGACTCTATGGTCGGAGGATTGGTCTATGGTTTGCTGATGAGAGAATCCAGCGAACACACATTGCGTCTGGCGACCGCAGTTTCTGCACTCACGGTTAGCCAGCCGAATGTCGGGATTAAAAGCCGCACTGAACTTGCATCAATGATGGCAAAGATCGAGTTAATTTCAGTCAGGTAATTAACTTTGCTGGGATTTTAGCCAGGCAATTTCTTCAGCCCAAATATCTGGATTGATCGTTTCAAGAATCAGGGGAATACCATTGAAACGGTCATCTTTCATGATATAGCTGAAAGGTGTTTTACCGATATTGCCTTCACCAAGGCTGTGATGTCGGTCAACACGGCTGGAAAATTCACTTTTAGCATCATTTAGATGCATGGCCTTAAGATATTTTAATCCAACGATTTCATCGAATGCCTTGAAAGTCGCATCGCAATCTTTTTCAGTGCGTAAATCGTAACCAGCCGCAAAAGCGTGGCAGGTGTCAATACAGACTCCAACTCGGGTTTTGTCTTCGACACCGTCAATAATTGCCGCCAGTTGTTCGAATCTAAAACCAAGATTGGTGCCTTGTCCGGCGGTATTTTCGATAACGGCAGTGACACCTTGTGTTTTATTCAACGTAATATTAATGGATTCCGTAATACGGGTGAGACATTTATCGATGTCAACTTTGTTGAGATGGCTGCCCGGATGGAAATTCAGCAGGTCAATGCCTAACTGTTCACAGCGCTGCATTTCATCAAGGAACGCTGCACGGGATTTTTCCAGACCGTCTGCTTCAGGATGGCCAAGGTTAATTAGGTAGCTGTCATGGGGAAGAATTTGTCGGTTACCATAACCGTAACGTTCACAGTTCGCTTTGAATTGATCAATGACATCTGTCGATAGCGGAGGGGCATACCATTGGCGCTGGTTTTTCGTGAACAAGGCAAATGCCGTTGCATTTAATTCATGAGCACGGATCACTGCCTGATCAACACCGCCCGAAGCGCTTACATGGGCTCCAACAAATTTCATCTTATTTTCTCCTGTGTTTTCGTCATTATGGCATTGTTCACCTGATTGATAAAATTTTGGCAGCAAAAGTCAATTTAATATTCCTTCATTCTAAATTAGCGCAATAAATGATGGATGCCCTGATTGACGATTAATCCTCCCACGACTAGCCAGATAAACAAAATAAGGGCCAACAAGATAGGCTTAACCCCAGCCTGGCGAATAGCACTGATATGGGTGGTTAACCCTAAAGCAACCATGGCCATTGCCAGCATGATGGTATCAGCAGCAACGATATGATCAACAAGGGATTCAGGTAATAGATGAAAAGAATTGAAACCCGCAGTGGCAATAAAGAATACAGCAAACCACGGAATAGTGATTGGGGATTTTTGGGGATGGGCATTACAATTTTTACTTTCCACGCGGCTGAAGTAGCCGGAAAGCAATAATAGAAAAGGTGCCAATAGCATAACGCGGATCATTTTACTGATAACCGCTGCATTTTCGGCATCGTTTCCTAACACATGCCCAATAGCAACAACCTGGGCTACTTCATGAACAGTTGAACCCGAAAAAATACCAAATGTTTCCTGAGTAAAATTAAACCACTGGTAGTGGGTATTGAGTTGATAAATCCACGGATAAATAAAGATTGCCAGTGTACCAAAAATAACGACTGTAGAGACGGCGACAGTAACTTTGCTGGCAGGGGCTTTGACAACGGGTTCTGTTGCCATAACCGCAGCGGCACCACAAATACTGCTTCCTGCACCAATTAGGACCACGGTTTGGCTATCCAGTTGCAAAAAAGTACGCCCAATCCATAATGCCATAAAAAATGTTGATGAAAGCATGATGATATCGATCAATACTCCAGTTGCGCCAACATCTGTGATTTGTTGGAAAGTCAGGCGAAATCCATAAAGAATGATACCTGCTCGCAGTAGGTAGTGTTTGGAAAAATGGATACCGCTATCACAGGTGGATTTTAAGAGAGGATACAGAGTATTGCCGATAATGATCCCCAATAAGATGGCAAGTGTCAGGACACCCAATCCCATATTTATAAGCCAAGGAATAGTCCCGATATAGATGACGATTGCCGTCAGGACTGCGGCTAATAGGATACCGGGAATTAATTTTAATGCGGTATTCTGGTGGACTTTGGTAAATTCCTCTACTTGATTTTCAGACATAGTGGCGACTCTATTAGCTTATGCGTTTTAGGAATAAGCATATGGAAGATTTATAAATTAATAAAATTGATAATATTTATACATATAAACACTAAAATAGATTAAATAAGGGTGACTTTTGTTAAGTTGCGTAATACTGTCTAAAATCAAGACTATCTTTTCCTTTTATTTCACTTCCCGTGAGGCCATATGCGTATCACTCTGAGACAACTGGAGATTTTTGCAGAAGTTCTGAAAAGTGGTTCAACGACACAGGCTTCTCAGCAATTAGCGTTATCACAATCTGCGGTGAGTGCTTCACTGACAGATCTTGAAGGACAGTTGGGAGTACAACTGTTTGATAGAGTCGGAAAACGTCTGGTCACTAATGAACATGGGCGTTTGCTCTATCCTAAGGCATTGGCATTACTTGAACAGGCTGGTGAAGTGGAACAGCTTTTCAAACTTGAATTGGGCGCATTGCGGTTAGCGGCCAGCAGCACGATTGGCAATTATATGTTGCCTGAAATGCTGGCGAGATACCGTCAGGATTACCCTGAGACACCATTGGAATTGAATATCAGTAATACTGGAGATGTAATTAAGGCAGTTGCTGAGTTTCGTGTTGATTTGGGATTGATTGAAGGATTGTGTCACAATCCTGAGTTGATCACACAACCATGGATGAAAGATGAGTTGATCGTTTTTTCCTCTCCAGAAAGCCCGCTGTTGCAAGGTGAGCTGAGCTTGGAAGATTTGATCAAAGCGCCTTGGATATTGAGAGAAAAAGGTTCAGGAACAAGAGAAATCTTGGATCATCTTTTGTTCTCACAAATGCCGAGATTCAATATTGCGATGGAGCTGGGTAATTCAGAAGCCATCAAACATGCTGTTCAATATGGAATGGGAATCAGTTGTCTTTCACGGCGAGTTGTCCAGGAACAATTGAAAAATGGCACATTATCTGAACTTGTTATTCCTGGACGTAGCCTCAATCGCACCTTGTACCTGATTTACCATCGTCAAAAACATATATCCAATGCGTTACGGAAGTTACTGAGTTATTGTAACTAATATTGAGAATATAATCGTGTAGCTAATAATTGGTTGTGGATTATGAAGGTATCTTATAACCACGAATCGTTGCTATTCTGGAGACGAGGATTTGTTACAATTCCGCATTAAATTTATTTTAAATGATATAGGAATAGAATGTCTCGCGAAGAAAGTATGCCACGGGATCAGGCTCCGACAACCCTGCGCCGTGAATTAAAAGCACGACATATGGCAATGATTGCCATAGGTGGATCAATTGGCACGGGATTATTTGTTGCTTCTGGCGCAACAATTTCTCAGGCTGGCCCTGGTGGGGCTTTACTTTCCTATGCATTAATTGGCCTAATGGTCTACTTCTTGATGACCAGCTTAGGCGAATTGGCAGCGTACATGCCAGTTTCAGGATCGTTTTCAACTTATGGTTCCAAATATGTTGATGAGGGTTTTGGCTTCGCTTTGGGATGGAACTACTGGTACAACTGGGCGGTGACGATTGCGGTTGACCTTGTCGCTGCGCAACTGGTAATGGGGTACTGGTTTAATGATGTTCCTGGTTGGGTATGGAGTGCGTTGTTTCTTGCCCTGATTTTTTTGTTGAACTTCATTTCCGTCAAAGGATTTGGTGAAGCAGAATATTGGTTCTCTTTGATCAAAGTTTCCACGGTTATTGTGTTCATTACCGTTGGCATTTTAATGATTGCCGGCATCATGAAAGGCGCTGAAGGTGCAGGTTGGCATAATTGGGGAGTTGGTGATGCTCCTTTTGCGGGTGGTTTTGCAGCCATGATCGGGGTGGCAATGATTGTCGGTTTTTCTTTTCAAGGGACAGAGCTGATAGGTATTACCGCGGGGGAGTCGAAAGATCCAGCAAAAAATATCCCTCGTGCTGTGCGCAAAGTATTTTGGCGTATCTTATTGTTCTATGTGTTTGCGATTTTAATCATCAGCCTGATCATCCCTTATACTGATCCCAATTTGTTGCACAATGGCGTGAAAGATATCAGTGTTAGTCCATTTACGCTGGTATTTGAAAATGCTGGCTTATTATCAGCGGCTGCAATAATGAATGCGGTGATATTAACTGCTGTTTTGTCAGCGGGAAATTCAGGGATGTATGCTTCTACCCGTATGCTATACACACTGGCAAAAGAAGGTAAAGCACCGAAAATTTTTAGTCATCTGTCTAAAGGTGGTGTTCCGCGTAATGCACTTTATGTTACGACCGTGGTTGCAGGATTGTGTTTTCTTAGCTCCATGTTTGGTAACCAAACAGTTTATTTGTGGTTATTGAATACCTCAGGTATGACTGGATTTATTGCATGGCTCGGAATTGCAATCAGCCATTACCGTTTTCGCAAAGGCTATGTCGCCCAAGGTTTGGATATCAATGATCTGCCATATCGCTCAGGTTTCTTCCCGATTGGGCCGATTTTTGCCTTTATCTTATGTTTAGTTATTACGTTGGGCCAAAATTATCAGGCATTTTTGCAAGATAAGATCGACTGGTACGGAGTGACCGCGACCTACATTGGCATTCCGTTATTTCTGCTGATTTGGCTTAGTTACAAGCTGAAAAAGAAAACTCGCTTTGTTAAATACAGTGAGATGGAATTTCCAGCATTCAAATATACCGATAAAGAATGATTTGTTAACTAATTATCAATAATCTGATAATTATTAATTGAAGTGTTATTGATTTTGTTTTACAAAAAACTGCCTATTCTGTGATGGAATTGGCAGTTTTTATTTTTCAGGGAATCAGGGAAAGAATATCGATGGTAAATTTCGGTTATACCATTCCAATCGCATTGATAAGTATTCTTATTTGCTTTATTGTTAGCAGCACAATTGTTGTATGAAGAGGCTAATTAAAGTGAAGTTTGTATTTCGAGCAGTCGTGAAAAGTATGAGTATCAGTCTAATGGCGGGTTCTGCCATGATGGCAAGTTTTGCATCTTGGGCTGAAACAGTCACTGATGTTGCTGGACGTACTGTTGAGGTGCCAGAGGAAGTCAATCGTATCTTGTTGGGTGAAGGTCGTCTATTCCATTCTGTTGCTATATTGGAAGGAGATAAACCTCTGGCTCGTATCGCTGGTTGGCAAGGTGATTTCCGTAAACTGGACCCGCAAACTTACGCTATTTATAAAGCTAAATTTCCTGAAATTGATAATATCCCTCTGATTGGTAACACTAGCGCTGATAGTGTCAGCTCCGAGAAAGTGCTTACACTCAATCCTGACGTTGCCATTTTTGGTCTGTCTGGACATGGTCCAGGAAAAAACAGTGAATTGGTGAAACAGTTGGAAAAAGCGGGTGTACCTGTTGTTTTTGTCGATTTCCGCAATGATCCCTTGAAAAATACATTACCTAGCATCCGTATGCTGGGCAAAATTTTGCATCGTGAAGAGCAAGCTAATGCTTACGCTAATTTTTATGAAAAAAATCTTAAATTGGTAACCGATATTACGGATCGTATACCAAACACGGAGAAGCCTTCTGTATTTATTGAGCTTCTAGCAGGTTTTAGTGAAGATTGCTGTGGTACAGCAGGTAACGGCAATATGGGGAACTTCATTGACTTGGCTGGAGGCAAAAACATCGCTAAAGAAGTACTGCCTTCTCCTTTGGGAACAATGAATCTGGAAAAAGTCATTACTGAAGACCCTTATATTTACATCGCAAGCGGTGCGCAAGATCCTGGTGACAAAGATGGAGGGATCAAAATGGGAGCCAAAACTTCTGCCGATACTGCCCGTGCTGGCTTGAAAGAAGTCACTGAACGCAAAGGCATCAATAACTTAACTGCCGTGAAAGAAGGGCGTAGCTATGCTATTTGGCATCACTACTATAACTCTCCTTATAATGTTGTTGTTACTCAAGTTTTTGCTAAATGGTTCTATCCTGAAAAATTCGCTGATTTAAATCCGCAACAAACATTGAAAGAACTTCACGATAAATTCTTGGCTATTGAACCGGTAGGTACATATTGGGTCAGCGAGAAATAAGCAGTAACAGGTAATAAAAATGAGCGTCACTACCGAGCCTATGCCAATGGTGAAAAAACAATTGAGTGAGTGCGAGATAAAAGCACATTATCGTCATATCCTACGCCGACGTATTGCATGGATATTATTCATCGTCTTGGCGATTGGCATTTCTGTTGTACTGGATTTTACAATGGGACCATCAGGGTTATCGCTGCAAACCCTCTGGCAAACACTATTTTCACCAGAAAGTGTTAATGCAGCAACACGGGTGATTGTTTGGGATATTCGATTACCCTATGCCTTGATGGCGGTAGTGATCGGCCTATCACTGGGACTGGCTGGTGCTGAAATGCAAACAATCCTGAATAACCCACTAGCCAGCCCATTTACGTTGGGGGTTTCCAATGCAGCTTCTTTTGGCGCAGCATTAGCCATTGTGCTTGGTATTGGCATTCCAGGGATACCGGATCAGTGGTTTATTTCCGTAAACGCTTTTCTCTTTGCATTTTTGGCTGCTTTAATGCTTGATGGCATTACCCGTTGGACAAGAGTTGCAACCTCAGGCGTTGTATTGTTCGGAATTGCGATGGTGTTTACTTTCGAGGCGTTAGTTTCGATGATGCAATTTATCGCTACGGAAGATACCTTACAGGGGCTGGTTTTCTGGACAATGGGTAGCCTTGCCAGGGCGACATGGGAAAAACTGGGTATTATGGTATTAGTTTTCTCTATCATTATGCCTCTCTCATTGAGCAATTCTTGGAAATTGACCGCACTGCGTCTGGGAGAAGATCGAGCTATCAGTTTTGGAATCAATATTAGCCGCCTTCGTTTGGGAACATTGTTGCGTATTAGTATTCTGACGGCATTGGCAGTTGCGTTTGTTGGTCCTATTGCTTTTATTGGATTGGTGGCTCCTCATATCGCCAGAATGATGTTTGGTGAAGATCACCGTTTCTTCTTGCCTGCGAGTGCGTTGATTGGTGCATTAGTTTTATCCATAGCTTCCATTGCTTCTAAGAATCTGATACCGGGCATTATTATCCCAGTTGGGATAGTGACATCGTTGGTTGGTGTACCTTTCTTCCTTAGCATAATCTTACGCCATAGGGGAAATGTATGAGCCAGGGATTAAAAATCAATTGCCTGACGGCGGGATATCCAAAGCATCCCGTGATCGAAAATCTGGATGTCAACACATTGCCTCGTGGTCAAATTACGGTATTGTTGGGGCCGAATGGTTGTGGTAAATCCACGCTTCTGCGTTCGCTGGCGGGATTGAATAAAGCCAGTGGCGAACTGCTGTTGGATGGGCAGGATTTGATGAAGATGAATTTTGCCCAACGTGCCAAAAACGTCGTTTATTTGCCCCAAACATTACCGGCAGGTGTACATCTTCATGTATTGGAATCGGTGATTGTTGCTCAACGAGCATCAGGTGGTGTGAGCAATAGCCAATGTGAACAAGAAGTCATGGAGCTATTACGCCAGCTTGGTATTGAACATTTAGCACTCAGCTATTTGGATCAATTATCTGGTGGTCAAAAACAGTTAGTTGGATTGGCTCAATCGTTAATCCGTCGTCCGACGTTATTATTATTAGATGAACCATTAAGTGCACTGGATTTAAATTATCAATACCATGTAATGGATTTAGTTGCACATGAAACGCGCCGTCGTAATATTATTACGATTGTTGTTGTTCACGACATTAATATAGCATTACGTCATGGTGACCATGTATTAATGCTAAAAAAAGGTAAGTTAATTTCTGAAGGTAAACCTGAGCAAGTTATTACACCAAGCAGTTTAGCGGAAGTTTATGGTATTAAAGGCCGAATTGAACGTTGTTCTCAGGGTATACCGCAAGTATTAATTGATGGTTTGGTGACAGAATTCGTAAGTTAGAATAATAAAAACCATAATTCATTTTAATACAATTAAAGTGAAATTTAATAAATATAGCACTGACAGGAATAATTTAATTATTCCTGTATTGCGGGTATGTGTCGGTTATCCATATTGTTTAAATAATTCTATTCTACCTTTTGGAATATTGTTGAAAGTTTATCATTGGCAGCAAACTATACTTATACCGATTCTGAGCAAAAAAGTGGTAATTTTAAAGGTCAGCCATTAAACAAAATGCCAACACATATGGCAAATGCAACCTTAACCTGGCAGCCGTTATCTGAATTAGATACATGGACACGTATTAATTTCCGCAGTAAAACAAAGAATTATCAATATCGCTCTAGTATGAGAGATGGAGCTCCTTCTTATACTTTTGTCGATCTAGGGGTAACTTATAATTTGAATAAAAATCTACGCTTGTCAGGTGGAGTTTACAATGTTTTTGACAAACGAGTAACTGAAGAAACTAATGATGCAGTTCTGGATGGCCGTCGCTACCACATCGGCATTAATTATGATTTTTAATTAATATTTTTCTTTCTTATAAATATTAGTCATTATACTTAACATTCGGACATCATATAGAATCATCCCGTCATCAATTTTGTCATGATGGGATGATTTTTTTGCTATCAGAAAATCGTAATAAAATGGTAAATAGTTTTCCTCTGTGCTAAAAACTTATCAAAGGCCAATCAACGGATCTGGTAGCATTTGGTTTCAGCACTAACTCAGTAAGAGCCTACTCCATAAGGCTCTGTAGTGTCGTAAAAAATAGTAAATTTTTAGTGTTATCGCACTTGCTATTTCTGGACTTGAAGTGCAAAATGCGTGCACTAAAAATAACTGGTGCGTAAATATGCATCAGTTATTTTTTTTGCTTTGAATTATTTTTTACAACACCAAGAGGCCGGATTCTGTTCCGGATCGATATTGACCACAAGCAACCATAATTGAAACGGGGTTGCTGTACTGAGGAATGCAAATATGGAGCAATTATTCTCTTTTGCACTTGTGCCAATCGGCGCTCGTTGCTGCAACGATGACTATGGGGCACTGCCCTCTGTCAATTCACCGTTCACCAATTCTTCTTTCTTTTCTGTTTATAGACAGAAGCGAAGTCTGCCCAGTAACTATCGATTAAGTAGTTGTATCAGTACCCAGATCGAAGTTATGGGAGGTTTCGCTCATGTTGCATAATACCACCACTCCTACTGCACTTGGTATTAACCAAGCTGGTTCTGACAACCGCGTTCAGCTGAGAAGAACACTGACTCTGTTTCAAGTAGTCATGATGGGGCTTGCCTATCTGCAGCCAATGACTATTTTTGATACATTTGGAATTGTTTCTGGTTTGACCGGTGGGCATGTTGCGACATCTTATGCTATTGCATTAACTGCAATTTTATTTACAGCGCTAAGTTATGGAAAATTAATAAAGCGTTTTCCATCGGCGGGTTCTGCTTATACTTACGTACAAAAATCAATGAGCCCCCATCTTGGATTTATGGTGGGTTGGTCTTCTTTACTGGATTATATGTTGATGCCGATGATTAATGTATTATTGGCAAAGATTTACTTACAGGCTTTGTTCCCTGGTATTGAACCATGGATCTTTGTAGTCATGTTGACTGCACTTATGACAATCATCAATCTGAGTGGCATCAATGTCGTTGCTAATATCAATAGCATCGTTGTGATTGTCCAGATTGTTGTTATGGTAATACTTGTTGGGTTAATGATCCGTGGTGTTTATAATGGAGAAGGTGCAGGAACGTTACTGAGTATCCAGCCATTTACATCAGAAGAAGCCCAATTAATTCCGATGATTACTGGCGCGACAATACTTTGCTTTTCATTTCTTGGGTTTGATGGCATTAGTTCTTTGTCGGAAGAAACACCAAATGCAGGTAAGGTTGTTCCTAAAGCGATTTTCCTGACTGCGTTAATTGGTGGTATGATCTTCATTGCAGTATCTTATTTCTTACAGCTCTATTTCCCGGATATTTCTCGGTTTAAAAATCCAGATGCTTCTCAGCCAGAAATTATACTTTATGTTGCTGGTGCGTTATTCCAATATGTGATTCTCATATTCTCCAGTGTCACGGTAATGGCTTCTGGTATGGCTGCACATGCGGGTGTATCTCGTTTGCTCTATGTCATGGGACGTGACGGCGTACTGCCTGAAAAAATATTTGCGTATATTCACCCTAAATGGCGTACTCCAGCCATTAACGTGATATTGGTTGGTATTATCGCATTATCAGCATGTTGGTTGGAGCTGGTGACTGCGACGGCATTAATCAATTTTGGGGCGTTAGTTGCCTTTACGTTCGTTAATTTATCGGTGATTTCTCAATTCTATATTCGTGAACGTCGTAATAATACCTTGAAAGACACCTTGAACTTCTTGATCTTGCCACTTCTTGGTGCTGCAACTGTGGGTGTTTTATGGATGAATTTAGAATCAAATTCGATGGAGTTAGGCTTGATATGGGGAGGCATTGGTCTCATTTACATGTTTTTCCTGACTCGTAGCTTCCGTCAACCGATGCCGCAGTTTACTGAATCATAATCAGAAAGTACCCCAATCTTCTGTTATTGTTAAAAAAAACAGCACTTTCGGGTGCTGTTTTTTATTTGAAATGGCAAAAAAGGGCATAAATCATACAAAATTTATCAAAAAGCATCATATAATAAGATGATTTGCCATGCCTGATTTCATTAAAAGCCTGTTTGTCTGGCCCGAGTAAGGTAAGAGAACGATATGAATGATGCTAGAAATCCCCAAAATCAACGATTAATCGCCACTCTCACGAATATTGTTGGATCTTCTCATATTCTCACTGAACCTCGAAAAACGGAACGTTATCGCAAAGGTTTTCGTTCTGGACAAGGGGATGCTCTTGCAGTGGTATTTCCGGGCTCATTATTAGCACAATGGAAAGTATTTAAAGCCTGTGTTGAAGCTGACAAAATTATTTTGATGCAGGCAGCTAATACTGGATTAACGGAAGGATCAACACCGAGTGGTAATGATTATGACCGCGATATTGTCATTATTAGTACCTTACGCATGGATAAAATTCAGGTCCTTCAATCAACGAACCAAGTTATTGCGTTCCCTGGTAGTACGTTGTGGCATTTAGAAAAAGTATTAAAACCATTGGGACGTGAACCACACTCAGTTATCGGTTCGTCCTGTATTGGTGCATCCGTTATTGGGGGGATTTGTAATAACTCAGGGGGTTCTTTGGTTCAGCGTGGGCCAGCTTATACTGAAATGGCTCTATATGGCCGCGTTAATGAGAAGGGTGAAGCTGAACTGATTAACCATTTGGGAGTATCGTTGGGTGATCAACCTGAAGATATCTTGACTTGTCTGGAAGAGCAACGTTATCGAACCGAAGATATTCAGCATAGTGACAGAGTTGCTTCTGATCATGAATATTCACAGCGTGTACGGGATGTTGAGGCAGACACGCCATCACGGTTTAATGCTGATGAACGCAGGCTGTTTGAAGCCTCTGGCTGTGCGGGTAAATTGGTTGTTTTTGCTGTTCGACTTGATACTTTTCCGGCAGAGCCATCGTCACAGGTTTTTTATATCGGCACGAATCAACCCGAAGTACTGACAGAATTGCGGCGTCATATTCTATCGAATTTTCAGCATTTGCCAGTCGCTGGGGAGTATATGCATCGGGATATATTTGATATCGCAGAAATATATGGAAAAGACACCTTTGTTATGATTGATAAACTAGGCACAGATAAAATGCCAATGTTTTTTGATTTGAAAGGACGAATGGACACTATTTTAGGTAAGGTGCCATTTTTACCAGCACATTTAACAGATCGTGTCATGCAGGGATTGAGTCGTTTATTACCTTCCCATTTACCCACTCGCCTGAAAGAATACCGAAATCGTTTTGAACATCACTTAATGCTGAAAATGTCAGGTGAAGGTATAAAAGAGGCGAGTGAGTGG
Source organism: Xenorhabdus sp. TS4 (assembly GCF_014467265.1). Classification (NCBI taxonomy): domain Bacteria; kingdom Pseudomonadati; phylum Pseudomonadota; class Gammaproteobacteria; order Enterobacterales; family Morganellaceae; genus Xenorhabdus; species Xenorhabdus sp. TS4. Next base: position 112,955 of record NZ_NKHQ01000082.1, on the reverse strand, counting down.
CTGGAAAATTACTTCAAGCAGGCTGATGGGGAGTATTTTGCTTGTACTCCAGAAGAAGGGGCGAAGGCATTCTTACATCGTTTTGCAGCTGCAGGAGCCGCTATTCGTTACCAGGCTGTTCACAGCGATGAAGTGGAAGATATTTTGGCATTGGATATTGCCTTGCGGCGTAGTGATCGTGAATGGCTTGAAACTTTGCCGGCCGAAATCAATAAAGCATTAGTCCATCGGCTATATTACGGGCACTTTATGTGCCATGTATTCCACCAGGACTATATTGTTAAAAAGGGGGAAGATATCCATGCATTGAAAACAAAAATGCTGGAAATTTTGCATCAGCGCGGCGCTGAATACCCTGCCGAACATAACGTTGGTCACTTGTATAAAGCTAAACCACAGCTTAAGCATTTCTATCAAGCGATTGATCCAACTAATACCTTAAATCCTGGAATTGGGAAAACCTCAAAGCTGAAAAATTGGGGCGGAGAGTGTGGTTGTCAAATTGCCGGGCATTCACATGATTAGTTTACTTTGATGACGGAATAGAAATAGAAAAAGACAAAACCTTGGTGTTTGTCTTTTTCTTTATTTATTGGGTAGCTGTATAAAATCTTTACCCGGCTATTTGGATTGCATAATCAACCAATGCTTTTAACTGGCGACACTTTTCTTCATCAGATTGATATTCAATAAAAAGTTCTTCAATAGCTGCAAGATATTGGCTGATGTTTTCCTGTGTTAATGTATCCTGCCGATGACGTAACCAACGTTGTTGCTCGTCATAATCCAATGTCGCTGGATAGTTTCTCGCACGATAGCGAAATAACAGTGGCTTAATGCGTGCATCCTGGAATGTTAAATCCAAGGCTGGCAAATTCTGGGAAGACGTTTCTCGGATAATTTCCATTGCAGTTTTATCGGCATCGCTGAAAAAGCCGCTATAGAGCTTAGTATCGACATTATCAGATTCTGGGAACGCTTCTGGATGGGAGAACAGTTCAACAACTTTCTCCCTGATTTGCGGATTATTGCGCAAGATAGCCAGATTTTGCTCACATCGGTTGCGATCTAATCCTACTCGCTCTGCATCTTTTGGTCGCAAGGTATTTTCTGGCGCAATGATTGGACATTTATTAATGTGTACGAGTTTAATGGGGACTGGACTTTGATCTGGCTGTAATTCATCCCGTCGGGTATACAAGCGCTCGCGTAATTCATTTACGCTGAGTTCTAACAGTGGAGTGATATCGCCAGCCAAATCGCACATGATAACCGCATTACGGTTACTCGGATGCCACGCCAAAGGGGCAACAAGACTAATATTGCTGCGCAGAACCCCAAACATGCCAGATACATGAACCAGGGGTTTCATTTGTGGGATATCAATTTGATTGCTGATTTTCTGTTTATTTCTTAACTGGAAAAAGTAATCAAACAATTTGGGTTGAGCTTTTTTCACCAGTTTTGCCATTGCGATAGTGGCATAAACATCGGACATGGCATCATGGGCATGAGTATGCTCAACACCATTGGCTTTTGTCAGATGTTCTAGTTTGAAGCTAGGTAATCCATCTTCATTGTCCGGCCAGACAATGCCTTCTGGACGCAAGGCATAGCAGGCGCGTAATACGTCGAGTAAATCCCAGCGAGAGTTGCTTTTTTGCCAGCTATAGGCATAAGGATCATAAAAGTTACGATAGAAGATATTACGGCTGACTTCGTCATCAAAACGAATGTTGTTATACCCAAGAATACATGTATTGGGTTTGCTGAATGCTTCGTGGATTTGTCGGGCGAATTCGGCCTCATTAACGCCTTTTTTCAATGCCAACTGGGGAGTAATGCCTGTGATCATGACAGCTTCAGGATCGGGAAGATAATCATCAGCGGGAGCACAATACACTACCAAAGGTTCTTCAATAATATTGAAATCACTGTCAGTGCGAACTCCTGCAAATTGTGCTGGGCGATCTAAGGCCGGATGTTTACCAAAAGTTTCATAATCATGAAAGTAGAAACTTTGGTTTTCTTTATTGGTATTCAAGGTTGTGTATTCTCCACTATCGCCAATTTAATTACTACTAATCAATGAATTATTATTTCCATTGGTATCACATTTATCTAACTCTTCGCTAGGCTGCACACCAAAAACGCTCATTCTCGATGACGTTAAATTACATGTTATACATGGTAAACCATAATAAGATTTGAGCGAAACAGTTCGTATGGCTATCCAAACTCAAACTTACCGTGGCAGTGACGGTTATTGTTCACCAGATAGATGGGAAAAGAAATTTGATTAAGAAATGTATCTGAAAGGTAGTTTGTATCAATAAATTGTTGAAACTGACTTGTCTATGCGCCACTTGAAATTGTATTGTGTAGTTAGCATAAGAAATTATCGGTCTGATTAAAAAGGTGTAAAAAATGGACAACACAAATAAGCCAACATTCCAAAATGTACTGGAGTTTGTGCGTATATTTCGTCGCAAAAACAAATTACAGCGCGAAATTGTAGACAATGAGAAAAAGATCCGAGATAACCAAAAACGTGTACTTCTGCTTGATAACCTGAGTGACTACATAAAACCAGGAATGTCGATTGAAGATATTCAAGGAATTATTGCTCATATGCGCAGTGATTATGAAGAGCGTGTTGATGAATATATCATCAAAAATGCCGAGCTATCTAAAGAACGCCGTGAGTTATCCAAAAAACTTAAGGCAATGGATGGTGGAGTTAAGTAAGTTTTAGTTGTTTGAAAAGGTATTAACCACGCCTAATGGCGTGGTTGTTTTTTAGTTTGAGTTCCAATGAGGTTTGAGTTCAGGATCAATTAAAGCATAAATTTGATAGTAAGTTTGTTCATCTTCGGCCATTTGTGCCAATTGTTTTGCTACATCTTCTCGGCTAACCATACCATGAACTTCCTCTTGATAACGTTTGCAATGTCCAGTGCCAGGTTGATCGGTAAGACCACCAGGACGAATGATTGTAAAATCCAGTGTGCTGGTTTGCAGGTAACTTTCAGCCAGTGACTTGTATCTGACAGATTGCCCAAATAATGATTTAGCCCGTGCTGATAATGTTTTCCAACTTTCACCACATCCAATGGATGTTACTAATAACATACGAGAAATTTGAGCTTGTTCCAGTGCATCTATTATTGCCATATTCCCATGATGATCAGCATCGCCTCCTCCAATAGTTGAGAAAACAACAGGATTTTTTCCTGCCTGTGCAATCGCTTTTCCTATGCTTTCTCTGTCACAAGCGTCGCCGTGTATTACGTTAACTCCTGCTGCACTGAGTTCCGCAGCTTGTTGTGTATTACGAATTAGGGCTGTGACAGGGCGGTTTTGTTTTAGGGCAATAGTGACCAAATGGTGTCCAACACCTTTTCCAGCACCAAAAATTAGCCAAGGTTTCATAGACGGGAAGTTCTCCATAAAATTAACTATCTTAAATGGTAATTCGTTTTTGTTGTGTTTTTGTTATGAATAAGGTAAAAAAATGGCTCCCAGTTCAGGGGAGCCATTTAATTCAAATCACAGTATCCAATTATTCAAATGGCTGTGGTTTAGACATAGCAGAAGTTGCAATACTTGTTGCAGAATGTCCGCCTGCACCACCTTTGCCTTTGAATGGGTAATCAGGGCGTTGCCATTCAGTGATAATCACTGGCTTGGTCATCATATCTGGTGCTGGTGCCTTCGTCATTGGGGAATAAGCATGATGATTTTTTTCCACGATAATCGAAGACTCAACAATTTTTTTCTCTTCCGTTTTAACATCCTCTGCCTTAGAACATGTTTCCGTTGCGACAGATGGCTGTTCTTCATGATGTTCCTGTTCAACAATCGATGTCATAACGATGGGAGCCACTGTGTGACGCATTTTTTCAGAATCTAGTGATACTAGAATGTGTGACTCTTCATTTCTTGAAATTTCTGACCAATGTTTTTCATCATGATTGATGATGACTTCCACGCTAGCTGGTTTCGAAACCTTAGAGCTTTCTAATTCCGGCTCTACTGGTGTCACGATGGAAATGCTATCAACAACAGGTTTTTCATTGTCATAATGAGTAATGCTGTCTTGTGGCTCAGCTACTTTCAGTTCTGCTATTTCAACGTGAGGTACTGCTGTAGTTGGCACTGATTCTGTGATTGATGGCATCAGAATAACTTTTTCCTGTTGTGCAGGTATTGTTTTTTCTTCAACCGTTTCGCTAATTGCATTAACAGAAGCCGTGATTTCAGGTTCATTAATGGTCACAGGAGTAACAGGATAACGAACCCACACTTTGCCTGATGCCAGTTCTGGCGATACGACAGCCATGTTCAATGGTACTGGCGATTGAGTCAGATTGCGTTCATCACGGTAGCGACGACGACGCTGACCGCTGACACGCAAGTGGCGTGGGGAACGGCGGGAACGACGCGGCATTATGTTGTCTTGCTGCTCATTGCTTTGTGAAATAATAGGTTGTGAAACTGCGGCTTGTGATACAGAGTCTTGTGAATCTGCATTTTGTGGTATTTCAGGTTGGTTAGCTGCTGCTTCAACATAAGTATCAATAACGGCTGATACAGACGCTTTTGTCTCTTTATGAACGTTTTCTGATACAGGCTCAGGCATCACAGCGGGTAAGGCCATAATGTTAGTTTCTTGTCTCAGTTCGTCAGTGATACGTACCTTTTGCTCAAGCTGGCGGCGTTGACGGCGAGGCATGACTGGCTGACGTTCTTCAATTTCTTCTTCGACAATGTCAGGTTGATTGATTGTCTGCTGAGCCTTAGCTTCCAGTTGCTGCTGCCGCTTTTCTTCTTGACGACGACGTTGACGTTCAGCACGTTGTTCACGGCGTTGTTGTTGCTGTGCTTCACGAGCTTCGTTATCCAGAGCAGTGCTATCCTGAACATTATTTTTTTGTTGGATATTACGGCCCTTACGTTGTTCATCACGTTCACGGTTATTGCGTGTTTCACTTTCGCGACGCTGATTCTGACGGCGTGGGTTACGACGTTCTGATGAGCGACGATTATCATTGCCAGACGATTTTTTGCCCCTTTCTTGGGGTTGCTTTTCTTCTTCACCACTGAACATCTTTTTCAGGGCACTCAAGAATCGGCTGAGCAAACCTGGTTTTTCTGTCGGTTTCTGGTTATTGGTGACGACTTTTTTCTCTTTTGTTTTTACTTTTGTTGCTGCCGGAGCTGCTGCTTCTGCTGGCAGATCAAAAGTTGAAATGGCAGGTTGCTCTGGACGTTTACGTTCATGCTGAGCATCGTCCAGAGTATTGGTCATTTCTGCTTCATGCAGTTGTGGAAGCAGATAGCTCAAAGCTGAAATTTCTTCGCCTTTACGTACACGTAAGACTGAGAAATGTGGAGTTTGCATTTGATCATTCGGAACAATGACAACTCCAACATCACCTTGACGATGTTCAATAGCGCTGACAGCCTGACGTTTTTCATTCAGTAAGTAGGAAGCGATCTGTACAGGAACAATTGCATGAACCTGATGTGTGTTTTCTTTCAGCGCTTCTTCTTCGATTAAACGCAGAATTGACAGGGACAGTGATTCGTTATCACGAATAGTTCCGGTGCCGCTACAACGCGGGCAGACATGGTGGCTGGATTCACCCAGAGATGGGCTTAAACGTTGGCGCGACATCTCAAGTAAGCCAAAGCGGGAAATTCGGCCGATTTGAATGCGGGCACGATCTTGTCGCACAGCATCACGCAGCCGGTTTTCAACTTCGCGTTGATGACGCACTGGAGTCATATCAATGAAATCGATAACAATAAGACCACCGAGGTCACGCAGACGCAACTGGCGTGCAATTTCATCAGCAGCTTCCAAGTTGGTATTAAATGCCGTTTCTTCAATATCACCACCACGAGTTGAACGGGATGAGTTGATATCGATAGCCGTTAAAGCTTCAGTAGTATCAATGACCACAGAACCACCAGAAGGTAACCGAACTTCACGCTGGAAGGCCGATTCGATTTGCGATTCTATTTGATAATGGCTGAACAGAGGAACTTCACCACTGTACAGTTTGATTTTACTGGCAAAATCCGGGCGTCCTAAGGCAGTAATGTGTTGGCGTGCCAAATCAAGGACTTTAGGGTTGTCGATCAAGATTTCCCCAATGTCTGGGCGCAGATAGTCACGGAATGCGCGCACGATAACATTGCTTTCCTGGTGGATCAGGAAGGGAGCGGAATGGCTGTCTGCGGCTTTTTTGATTGCTTCCCAATGTCTTAGACGGAAGTTCAAGTCGCCCTGCAAAGCTTCAGCAGATTTGCCTACACCTGCGGTACGAACAATAAGCCCCATGCCTTCTGGAACTTCCAGAGAAGAAAGCGCTTCTTTTAATTCGATGCGATCATCACCCTCAATGCGGCGAGAAATTCCGCCAGCCCTTGGGTTATTTGGCATCAGGACTAAATAGCTGCCAGCCAAACTAATAAAGGTTGTTAAAGCGGCCCCTTTGTTGCCTCGTTCTTCTTTATCAACCTGGACGATGACTTCTTGGCCTTCTTTAAGAATATCCTTAATATTAGGTCGACCATGAGAGTGATAATTACTTGGGAAATATTCGCGAGCAATTTCTTTTATGGGTAGGAAACCATGACGTTCCGCTCCGTAATCAACGAAAGCAGCTTCCAGGCTAGGTTCAATTCGAGTAATTTTACCTTTATATATATTTGCCTTTTTCTGCTCGTGTCCAGGGCTTTCAATATCCAAATCATAAAGACGTTGCCCATCAACAAGGGCAACACGCAACTCTTCCTGCTGGGTTGCGTTGATTAACATTCTTTTCATTCTAACTTACTCATTATTTTTTACATGAATATAGAGCTGCGAGTAAAAAAGAGGCGAGCTACTAGTTACCGATGGCCTCGTGTCTTTTACAAAACCGCCAGCCTCACGGCTATCGTTTGTATAGAGGCGCCTATTTGTCGGCGAGTCTGAATTTCATTTGAACACAGTACTCTTTATTGGGGCACTGTAATAAATAGGTACAGATTTTGCCCAATCCAGTAAGCTGCCACCCGCAGCCCATAAATTATTTGATCGAACATTACGTCTTATGCCATTGCTGCGTTTTTGCTCGATCAAACAGATAACAAACAATTTCAATCTTGCCATTCATAGTTTAGTAAACCGTGGCCAGAAAGCATTATTCCATTGCTATTGGGGTGATAGCAAGGTGACTTTATCGCTTTACAGGTTTTTTATTAGGAAATAGTGATAAGTTGTTAATATTTAGTCTTTATCCTAAGTCACCTGAAACAATGAAGTAGGAAAAATGGCTGTTATTTAGACATAGTTAAAAATGAGTGGCGCTCTGTTGGTTGGATTATTAGAATCTCGTCCATGAAAACAGATAATCAAATTGTACAGTTTGTCACGATTGATGACGAATATGCCGGTCAGCGAATTGATAACTTTTTGCTGGCCCGTTTAAAAGGCGTACCTAAGAGCCTGATTTATCGGGTCTTGCGTAAAGGTGAAGTTCGGGTCAACAAAGGAAGAATCAAGCCTGAATATAAATTGACAGCAGGTGATGTCATCAGGATCCCGCCGATTAGAGTCGCAGAAAAACAAGAAACACCTATCTCTGTCAAGCTGGATAAGGTTGCTGCTCTGGCGGAATGTATCTTGTATGAAGATGACCATATTTTAGTCATAAACAAACCATCAGGAACTGCCGTACATGGGGGCAGTGGCCTGAGTTTTGGCGTGATAGAAGGGTTACGAGCTTTGCGTCCTGAAGCACGCTTTCTTGAACTGGTGCATCGGCTTGACCGCGATACATCGGGTATTTTGTTGATTGCGAAAAAACGTTCTGCATTGCGGGCATTGCATGAACAATTACGCTTGAAACAGATGCAGAAAGATTATTTGGCGCTAGTGCGTGGGCAATGGCAATCCCATTGTAAAGTAGTAGAAGCACCTTTGTTGAAAAACATCCTGCAAAGTGGGGAAAGGGTGGTTAAAGTCGGTAAAGAAGGCAAACCATCTGAAACACGTTTTAAAGTTGAAGAACGATATGCGTTTGCGACATTAATGCGAGCAAGCCCAGTAACAGGGCGAACTCACCAGATCCGCGTTCACACTTTACATGCCGGCCATCCTATTGCGTTTGATGATCGCTATGGTGACAGAACATTTGATGCCCAGCTTGCAGAAACAGGACTTAACCGATTGTTCTTACATGCCAGCTCATTAAAGTTTACCCATCCATCCACGGGGGAAACGCTGCGTTTCGAAGCCCCAATGGATGATAGTTTGCGGAAATGTTTAAGAATATTGCGGCATAATAATCATTGATAGCATACCGTCAGTGGGTTTATCCCCTGACGGATCAGCATTTCTGTCAACGTTATTAATGGTAAGCCGATAAGTGTGTTTGGATCTTTGCCGTCAAGTTTTTCGAATAATGTAATTCCTAAGCCTTCGCTTTTAAAACTACCAGCGCAATTGAAGGGTTTTTCTTTGTTTAGATAATAAATAATTTCTGTTTCTGTCAGATCTCTGAAATAGACCTGGAATAACTCACGACGAGTATCAACCACTTCTGTTTTGCTATTGAATAAGGTAATACCAGTATAAAAAGTGATACATTTTCCACTGGCTTTTTTCAATTGTAAGAAAGCATTCTCAAAATTATGTGGTTTGCCGGTAATTTTGTCATCCAAAACACAAACTTGATCTGACGCTATAATTAGGTGGCTAGAATACTCCCGCTGTAATGCGCGAGCTTTTGCATGTGACAGCCGCGTTACCAATTGTTTTGGGCTTTCGTTTTCCAGCGGGCTTTCATCAATATTGGGAGAAGCACAGGTAAAAGGCAATCCCAGCTTTTCTAGCAATAGGCGGCGATATTCGGAAGTTGACGATAAAACAATCGGAAGCATCTTTTTTTCCATAAAATACGTAGAGAAATATTTGTAGGCATTTTAAACTATACGCCGCTGAATAAGCGAATATTTGACGGAAAGGCGCAGATGTGTGGCCTTTTTCTTTGACTATGTCCCATTACAAAGATAATATGCGCGCCTTATGCAAAAGGTAAAATTACCCCTGACCATCGATGCACTTCGAACAGCCCAGAAAAGATTGGATTACCATGGTAGTTATTCTGCTGGGCAAGTTTCTCGTCTTGCAGAAACTGTGGTCAGTGTGGATAGTGATGTAGATAGCTCATTATCATTTGAAATTGATAATCAGCGTCTGGCAGTCGTAAAAGGGCATTCCGAAGTGGATGTTACGCTTACCTGTCAGCGTTGTGGCAGTAATTTCAGTCATCATGTTCACACAACGTATTGTTTTAGCCCGGTCGTCAATGATGAACAGGCTGAGGCATTACCGGAAGAGTATGAGCCAATAAACGTTAACGAATTTGGCGAAATAGATTTGCTGGCAATGATTGAAGATGAAATAATTCTATCTTTGCCGGTGATTCCGGTACATGATTCTGAACACTGTGAAGTGTCCGACGCGGACATGGTGTTTGGTATACTGCCCCCTGAAGCAGAAAAACCAAACCCGTTTGCCGTATTAGCCAGTTTAAAGAAAAGTACTTAAGGAGTAAGGTCAATGGCCGTACAACAGAATAAACCAACTCGTTCTAAGCGTGGTATGCGTCGTTCTCATGACGCACTGTCTGCAACACTTGTCTCTGTAGACAAAACTTCTGGTGAAACTCACCTGCGTCATCACGTGACAGCTGATGGCTACTACCGTGGCCGCAAGGTAATCAACAAGTAATTTCAGCTAATCATTAGCAAGTTGATATCTTGGCTAATCTAACCTTAGTGTTAGATGCTATGGGTGGGGACTTTGGTCCTCGCGTTACGGTGCCTGCTGCATTGCAGGCACTCGCATCTAATCCACAACTGAAGCTATTGTTGGTCGGCAATCCCGAAACCATCTTTCCTTTGCTTGCAAATCAAAATGCTGAGCTGCTTAGTCGTTTGCAAATTGTTCCTGCGGAACATGTCGTTTCCAACGATGCAAGGCCGTCTCAGGCTATCCGTTCCAGTCACGGTACTTCAATGCGTATCGCATTAGACTTAGTTAAGTCGGGCGAAGCACAGGCTTGTGTCAGTGCGGGAAATACAGGTGCTTTGATGGGATTGGCTAAATTGATGCTGAAATCCATTGAAGGTATTGAACGGCCTGCATTGATGACAGTGATACCTAATCTAAAACAGCAGAAGACAGTTGTATTAGATTTAGGCGCTAATATTAATTGTAATAGTAGCATGTTAGTTCAGTTTGCGATTATGGGTGCCGTAATGGCAGAGTATGTTGCTGGTGTGGATAATCCGCGTGTTGCGTTACTCAATATCGGGGAAGAGGAATCCAAAGGGCTGGATAATATCCGCGAAGCCGCTATAACCTTGCGTAATATCCCAACGATTAATTACATCGGGTATGTGGAAGGAAATGAGTTACTGACGGGAAAAACGGATGTGCTCGTATGTGACGGCTTCGCAGGTAATGTTACGCTGAAGACGATGGAAGGTGCGATCAGAGTGATTTTATCTCTGGTAAAGTCACCGGATGGTCAGCAGAACAAATCATCTTGGTTGATGAAACTATTCAAGATGAAGATAGTTAGAAAATGGTTACTAAGGCAGATAACTAAACGTTTTGGCCATCTAAATCCTGACCAGTATAATGGAGCAACGTTATTAGGATTGCGTGGCATCGTCATAAAAAGTCACGGTGCTGCCAATGAATATGCTTTTAAAGCTGCTATTGAGCAAGCTATTCAAGCTATAGAAAAGCAGGTTCCAGACAGAATTGCTGCCCGGCTGGATGCAGTATTACCCAAGAGTGAATAAACATAAAATGTATACAAAGATCTTAGGTACGGGCAGTTATTTGCCTGCGCAGGTGCGTACTAACGCAGATTTAGAAAAAATGGTAGATACGTCTGACGAGTGGATTGTCACTCGGACGGGCATTCGTGAACGCCGTATTGCGGCTGAAGATGAAAATGTTGCAATTTTGGGTTTCAAGGCTGCTGAAAAAGCCATTGAAATGGCGGGCATCGATAAAACACAAATTGATTTAATCGTTGTTGCCACAACAAGCTCAACTCATGCTTTTCCAAGTGCAGCTTGTCAAATTCAGCAATTGTTGGGTATTCAAGGCATTGCGGCTTTTGACGTTGCGGCGGCATGTGCCGGTTTTACTTACGCATTGAGCGTTGTCGATAAATTTATTAAAACGGGTGCGGCTAAACATGCACTGGTGATCGGTTCTGACATTATTTCAAGAGTTTTAGATCCTAAAGATCGCAGCACAGTTATTCTTTTCGGCGATGCAGCAGGAGCGATGGTAGTCGGGGCTTCAGAGGAACCTGGCATCTTATCCACTCATCTTCATGCCGATGGTCGTTATGGTGAATTGCTATCATTGCCTCATCAAAGCCGAGTGAAGTGCGATACACCAGAATACGTGACGATGGCTGGCAATGAAGTCTTTAAAGTTGCCGTTCGTGAATTAGCGAATATTGTTGATGAAACATTAGAAGCCAACAACGTGCCTCACTCTGAGCTTGATTGGCTAGTACCTCATCAGGCGAATTTGCGTATCATTGCGGCAACTGCCAAGAAATTAGATATGGCAATGGATAAGGTGGTTGTGACTTTGGATCGTCATGGCAACACCTCGGCAGCATCTATTCCGACAGCATTCGATGAAGCGGTACGTGATGGAAGAATCCAACGCGGTCAACTTATTTTACTTGAAGCATTTGGCGGTGGCTTTACCTGGGGCTCAGCGCTGGTACGTTTTTAATTTAACAGGAAAATAAACATGTCTGATTTTGCAATGGTGTTTCCCGGTCAAGGTTCTCAATCTCTGGGTATGTTGGCAGATTTAGCCGCAGAATTTCCACTGGTTGAACAAACGTTCGCAGAGGCTTCTGCGGTTTTGGGATATGATTTATGGGCATTAGTTCAGCAAGGGCCTGTGGAAGAACTGAACAAAACTTGGAAAACTCAACCTGCATTGTTGGCCGCTTCAGTGGCGATTTGGCGTGTATGGCAGGAGAAAGGCGGTAAGGTGCCTTCCATAATGGCAGGTCATAGCCTTGGCGAATATTCTGCGCTGGTTTGTGCTGGGGTGATTGATTTCCAGCAAGCCATTAAACTTGTTGAATTGCGTGGGAAGTTGATGCAGGAAGCTGTACCGGAAGGGCAGGGAGCAATGTATGCCATTATCGGTTTAGATAATGAATCCATTGCAAAGGCATGTGAAGAGTCAGCACAAGGTCAGATTGTTTCGCCGGTTAATTTTAATTCACCTGGGCAGGTGGTTATCGCAGGTGAAAAAGAGGCTGTAGAGCGTGCGGGAGCGGCATGTAAGACCGCAGGTGCAAAACGGGCATTGCCATTATCCGTTAGTGTGCCTTCGCATTGTGCACTGATGAAATCTGCTGCTGAGCAACTGGCGGCTGCATTGCAAGATGTTGAGTTTAACCAGCCACAATTCCCTGTCGTGAATAACGTCAATGTAAAAGTAGAAAAATCTGCTGACGCTATTCGGGACGCTTTGGTGCGTCAGTTGTATAATCCAGTGCGTTGGACAGAATCAGTTGAATATATTGCAGAGCTTGGGATTGAACAATTGTTGGAAATCGGACCAGGTAAAGTACTCACTGGGTTAACGAAACGTATTGTTGATACTTTAAGTGCTGTAGCAGTAAATGATGTATCATCACTCACAGTTGCTCTGAACAAATAACTGGGGAAAACATGAGCTTTGATGGAAAAATTGCACTGGTCACTGGCGCGAGCCGTGGCATAGGGCGCGCGATTGCAGAATTATTGGTTGAACGTGGTGCACGTGTTGTTGGCACCGCAACCAGTGAGAAGGGAGCTGAAGCAATCAGCGCCTTCCTTGGTGATAAAGGCAAAGGTTTTGTACTAAATGTCACAGATTCAGAATCCATTGAAAATGCACTATCGAATATTCGGGCTGAATTTGGTGAAATAGACATTTTAGTTAATAATGCGGGCATCACTCGTGATAGCTTGTTGATGCGCATGAAAGATGATGAGTGGCAAGATATTATTGACACTAATCTTTCTTCGATTTTTCGTCTGTCAAAAGCAGTAATGCGCTCTATGATGAAAAAACGTTATGGACGTATTATTTCCATTGGCTCTGTTGTTGGAACAATGGGAAATGCAGGACAGGCGAATTACGCGGCAGCGAAAGCAGGAGTTATTGGTTTCAGTAAATCATTGGCTCGTGAAGTCGCTTCCCGTGGCATCACTGTTAACGTTGTTGCACCTGGTTTTATCGAAACTGATATGACCAGAGCGTTGACAGACGAACAACGAGCAGGCATTGCTGCTGGAATACCTGCTAATCGTCTTGGTGATGCAAAGGAAATTGCCAGTGCTGTAGCGTTTCTTGCTTCTGACGAGGCCGCTTACATCACGGGTGAAACATTGCATGTCAATGGTGGCATGTACATGATCTAAAAATGAGCGAACCCACTGTTTTTGATGTATTTTTTATACAAAAAAAGCTGATTGTGGTTCGACCAGCCGGGATTTGGTTGCATCTTTTCCTGTATTTTATAAACTACGAAAACCATCGCAAAAGCGAGTTTTGATAGGAAATTTAATAGTATGAGCACTATCGACGAACGCGTTAAGAAAATCATCGTTGAACAACTGGGTGTTAAAGAGGAAGAAGTTGTGAACACAGCTTCATTTGTTGATGACTTGGGCGCTGATTCTCTTGACACAGTTGAACTGGTAATGGCTCTGGAAGAAGAGTTCGATATCGAGATCCCAGACGAAGAAGCTGAAAAAATCACTACAGTTCAAGCTGCTATTGACTACGTTGAAAACGCAGGTAAATAAGCACACATACCTAGGCGGTCGTTCGACCGCCTATGTTTTTCGTCCCAAATATTTTCCCTCCCTGGAGGATAACCGTGTCTAAGCGTCGAGTAGTCGTGACCGGACTAGGCATGTTATCTCCTGTCGGCAATACAGTAGAGTCTTCTTGGAACGCTGTTTGTGCCGGACAGAGTGGTATCGGCCTTATCGAACATTTTGATACCTCTAACCATGCAACGAAGTTTGCAGGTTTAGTGAAGAATTTTAATCATGAAGATTTCAATATTTCGCGCAAAGAAGCACGGAAGATGGATCTCTTTATTCAGTATGGTATTGCTGCGGGCAAACAAGCTATTGAAGATGCAGGAATCGAAGTAACAGAAGCCAATGCTAGCCGCTTTGGTGCTGCTATTGGTTCTGGTATTGGTGGGTTGGGCCTGATCGAAGAAAATCACAGTACACTGTTATCGGCAGGGCCTCGTAAGGTCAGCCCATTCTTTGTACCATCGACCATCATCAATATGGTGGCGGGCCATTTGAGCATCCAGTATGGTCTTCGTGGTCCGAGCATCTCCATTGCAACAGCCTGTACTTCTGGCGTACATAATATCGGTCATGCAGCTCGCATTATTGCCTATAATGATGCTGACATTATTCTGGCAGGTGGTGCAGAAAAAGCGAGTACTGAGTTTGGGGTTGCTGGGTTCGGTGCTGCACGCGCATTATCAACCCGTAATGATGATCCTCAAGGTGCGAGCCGTCCCTGGGATAAAGATCGTGATGGTTTTGTTCTGGGCGATGGTGCAGGTATTGTCGTGCTTGAAGAGTATGAGCATGCGAAAAAACGCGGCGCGAAAATCTATGCTGAAGTTGTTGGCTTTGGCATGAGCAGTGATGCTTACCACATGACATCACCTCCTGAAGATGGTGCAGGTGCTGCTTTAGCGATGCAAAATGCCCTGAAAGATGCGGGGATTTCACCAGAGCAAGTGGGTTACATCAATGCTCATGGTACTTCAACGACAGTTGGTGATATTGCTGAAGCACGTGCAGTGGAGGTTGTTTTTGGTGAAGGCACTAAAGTATTGGTGAGTTCAACCAAATCGATGACAGGCCATTTGTTGGGTGCAGCAGGTGCGATTGAATCTATTTTCACTATTCTTTCTCTGCGTGATCAAATTATTCCTCCAACCATTAACCTGGTGAATCAGGATGAGAATTGTCGTCTGGATTTAGTTCCAGGTAAAGCGCGCAACGTTGAAGGAATGGAATACGCATTGTGTAATTCTTTTGGTTTTGGTGGCACTAATGGGTCATTGATTTTCCGCAAGATCTAAAATTACTTTGTGTTTATAAAAAGCCCCAACATGTGTTGGGGCTTTTTTATCAAAAATAAGAAGTTAACATGACGTATTGGATTAATGGTAATCAGTGCGATCATATACCTGTTAATGATCGTGCGGTGCAGTTTGGTGACGGCTGTTTTACCACAATAAGGGTTGAGCAAGGGATACCGGCTTTGCTACCTTTGCATATAAAACGGTTGCAGAAAGGTGTTGAAAAACTCTTTATGCCAGCACTGGGTTGGTTCCAACTTGAGAACCATATTAAACAGGTAGTGAAAGGGTGCGAATCCGGTGTTTTGAAAGTCATTCTGTCCAGAGGTACGGGAGGCCGTGGCTATAGTTTTGCTGACACGATTACGCCTACCCAGATCTTGTCTTTGAGTTCATATCCTGAACGATATGTGACTCAACGTCAAAAAGGTGTGTCATTAACTCTTAGCCCCATTCCAATGGGAATTAATCCCTATCTGGCTGGTATTAAGCACTTAAATCGTTTGGAGCAGGTTTTGATCAAACGGTTCATTGAACAATCCGGAGCCGATGAAGCCCTGGTACTTGATAGTGATGGCTTATTAGTTGAATGCGGCACTGCCAATATCTTCTGGCGAAAAGGAAAAAATGTTTATACGCCTGACCTCAGTCAGTGTGGGGTGGAAGGGGTTATGCGACAAAAGATCATCGAATTATTGGCGAAAAGTGATTATAACTTATCATGTGTTATACGCTATCCTGAAGCTTTGGCTTATGCAGACGAAGTGATTATCTGTAATTCCTTAATGCCAGTATTTCCAGTAAGTCAAATTCAAGCGCATAAAAATCAGCCTGCGTGGAAATATCAATCAAGAGAGTTGCATGAATATTTATTACCTGAATGTTTAAAACCTTAGCGAGTCAGTATTCAGAAGCACAAATAAAAGTGATTACCGGATGAAACTAAAAAAGCGCATTTTCATTCTGCCCGGCTTGATTATTGCGATCGCTGTGATCGTATTTTTTTCTTTTATGAAGAAAATAGAGCACTTTGCTGATCAAAATATTAATCTTAGCCAGGAGCTTATATTTACTGTGCCGGCGGGAACTGGACGCACTGGACTGCAAGCCTTACTGACCCAGTATAAATTGATTGAAGATAGTCAATTATTGCCATGGCTATTACGCTTTAAACCAGAGCTGGCAAAGTTTAAGGCTGGAACTTACCGTTTGCAAAAAGGTATGTCTTTGAAGTCTGTCCTGCAACTGTTTGCCAGTGGCAAAGAAACTCAGTTTGCCATTCGTTTTGTTGAAGGTAGTCGCTTTTCTGATTGGGCAAAAATATTGCAGAATGCGCCATACTTAAAACATGAAATAGAAAATAAGACACCGAAAGATCTGCTTGATGCTTTAGGCATGAAAGAGGGCGAGTCACTGGAAGGTTGGTTTTATCCCGATACCTATTTGTATACAGCAGGCACGAGTGACGTGGAGTTGCTTAAACGAGCCCATAACAAAATGAAAACAGTCGTCGGGCAGGAATGGGAAAGCAGGGAAAAAAATCTGCCATATGACAGTGCCTATGAAATGTTGATCATGGCCTCTATTATTGAAAAAGAGACGGCAATTGAATCTGAACGAACCAAAGTTGCCTCTGTATTCGTGAATCGTCTACGGTTAAAGATGAAACTGCAAACTGATCCAACAGTGATTTATGGATTGGGAGATAAATATACGGGTACGATTTTCCGCAGCAATCTCAACACATTTACACCATACAATACGTATATGATTGATGGGGTGCCACCAACCCCTATCGCCATGCCAGGTCTGGCTTCAATTAAGGCCGCAGCACATCCTGTTGTGACAGAATATTTATATTTTGTGGCGAATGGCGATGGGGGGCACACATTCACCACCAATCTGGTAGCACATAATAAGGCAGTAAGTCTTTATCGCCAAAGGTTAAAGCAGGATAAATGAGTAGCAAATTTATTGTAATTGAAGGGCTTGAGGGTGCTGGAAAAACAACGGCAATCCAAACAGTGGTTGAAACCTTGAAGCAGCAAGGTCTTTCTGATTTGGTTTTAACCCGTGAACCTGGCGGGACACCGTTAGCAGAAAAATTACGTGGGCTGATTAAACAAGGGGTTGAAGGAGAATCACTGACAGATAAAGCAGAACTATTAATGTTATATGCTGCCAGAGTTCAATTGGTGGAAAATATTATCAAGCCAGCTTTGGCAAAGGGAACGTGGGTCATTGGTGATCGTCATGATCTCTCTTCCCAGGCTTATCAGGGGGGAGGCCGAGGTATCGATCAGCATTTGATGGCGTCACTACGCAATGCAGCATTGGGCGATTTCTCTCCAGATTTAACCCTTTATCTTGATGTACCACCAGAAGTGGGCTTACAACGTGCTCTTGAGCGCGGTGAATTGGATCGGATTGAAAAGGAATCCTTAGACTTTTTCCACCGCACCCGTACAAAATATCTCGAACTTATGGCGAAAGATGACAGTATCAAAAAGATTGATGCAACCCAACCACTGGAAAAAGTGCAGGGTGATATTCGCCATACCTTACTTGCTTGGTTAAAGAACATTGACTAAAAGCACAGAAAATTCAGACAAGAACTGGTATCCGTGGCTCAATCATGCATACCGTCAGTTAGTTGAACTCCATCAACAGGGGCGTGGGCATCATGCTATTTTGCTTCATGCTCATGCAGGAATGGGAGCTGATGCATTATTGTATGGTTTGAGTCGCTGGTTAATGTGTCAGAATAAACAGGGCATTAAAAGCTGTGGCAAATGCCACGGCTGTCATTTGATGTTGGCGGAAACGCATTCTGACTGGCATGTCCTTGCACCTGAGAAGGGAAAAAATGTCATTGGGGTCGATGCAATACGTCAGCTCAGCGAGAAACTCTATGAATATTCTCAGCAAGGGGGAGCCAAAATTGTCTGGATCACATCCGCAGAATCCCTGACTGATGCTGCTTCTAACGCCTTATTGAAAACGTTGGAAGAACCGCCGCAAAACACCTACTTTTTGTTGCAATGTCAAAACATTATAAATTTGCTGGCAACACTACGCAGCCGCTGTTTTTACTATTTTATTCCAGTCCCTGAAACCTCGACGGGGCTTTATTGGCTACAAAAACAGCTTCCAGCGATATCCTCTTTGGATGCACAAACAGCATTGAAACTTTCTCAGGGAGCACCATTGGCCGCGGAGCAACTACTCCAAACTGAAAAATGGCAGCAGAGGAATTCACTTTGCCAGGCGATTGAACAGGCATTGCATAAATGTGATACCCTGACACTTTTACCATTACTGAATCGTGATGATGTGCAGCAATCTTTGCATTGGTTGATCAGCTTATTATCCGATGCAGTAAAATGGCGGCAGCAGGCGCAGAATTACTGTATTAACCAGGATCAGCAGGTTCTGATTCATTATCTTGCTTCTAGCCAAAGTGTGGAAACATTATTAAATACAGTTGATGATTGGGTGCATTGTCGTCATCAATTATTATCTGTGGTGGGAGTCAATCGGGAATTGTTGCTAACGGAACAATTACTCAATTGGGAAAGGCAATTTTGTCCTGCACAGTAACTTAGTTAGATACGAGTATATTATGTTTTTAGTTGATTCGCATTGTCATCTCGATTGCCTTGATTATGAAACGCTGCACCAAAGTGTAGATGATGTTGTGGTGAAGGCCGCACAGCGGGATGTGAAATATATGCTGGCAGTGGCAACAACGTTGCCTGGTTTCCGGCAAATGAAGGAATTGATTGGTAAGCGGGAAAACATAGCGTATTCCTGTGGCATCCACCCATTGAATTTGGATGAAGGTTACGATTTCGAAGAACTTGCCCGACTGGCTGCGGATGAAGAAGTTGTCGCAATGGGGGAAACTGGCCTGGACTATTATTATCAGCAAGAAAATGCTGAACTCCAGAGAACTTCATTTCGTGAACATATTCGCATTGGCCGTGAATTAAATAAGCCAGTGATTGTGCATACCCGTGACGCAAGAGACGATACATTGATGGTTTTGCGGGAAGAAAACGTACAAGATTGTGGTGGCGTGTTGCACTGTTTCACAGAAGATAAAGAAACGGCAAGGGCTCTGCTGGATTTGGGTTTTTATATCTCTTTTTCTGGTATTGTCACCTTCCGTAATGCCGAGCAGATCCGTGAAGCGGCAAGATATGTGCCACTAGATCGTATTCTGGTAGAAACCGATTCACCTTATCTGGCACCGGTTCCCCATCGAGGTAAACAGAATCAGCCAGCTTATGTACGTGATGTGGCTGAGTATATGGCAGTATTGAAAGGTGTCAGTATTGAAGAATTGGCTGCGATGACGACAAGAAATTTTTGTGAACTGTTTCACATCAATATTAAAGAAAACTAAGTTAGTCATGTCATACGGTGCTTTTAGGTCTCACAACAAACAGGAGAAGTAAAATGGCAGAAGAAACTATTTTTAGTAAAATCATCCGTCGAGAAATTCCTTCTGATATTATTTATCAGGATGATTTGGTCACTGCATTCCGCGACATTTCCCCTCTGGCACCAACCCACATTTTGATCATACCTAATGTATTGATCCCAACCGTTAATGATGTTACCGCTGATCATGAACTTGCTTTGGGACGTCTGTTTACTGTAGCAGCAAAAATAGCAAAAGAGGAAGGCATTGCAGAAGATGGCTATCGCCTGATCATGAACTGTAATCGCCATTCGGGACAGGAAGTTTTTCATATCCACATGCACTTAGTGGGTGGGCGTCCATTGGGACCGCTATTAGCAAAATAATAACCTAATTTATGTATATCGGTACAAAGTAGTGATGTAACTGGAGTAGATTAATGAAAAGAATTCTCTTTGTTATGTTATCGGCAATGTTGCTGGCAAGCTGTGTTGCTCCAGAAACACAGCAGCCTGCTCCTGTTACACCGGTGGAGCCAGAGAAAAAACCGGAACCGTCGGTAGGACCATCAGAAAAAGTTCCTCAGCCACCTAAAATTCAATCTATTAATTGGGACAGCATTGTTCAGCCGTTAGTTGATCAGATGATTCATGCTAATGGTGTGGAAGCGGGAAAATTACTGCTTATTGATTCTATCAAGAATAACACTAATGGCTCATTGCGAACCCTAAAAGCCACAGATGTGATCACGAATGTAATCAGCAATAAACAGGTTTTTCAGGTTGTACCGAAATCTCAAATCCATTTAGCCAGACAAGCGCTGGGGTTATCATCGGAAGATAGCCTAGGGTTGCGCAGTAAGTCCATTGGATTGGCACGTTATTTACATGCCGATTATGTTCTCTATTCTGTTGTCTCCAATAACCATGGTCAGCGTGAGTTGGAGATGCAGTTAATGCTGGTTAAAACTGGCGAAATACTGTGGTCAAGTCGTGGTGACGTTAACTAACGGCAACGCTTTGCTCAGGGTATTGTGTCAGTTATGGCCTTATATTCCCGCAGACTCTTGGGAAATTAGGCCATTAACGGGCTTGACACAGGGAAGTTACTATATTGCTAATACAACTACAAATGAAGTGCGTCAGATGGTTGGACGAGCACAAACATCGCAGAGTGAAATACTCGGCGTGGATCGTCAAAGAGAAAATCAGATCTTGCGGCGGTTATCTTCCACCGGCATTGCGCCTAAAGTAGTGGCTATGCACGGAACCTGGCTGTTGCTTGAGTGGCTCACTGGAACAAAAGTAAAACCTGACATATTGGGTCAGCCTGCTTTACTGCAACCATTGGCCCAAACACTTGCTATTCTTCATAGCCATTCTCCATTGGGTTATTTCCTTCAATTAAAAAAACAAATTGCATTCCAGTGGCAGCAGATTGACAGAAGACGCTTATCTCCTCGTTGGTTACGTCTGCACAAATTTTTTATGACAACCAGAGTACCCACCGCACTAAAGATAGCTCCGGCTCATATGGATGTGCACCCTGATAATCTATTACTGACTGAAAAAGGGTTAAAATTGATTGATTGGGAGTATGCTGCGGATGTCGATATCGGCTTTTCACTGGCCGTACTATTCAAGGGAAATCAATGGGATGAGGTGCAGCAAAAAACTTTTTTGAATTATTATTGTACCCAGGCATCAGGATATTCAGATATCCACTTATTGCAGCAACAAATCAAGCGATGGGAGCCGTGGGTCAGTTATATGATGTTAATGTGGTATGAAGTGCGCTGGCAGCAGACAAGAGAACAACAATTTTTATCGCTGGCACATCCCTTACGCCAGGCTTTTAACCTGTCGTAATGAATCTAATAACCAATATAAAGAGAAGTGAGGAAGGCTATGGGGCCAGTAATGTTAGATGTTGTTGGCTATGAACTGGATAACGAAGAGCGCGAAATCCTACAGCATCCATTAGTGGGTGGCTTAATTTTGTTTACCCGAAATTTCCACGATACAGAACAATTACGTGAATTGGTTCGCCAAATTCGCGCAACTTCCCGCCACCGTTTGGTGATTGCTGTTGATCAGGAAGGCGGGCGTGTTCAGCGTTTTCATGAAGGGTTTACGCGTTTACCTGCGGCACAATCTTTTGCTTGTGTACATGACATATTGGTGGGGGCACATCTGGCAAAAGAGTCTGGTTGGTTAATGGCGTCAGAAATGATTGCAATGGATATCGATATCAGCTTTGCTCCCGTATTGGACTTAGGGCATAAGTGTATAGCCATTGGTGAACGTTCATTCCACGAAGAGCTTGAACCTGCGATGGCAATGGCGGAAAAATTTATCCAAGGAATGCATTCTGCGGGAATGAAATCGACGGGGAAACATTTTCCGGGACATGGCGCCGTGACAGCAGATTCCCACAAAGAAACGCCAAGGGACAACCGTCCCATGGATGCTATTAGTTGCCATGATATGGTGATTTTCCGCGATTTTATCCAGCGTAATCTGCTGGATGCCATTATGCCAGCTCACGTTATTTATCCTCAGATAGATCACCGTCCTGCAAGTGGCTCACCCTATTGGTTGAAATCCATACTTCGTGAGCAATTAGGATTTGAAGGCGTTATTTTTTCCGATGATTTGTCGATGGAAGGTGCCGCAGTGATGGGCAGTTATGCTGAACGGGCTAAAGCATCATTAGATGCTGGTTGTGACATGATTTTAGTATGCAACAATCGAGAAGGAGCGGTCAGTGTGCTGGATAACCTGCCGATAATTGAATCACCTAAAGTTAAACAGTTATACCATCAAGGCAAACAATTTAGTTTGGAAGAATTACAGCAATCTGAACGTTGGCAAAAGGCTAATCAGGCGTTACAGGGGTTGTGTGAACAATTTTTGTGATTGATGTCTAATTAATCAAAAGAATTTAGTTGTGACTATTTTTGGTATGACCAACTGACCTGCCATGATATTCTGGAGATATTTGCAATATGAAATTTGTTTAGCTTGAAGTTATTTAAGGACGTTATTTAAGGTTTTTAACTCAAAGAAACGATTTAGCGCCTTACATAACATTATGTTGTATTTTCAGTGGGGTATTCATGACAACGCCAAAGACAAGAATTGTCATCATTGGTGGGGGCGCTGGTGGTTTAGAGCTAGCAACGCGTTTGGGACACAAATTAGGGCGTAAGAAAAAAGCCGAAATTACTTTGGTGGATCGCAATAATAGCCATTTATGGAAACCACTATTGCATGAAGTTGCAACGGGATCTCTTGATGATGGCGTTGATGCATTGAGTTATTTGGCTCATGCAAGCAACCATTATTTCAATTTCCAGCTAGGTACACTCACGAATATCAATCGTGAAGGGAAGAAAATTACTCTGGCTGGGATCAGTAATGAAGATGGCGATTTGTTGATACCAGAGCGTGAACTGGCTTACGACATTCTTGTCATGGCATTGGGCAGCCAATCTAACGATTTTGGTACGGTTGGTGTGAAGGAAAATTGTATTTTCCTTGATAACCCGCAACAGGCACATCGTTTCCACAATGAAATGTTAAACCTGTTCCTGAAATATTCTGCAAATCACCGTGCAGAAGAAAAAGTGAATATCGCGATTGTTGGTGGTGGTGCGACGGGCGTAGAGCTTTCCGCGGAGCTCTATAATGCGGTTAAGCAACTCAACAGTTATGGCTTTGAAAGCCTGAATTCAGATGCCCTTAACGTGACTTTGGTTGAGGCAGGGGAGCGTATCCTGCCTGCATTGCCGACACGCATTTCCAGTGCAGCCCATCAAGAGTTGACTAAGCTGGGTGTTAAAGTATTAACCAAGACAATGGTGACCAGTGCTGATGAGCATGGGTTGAATACCAAAGAGGGTGAGCAGATCAAAGCTTCCTTAATGGTTTGGGCTGCAGGAATTAAAGCACCTGACTTTATGAAAGATATCGGTGGATTGGAAACCAACCGTATCAACCAATTGGTTGTAAAACCAACTTTGCAAACCACACGGGATGATCATATTTTTGCCATTGGCGATTGCGCATCATGCCCGAAAAAAGAGGGGGGTTTTGTTCCTCCTCGTGCCCAGTCCGCTCACCAGATGGCAAGCCGTTGTTATGACAATATCTTGGCACTGTTGAATGAAAAACCATTGAAAGAGTATGTTTACAAAGATCATGGTTCATTGGTTTCATTATCCAAGTTCAGTACTGTTGGTAGTCTGATGGGGAACTTGATGCGTGGTTCAATGATGGTTGAAGGCCGTATTGCTCGTATGGTTTATATCTCTTTGTATCGTATGCATCAGGTAGCTCTGCATGGATATATTAAAACGGGTTTGATGATGCTGGTTGGAGGAATTAACCGCGTTATTCGTCCACGCCTGAAGTTGCATTAATTAGCCCCAAAATGGCTCATCTTGAAGTATTTCATTGAGGTGAGTCATTTACCTACTCATTATATTTATTATTATACATATCATAATTATTCTTCTCTAATGTTAACCTGGTTATTTACTATAATGAATAAAACTGTATTTGAATCAAATTTGGGTCTCATTTTAATTAATTCATTATTGTTATATGTGATGATTTTTTAAAAGAATGATCCATAATTATATTGATATGTTATACAAGATACATTTAATTGACTTAGTTATGTATATCTACCTAATAGATTATCAAATAATTTATCAGCAGATTTAATTAATCGTTATAATAAAGCCTGTTTTAGTTAGGTTACCTTGGTATCATAATTTTGCTACAGCCTGTAGGATCAGGACATTAGGAGGTATATCTTTTATTTTTTGTATTGTATGTACTTTTTATATGGCAACTTTTATTGTGACAATTTTTTATGTATTAACTCTTAATGAAATAGGTATAGAAGCTGTTTTTTTCGTAAAGTCAATACTGAAACTATTCACAATAATAAATGACCACACGGATAAGTGCCTAATGATTTTACTGATTTAATGGAATAGGATTTTTCTCAATAATTAACTTAGCGCACTTTTAGCTTATTTAAAATAGTTGTGAAATATTCTCTTAATCAAATTGTGTGGAAAACTATTAATATATCAAGGTGCTATGTGGTTAAGCTAACGATAAGACAGTATGTAATGAGTTCTATAATGACTATTATCGCTATTGCCATCATTGGCATAGCTGCAACGTTCTATTTTGAATCTCCACGCCCCAGCGTTGCACATGTATTATCTTCGAAACCTATCAGATCAACGGTTGTTTTTCGTCAATCCTATTGCCATATTGCAGTATTTCCCATTCCTGCTACCGTAAGAGACATTACGCATAATCATTTGATTAAATATGAAAATCGTATTTTAACCCTTCTTAACCACTTGAAAGTTAATAGAAAATACCCTGCTTTAATCCACTCAGCGTTAAAAAACTGTATAGAATTTCATTTTAAGAAACCACGTGTTGTTGCCTATGACGTAAATTATGTTATTGGTGAGCAACCAGGAAAAGTTAGGATAGAGTACAAGCCTAATGACACTATCCCTTTAAATGAGAAAGGACAATTGATCCTGCAACCGTATTCACAACAATGAGTTTCTCTGACTTTTTAGCAGAAAGCAAAAGGTAAAAAGGATTGCACTTTTTCGCGTTTAGTTCGCATTAAGTTGTAATTTGGCGAACTAGGCAAAATAGTGCAATCGTGACATTACTTTTGTATCGCTCAAGTGGCTTGATTAGGCCTCACTTTTGTGTAGATCAAAATTTTCTAATAATTGCTGGATAAACGATAAACGAGTAGCCCGCTCGGTTAACTCAGTAATAAATTTCAATTTATAGGATCCATCCAATCGGTAAATATTGGGCTGCGTTTGTAACAAACTAATTAGATAATTCGGATCGACTTTATTATTACTACCAAATTCAATAAAACCACCTTTTTCATGTGCTTCAATGCGTTTGATACCGAGTTGTTGGGCGATCAGGCGAATAGAAGCAGATTGCAGTAGTTGGCGTCCTGAATCGGGTAGAATACCAAATCGGTCAATAAGTTCGACTTTCAGTTCATCCAGTTCGAGATTATTTTGCGTACTGGCAATGCGCTTATAGAAAGATAAGCGTATGTTGACATCTGGAATATAGTCATCAGGTAAAAGCACAGGCATACGCAATTCTATCTCAGTCTGGTTATTGGTGAGATCTTCAAGTGAAGGCTCCCGCCCATTTTTAAGGGCATCAACGGCACTTTCCAATAATTCCATATAGAGAGTAAAGCCGATGCTGGTCATCTGCCCACTTTGGTCTTCACCTAACAATTCGCCCGCCCCCCTAATTTCTAAATCGTGGGTAGCCAATGCAAAACCAGCGCCCAGATCTTCGAGAGATGCAATAGCCTCCAGCCGTTTTTGCGCATCGCTGGTCATGGCTTTTGGATGTGGTATCAGTAAATAAGCATAGGCCTGATGATGGGAGCGTCCGACACGTCCACGTAATTGGTGTAATTGGGCTAGGCCAAAATGATCGGCACGTTCGATGATAATGGTATTAGCACTGGGAATATCGATACCCGTTTCGACAATAGTGGTACATACCAGAACATTAAAACGTTGATGATGGAAATCCGTCATAACGCGTTCCAGATCACGCTCACGCATTTGCCCATGTCCCACAACAATTCTGGCTTCGGGAACCAACTCTTCCAGTCGGGCTTTTGCCTTTTCGATATTTTCAACATCGTTATATAGATAGTAAACCTGCCCGCCGCGCAAAATTTCACGCAGGATAGATTCACGTATCACCAGGCTATCATATTCACGTACAAAAGTTTTTACTGCCAGACGGCGGGCAGGGGGAGTGGCGATAATGGAAAGATCGCGTATGCCACTCATTGCCATATTGAGTGTACGAGGGATCGGGGTTGCAGTGAGTGTCAGGATATCAACATCTGCCCGAATAGCTTTGATGCGCTCTTTATGGCGAACCCCGAAGCGATGTTCCTCATCAACGATCAACAGACCGAGATCTTTCCAGTGCAGATCACTTTGCAGGAGTTTATGAGTACCAATAATGATATCCACTTTGCCTTCTGCTGCCATATCAATGACCTGTTGTTGTTCTTTTGCACTACGAAAGCGTGACATTACTTCAATGTGCACAGGCCAATTGGCAAAGCGATCGCGGAAATTATCATAATGCTGCTGTGCTAATAAGGTGGTTGGTACAAGAACTGCGACTTGCTTATTGTTGATGACGGACAGGAACGCGGCACGCATTGCGACTTCTGTTTTCCCAAACCCGACATCGCCACATACCAGCCTATCCATAGCAATAGGTTTGCACATATCATCAAGTACTGCATTGATGGCTTGTTCTTGATCAGGCGTTGTATCAAATGGAAAACTTTGGCAGAACAATTGGTACTGTTCGCGATCGTTCTTGAAAGCAAAACCCGGTTTAACGGCCCGTTGTGCGTAAACATCCAGGAGTTCGGCTGCAACATCACGCACCTTTTCAGCCGCTTTCTGGCGTGCTTTGTTCCATGCCTCCCCTCCCAATTTATGCAAGGGAGCACTCTCCTCAGCACCACCCGCATAGCGGCTGATGAGATGAAGAGAAGAAACAGGCACGTATAATTTGTCTTCTCCGGCATAAGTCAGGATAAGGTACTCTGCTTTAATGCCACCTGCTTCTAACGTTATTAGCCCCTGATAGCGGCCAACGCCATGTTCAAGGTGCACAACCGGTTGTCCATGTCGTAATTCAGCGAGATTACGAATCAATGTATCGGTATTAATCGTGCGCCGGTTATCTTGACGACGACGGCTGACACGTTCGCCAAGCATGTCACTTTCACAAATCAGGGCGAGATTGTTATCTTCATCAACAAAACCGTGTTCTGCGGCGCCAACCATCAAATAATGGCCGGGATTATTGGCATCAGTGAGTTGGTTTATTTTTTTCGGTTTGACTTTGATTCGGGACAACAATTCTTTTATGGATTCCCGACGCCCTTCACTTTCCACTGAAAACACGATCTTGCCGCTGAATTGTTCCATAAAACGGCGTAATTTATCCAATGGCTCTTTTTGCTGTGCAGCAACCGATAAATCAGGCAGAGGATGATAGGCTAAGTCGGTATTCCTTGCTTTTTGAGGAAGGGATTCATTATCAACTTCAATTCGAGGCCAATTTTTCAATTCCGCGAATAGCTTATTGACAGGCAACCAGAGCTGTTCGGGAGCGAGTAACGGGCGCATGGGATCAACTTTGCGGCTTTCAAAACGCTGTTTCGCATCTTGCCAGAAACGCTCCGCAGCACTGACCAAATTCTGGGTAATCAGCAGGGTATTTTCGGGCAGATATTCAAAGATGGTGGGTAAGGGATGTTCAAAGAACAACGGCTGCCAATATTCAATGCCAGCAGGTAACATTTTTTTACTGACTTGCTGATAAATATGTTCAGCATCACGACGGACTTCAAACTGTTCGCGCCATTGGCTGCGAAACAGCTCAATCGCATCTTGGTCGGTTGGGAATTCATGGGCTGGCAATAAATTGATTTTTTCTACTTCGGCCAATGTGCGTTGGCTATCCACATCAAAAGTGCGTAGGCTGTCTATTTCATCATCAAAAAAATCAATGCGATAAGGATATTCGCTGCCCATAGGGAATAGATCAAACAAGGCTCCGCGTGTCGCAAATTCGCCATGTTCAAGTACCTGTTCAACACTGCGATAACCCGCTTGTTCCAGCTCTGCCCGCAGTTTATCACGTGCAAGACGTTGCCCTTTGTGCATGACCAATGCATGTCCTTTGAGATAATCGTGCGGGCAGACACGTTGCATCAAAGTGTTGACGGGAAGGATTAATGCACCTTTCGTCATAAATGGTAAGTGATAAAGCGTGGAGAGGCGGTTGGAGATAATTTCCTGGTGAGGAGAAAAACTATCGTAAGGCAAAGTTTCCCAATCTGACATGGTATTTATTGGTGCGTCGGTGAACTGTTGAATTTCATCACGCAATCGTAGGGCATTTTGCATATCTTTGGTCACCAGCAGTATTGGCCCTGGGTGACGTTCAATGATTTCGGCACATTCAACGGCGCAGGCTGCACCCGTCAAATGGCCTAAGTAGCGGGTATCGCCGCGGCTTTCAGGAAGTTGATAACGATATTTTGCTGACATAAGCGTTTGACGTGTTCTCTAAGATTCAGTCCATTCCCAACACATTTTTGCCCCAGTAGCCTTACAATAAATACGCTGGTAGGTTGAGAGAAAGTAAAAAAAACCACAGAACCGGGATACGGGTGGTTCCATAAAGTATTGCTACCCTTTATTATCCCCGAACACTTTGCTTTGGCAACAGGGGCGTAACAGATTTCATGTTTCAATCTGTCTCATTATTTATAGGATTGCGCTATATGCGCGGGCGGGCGGTCGATAAATTTGGCCGTTTTGTTTCATGGTTGTCAGCGATTGGCATTACGCTAGGTGTGGCGGCCTTGATTACGGTATTGTCAGTCATGAACGGTTTTGAGCGCTCATTAGAAAGTAGCATCCTGGGCTTTATGCCGCAGGCTATCATTACATCGGAAAAAGGCGCTATCAATCCGGTTGAACATCCGAGTAGTCAGCTTGTGGGATTAAAGGGGATTAATCGCATGACTTCTATCGTACAAGGGGATGTGGTGCTACAGAGTCTCCACAATGTGGGGGTTGGTGTCATGTTAGGCATTAACCAGGGCGAATATGCGCCATTGGCAGAACACCTTGTTAATGTTAATCGAAGCCAACTACAACCCGGAGGTTATTTTGTCATTCTGGGCGAAAAATTGGCGGCTAAATTAGGAGTAAAACGGGGTGATCAAATCCGTATTATCGTGCCGAGTGCCAGCCAGTTAACACCAATGGGCAGAATTCCCAGCCAGCGTTTATTCACTGTAGCGGGTGTATTTTTCGCCAACAGTGAAGCCGATAGTACGGAAATGTTAGTTAATCAACAGGATGCGGCCAGATTGCTGCGCTATCCCGTTGGTAATATTACCGGCTGGCGCTTGTTTCTGAATGAGCCATTATCAGTAGATGAGTTGAGCCAGCAAACTCTGCCAAAAGGGTTGATATGGAAAGATTGGCGCGAACGCAAAGGGGAATTCTTTCAGGCGGTTCGCATGGAGAAAAACATGATGGGGTTATTGCTGAGCCTGATCATTGCCGTTGCTGCTTTTAACATTATTACTTCTCTCTCTTTATTGGTGATGGAAAAACAGGGTGAAATCGCTATCTTGCAGACGCAAGGACTGACCCGTCGTCAGGTGATGGCCATTTTTATGATCCAGGGAGCGGGAGCCGGCATTATTGGTGCTGTACTGGGAACAGGGTTGGGAATATTGCTTTCCAGTCAGTTAAATAATTTCATGCCAATTATCGGTTTGCTGGCTGAGGGTATTCAGTTACCTGTTGCGATTGACACTACGCAAGTGATGATGATTGCCATCTGTGCCATGTTGATCTCCTTAATCTCGACGCTGTACCCTTCCTGGCGCGCGGCTGCCACCCAACCTGCTGAGGCTTTACGTTATGAGTAAACACCCTTTATTACTGTGTCATCAACTGTGCAAAAAATATCAGGAAGGAAAAATTTCTACAGAAGTATTAAAGAATGTCACTTTTTCCATGCAACAGGGCGAAATAATGGCCATTGTCGGGAGTTCTGGCTCTGGTAAAAGTACGCTTTTGCACTTACTTGGTGGTTTGGATTCACCGACATCTGGTGAAGTTCTGTTCAAAGGGCAATCACTCAACCAAATGTCTTCATCGGTACGGGCAGAATTACGTAACAGAGAAATTGGTTTTATTTATCAGTTTCACCATTTATTGCCTGATTTTACTGCATTGGAAAATGTTGCAATGCCACTCCTGATTGGTGGCCAGAAACACCGTGCTCAACCAAAAGCGTTGGATATGCTGGCGGCGGTTGGGTTGGAAAATCGGGCGTATCATCGGCCATCTGAACTGTCAGGGGGAGAACGCCAACGTGTCGCAATTGCCCGCGCACTGGTAAATGAACCGTCATTGGTATTGGCAGATGAGCCAACGGGTAACCTTGATCAACGAAATGCAGACAGTGTATTTCAGCTTTTGCAAGAATTGAACCAACAGCAAGGCACTGCGTTTCTCGTTGTCACCCATGATCTGAAGTTGGCTAAGCAACTGGCACGTCAGGTAGAAATGCGTGATGGGTATTTGCAGGATGAATTAACCCTGGCGGCGGGGGAGATGTAATGGTAAATCTGCCTCTTGCATTATTTATCGCCTTACGATTTAGTCGTGGCCGACGTCGTTCAGGAATGGTTTCCTTGATCTCTGTCATTTCGACGCTGGGTATCATGCTGGGTGTAGCGGTACTGATTATTGGCCTGAGTGCCATGAATGGTTTTGAACGAGAACTGAAAAACCGGATACTTTCCGTTGTGCCACATGGACAAATTTATGCTGTGGAGCAGCCTTTCCAAGATTGGGAAACAGCCCTTAAGCGGGTAAGACAGACGTCAGGTATTGCCGGAGCCTCTCCCTATATTGAGTTTACTGGCCTGATGGAACGCGGTGAAAAACTTCATGCTATACAGGTAAGTGGCGTCGATCTGGATACCGAGATGGATGTGAGTACCTTACCTCAGTTTGTGCGTCATGGGGCCTGGAAAACGTTCAGGGCGGGAAAGAATCAGGTGATTTTAGGGCAGGGGGTGGCTAATTCACTGCGCGTGAAACAAGGTGATTGGGTGACGGTCATGATACCCAATAATGATGCAAGCCTGAAACTTTTGCAGCCTAAACGCATCCGTTTACACGTTGCGGGTATTTTCCAGTTGAGTGGCATGTTGGATCACAGTTTGGCCCTTGTTCCTTTGCCTGATGCCCAGAACTATCTGGATTACGGTAATTCAATTACAGGTATTGCCATTACAGCAGATGATGTTTTTGCCGCAGAGCAGCGTGTGTGGGATGCAGGTAACGCGACAGGAAAATATGTGTATATCAGCACATGGATAAAAGATTACGGTTATATGTACAACGATATCCAGATGGTACGTAGCATTATGTATTTGGCTATGGTGCTGGTTATTGGTGTTGCTTGCTTTAATATTATTTCAACATTGATTATGGCCGTGAAGGATAAAAGCAGTGACGTCGCTATCTTGCGTACTTTGGGGGCCAAGGATAGTCATATCAGGGCAATTTTTTTATGGTATGGGTTACTGACAGGCATGATAGGCAGCATAATTGGTGCCGTTGTCGGGATTTTCACATCATTAAATTTGACGGCTATCATTAAAGGGTTAGAAAAGCTGCTTGGACACCAACTCCTTTCAGGAGATATCTATTTTATCGATTTTCTGCCGTCAGAATTGCATCTTATGGATGTGCTCTATGTTCTGTTAACGGCATTAGTATTAAGCTTGTTGGCGAGTTGGTATCCTGCTCGTCGGGCCAGTAAACTTGATCCAGCGCGAATTTTGAGTGGACAATAGTATATCGGAGTATCAACGCGTATCTAAGCACGCTATCGTATATTGTTGAATCGGTAAAATGGATCGGCTGAAAGAACATACTAAAAACACATTAAGGAAATAATCTATGCGGGTTCTTCATCGGCACAGTAAATTTTACCGAATTAGGCGATTACAGCGACAGCGATTACATAGACAAAACTTTTACAGGGATATCCGATTGGCAAATAAAATAAAAAAACCTTATGTGGTGGTACTGACGGGAGCAGGAATTTCTGCTGAGTCAGGTATTCAAACATTTCGCTCTTCCGATGGCCTGTGGGAAGAACATCGTGTCGAAGATGTTGCGACTCCGGAAGGTTTTCAGCGTGATCCTGAGCTGGTTCAGGCATTTTATAATGCACGTCGAAAGCAGTTACAGCAACCGGATATCCAGCCTAATGTTGCACATTATGCCCTGGCGGAACTCGAACATGAGCTTGGTGACCATTTTTTATTGGTGACACAGAATATTGATGATCTGCATGAACGTGCGGGAAGTCATCGAGTTCTGCATATGCACGGTGAATTACTGAAAGTTCGGTGTAGTCAATCTGGACAATTAGTTGAATGGACGACTGATCTCACTATGGAAGATCGTTGCCATTGTTGCCAGTTCCCGTCCTCATTGCGCCCTCATGTGGTGTGGTTTGGGGAAATGCCATTGGGGATGGAACAGATTTATTCTGCTTTAGCTGATGCCGATATCTTTATTGCTATCGGAACATCGGGCCATGTTTACCCGGCTGCGGGTTTTGTACATGAGGCTAAATTGTCTGGAGCACATACTGTTGAGTTGAATCTTGAACCTAGCCAGGTCGAAAATTTGTTTGATGAAAAACATTATGGTCATGCCAGTAAAATAGTTACGCAATATGTTCAATCCTTAATTCAGCAGGTGAAGGCGGAGAAAAGCTGACTTGACGCAATGCCTAAGCTATCCATCTTTTTATAATAAATTCACATGAACCAGGGAGAAGAAGATGGATAGATTATTAGAGCGTTTTTTTAAATATATTGCATTTAATACTCAATCAAAACCATCCGCTAAAACCATTCCCAGTAGTAACGGTCAATTGGATCTTGCCAAGGTATTATACAACGAACTGATCCAGCTTGGTTTTGCCGATGTCACTCTCAATGAACGGGGATGTGTTATGGCAACATTGCCAGCAAATGTTGCAACACCAGTTCCAGTCATTGGTTTTATTGCCCACCTCGATACCTCACCGGATTTTTCCGGTAAGCATGTTAATCCCCAGATTGTGGAAAACTATCGTGGGGGTGATATTGCGTTAGGGATGGGAGATGAAGTGTTGTCGCCAGTCATGTTCCCTGTATTACATAGCTTGTTGGGAAAAACATTAATTACGACCGATGGAAAAACACTGTTGGGTGCTGATGATAAAGCTGGGATCGCTGAAATTATTACCGCAATGGTACGCTTGAGACAGAGAAATATTCCACATGGTGATATTCGGATTGCATTCACGCCAGATGAAGAAATTAGCAAGGGAGCGCACTATTTTGATATAGAAGCTTTCGGCGCAGAATGGGCCTATACCGTTGATGGAGGTGGCATGGGGGAATTGGAATTTGAAAATTTCAATGCTGCATCCGTGATCATCAAGATTGTGGGTAATATGGCTCATCCGGGCAGTGCCAAAGGAGTCATGGTTAACGCATTGACATTAGCTATGCGCATTCACCATGCCTTGCCTGTTGAAGAGACACCTGAACAGACGGAAGGCTATGAAGGTTTTTACCATTTGGATAACATGAAAGGTACTGTTGAGCGTGCCGAGATGCACTACATTATCCGGGATTTTGACAGGGCTAATTTTGAAAAGCGCAAAAAAAAACTCATTGCCATTGCGGAAAATGTCGGAGAAGGATTGCATCCAGACTGCTACATTGAGCTGGCGATTGATGATGATTATTACAACATGCATAGCGAAATACTTAAATATCCCCATGTTATTGCTATTGCTAAACAAGCAATACTGGATTGTCATATTGAGCCGATAATCCAGCCGATCCGTGGTGGGACTGACGGCGCAGAGTTATCTTATCGTGGCCTCCCTTGTCCAAACATTTTCACAGGTGGATATAATTATCATAGCAAGCACGAATTTATTTCACTGGAAGGCATGGAACAAGCAGTTAATGTGATTATGCGGATTGCTGAATTGACGGTAAGTCACGGAAGTCATGTACTGCCTGAATAACACACTGTCATTAAGAAAAAACAAGGGGCAATCCATCTTGCCCCGTGGTCTGGATTAATCATTAAAATACCAATAACCGCTATTGACTAAGGCCGTAAGCAGGCTGATAAATCGGACATCATCGATAGCATCGCCCAGAAGTTCAGCATTAACTTTGTCATATTGGCAAAGGGCATCAGTGGCATGAATATGAGGGGTATCCATCAATTCCCCATTGACAAAACATTGCTCGTCAACCCGCAGGACGCGCAGGCCACTCAATCGATTTAATTCTTCACCTTGTTTCAATAAATCATAAATCTCATCGCTCTCATAAGGAGGTTCAGGCGGTGCCAGATCTAATTCGTGGCGCGATTGAGAGATAAATTCACCAAACCAATGTTGGAAAGTTTCTGGTTGTTCCAACAATTCACGCATCATTGAGCGCAGTGTGTCCAACTCGTTTGTCTGGATTTGGGCTGGGTTATCACGGAATGTCAGTCCAGGATCACTGTAGCGATGGTTTCCCAGCTCGTTTGCCAGAATATAATCAGCAAATCCACTAAATAATTCACGGGCATTGGGGGCTCGGAATCCTACAGAATAGTTCAGTGAATCCTCAATAGCATAGCCTTCGTGTGGGAAACCCGGTGGAATATAGAGTATATCGCCCGGTAACATCTCTTCATCAATAATTGCCTCAAAAGGCTCAACCTGCAATAAATCAGGGTGAGGGCAATGTTGTTTCATGGAAATTTTTTCACCTACCCGCCAGCGTCTGCGCCCTTTTCCTTGAATGATAAAAACATCATATTGGTCAAGGTGTGGGCCGACACCGCCGCCGGGTACGGAGAACGAGATCATCAAATCATCCATGCGCCAGTCAGACAGTACACGGAATGGCTTCATAAGCGCAGAAGAGGGGATATGCCAATGGTCAACGGCTTGTACAAGCAAAGACCAGTTTTTTTCGCCTAAATGGTCGTAGGTTTCAAATGGTCCGTGGGAAACTTCCCAGCGCCCATTTTTCTGACTGACCAAACGGCTATCGATTTCATTTTCCATCGCCAGTCCCGCCAGCTCATCGGGGGAAAGGGGATCAATAAACTGATGGAAACCCTGTTTAATCAGCAATGGTCGTTTTTGCCAATGGTTTTGCAAAAACGCTTGCCAGTCCAGATTTAGCTGATAATCCATGGTGACATCCTGAAGTGAGAAGTGAATTTCGCGCTATTATAACGAATAGTCAATGACGATATCAGATTTGGTTGAAATATTTTAAGATTGTGCTAACGATCGCCTGATCGTTATTGTGTGGTGGCCGCATTATGCTGGGCGCGAAATATCACGCTCATCCTGGCGCCGCCAAGTGGACTATCATCAATGCTAATATCACCTGCATATTGTTCGACAATTTCAGACGCTATCGATAAGCCAAGGCCCTGGCCTGATCGTAATGTGTCAGCTCGTAATCCCCGCTGAAAAATCATTTCTCGCTCATCAGGGAGAACACCTAATCCATCATCATCGACAATAATGGTGACTGAATTTTCTCCCATTGTGGCGGTGATTTTCACCAATTTCAGGCAATATTTACAAGCATTATCCAGAATGTTTCCCATCACTTCCAGAAAGTCATTTTTTTCCCCTAGCCATGTTACTTCAGGAGAGATATCTAGCATAATTTTGATGCCCTTATGTTGATATACCTTGGTTAGGGCACTGATTAGTCCATCCAGCAAGATTGGGACAGAAGAAATCTGTCTCAGAAGTAAGCTGTGGTCGCTGCGCATATTGGCTCTGTGTAGATAATAGCCGATTTGTTGGGATATCCGGTCAATTTGTTCAAGCATAATGGGTTCAGCTTGTTCAATGGTCAGCTTTTGAGGGAGACGCAGAGAGCGCAGGGTTGATTGCAATACCGCTAGAGGTGTTTTCAGGCTATGCGTCAAATCCGAGAGTGTCGTGTGATATTTTGCGTAACGTTTACGTTCATTGGATAGCAAGTTGTTTAAATTTCTGACCAGCCCTTTTAATTCCGTGGGAGGATTCTCATCCAGTTCTTTCCTTTCCCCATTTTCTAATGAACTGATCTGGGTAATTAAGGATTTTATTGGTCTAAGGCTCCAGTCAGCGGCAAGCCAGATTAATGGAATGATAAGAAGTAAGTTAGCAATTAGCACATATCCAAACCATTCCCATACTTTTGCTGATTCCTGTACATCTTGTGGGATGGTATCAATGATAACAATGGTTATGGCAGGCAGTTTGTTAGTGGCAGGATAAATATTTACAGCAACTGAGTAGGTTAATAACACGTCCTTACCATTTTCTGCCTTTTTTGCATTATCTTGATTTGGTGTTGTTGGATTATAGAAAAAATCCCCTTTTTCTTTAAAATACGCTTCTAGTGTATATAAGCCATCTTTTTTCAGCCAATCAGGATCAATCATTTTTTCCAATTCAGACACATTATTCTGACGCCAAAGAATATTCCCGTCATTATCATAGATCAGTGCTAATGAGCGGTAATTCATGGAAAAATCTTTGGGAACAAGGATTTCTAGCTTGTTATTTTGCCATCTGGCTAATGTGAAAAAGAGATTACTTTGGCTACGGAGTATGGAATAGCTTGTTTTGTCAAAACTGACTAAATATCCAGCGATAGCAACAATGCCATATGATAGTGTCAATGCAAGAATAATAGCAGCCGTAGCCATGAGAAACCGTGTTCTCAAAGAAAAAGGTTTTTCAGAGAACTTAAGCATTATAAGATTTCACATCGAAGCGATACCCTTGACCACGAACAGTGACAATGACCTCTTCCGGCCATTCATTCAATATTTTTTTCCTCAAACGCCCCATTAATACATCAATTGTATGACTCTCGCGTAATTCAGCGTCTGGATACAATTGGCGCATTAGCGTTTCTTTACTAACAACTTTGCCATTATTGCGCATTAAGGTTTCGATAATAATGTATTCAAAGGCGGTCAACTTAATATTGGTTTCATTGATAGAAAATTCCTTTCTTGAGAGATTGATTAAAAATGGTGATATCTCAACTAACTGTGACGCCAAACCACTATTGCGTCTCATTAATGCTTGTATGCGGGCATTAATTTCTTCCAGATGAAAGGGCTTAGTAACATAATCATCAGCGCCCGCGTTTAGCACATTGACTTTTTCTTGCCAGCTTTCACGAGCGGTGAGAACAAGGACAGGTAAATTAATTTGCTCACTGCGCCAGCGCCGTAACATGCTAAGGCCATCTTCTCCCGGTAATCCTAAATCAACGATAGCAATATCAGGGTGACTCTCTTTAAGATAATAATCTGCTTCTTTAGCGTTCTCCGCAGCATCAACTTGATGTCCAATATCCCGTAATTGTACGGTTAAGTGATGGCGAAGTAATGCGTTATCTTCAACGATCAATATCCGCATAATGATTCCTTATGCTAATCAGTAATTAATGTTTATCAAATAAATTTAAAATAGCTAAGTAATCAATTTCGTCAATAAAGATTAAATAAAATTATAGGTATATGATTATGAGTAAACTAAGTATAGTAACTATTTAGCTTTTGTTGGTATATTAATGATTGGTGCATTTAAAAACAAATGGTTAGGTTGAAATAGCAAATAAATTTACAATTTATTTAACTTCTATATAAGTTCATATACTCAATAGTATTCAGGTTGCCACGTGGCGGCAGGGAGTCTGTTAGGATTACGCAGTTGGTGTGAAATTGCAGCACAAAAATCGCGCATGAGCGGGATAGAACCCGCCCATTTATGTGGATAAACACAGGTTATTTTAACTGGTCAGCCAGTGAAGTAGCGTATCCAATGTAATTTGCTGGCGTCATGGATTTGAGGCGCTCTTTTTCCGCTTCAGGAAGCTCAAGGCCATCAATAAACGCTTTCATACCTTCAGCATCAACACGTTTACCACGAGTCAGTTGTTTCAGTTTTTCATACGGCTTTTCAATGCCATAACGGCGCATGACCGTCTGGATAGGCTCTGCCAATACCTCCCAATTGCTATCCAGTTCATTCAGTAAGTGCTGTTCATTGACTTCCAGCTTATTCAACCCCTTCATAGTGGATTGATAAGCAATCAATGCATATCCCAGACCTACGCCCAGATT
This sequence comes from Xenorhabdus sp. TS4, assembly GCF_014467265.1. Taxonomy (NCBI): domain Bacteria; kingdom Pseudomonadati; phylum Pseudomonadota; class Gammaproteobacteria; order Enterobacterales; family Morganellaceae; genus Xenorhabdus; species Xenorhabdus sp. TS4. The sequence continues at coordinate 74,392 of NZ_NKHQ01000082.1, read as the reverse complement.
ACGCAATACTGTTGAATCTGTCAGGTCACGCTGCCAGCGAGAAACAGGCAGTTTACTGGCAAGATGTCCTAGGACCGCATTTGCCATGCCCAGGTTTCCTTCTGAGTTTTCGAAATCAATTGGATTGACTTTATGTGGCATAGTAGAAGAACCAATTTCCCCGGCAATGGTTTTTTGCTTGAAATGGTTCAAGGCGATGTAGCCCCAGATATCGCGATCAAAATCGATGAGGATAGTGTTGAAACGCGCCACACAATCAAACAGTTCTGCAATGTAATCATGGGGTTCAATTTGAGTGGTATACGGGTTCCACTGAATCCCCAAAGAGGTCACAAATGACTCACTGAATTGGTGCCAGTCAATTTGTGGATAGGCTGACAAGTGGGCATTGTAGTTACCAACCGCCCCGTTGATTTTGCCCAGAACTTCTACCTGCTCAAGCTGACGGAATTGACGCTTCATACGATAGGCCACGTTAGCAAATTCTTTGCCGACAGTGGAAGGAGTGGCAGGTTGACCGTGGGTGCGCGATAGCAGTGGCAGATCGCGATAATCATGTGCCATGCATGTGATGGTATCGATTATTTGGCGCCATTGAGGCAGCAGAACTTCTTCACGGGCTGTTTTTAGCATCAAGGCATGCGACAGGTTATTAATATCTTCTGATGTGCAGGCAAAATGAATAAATTCTGCAACTTGATGCAGGGCGGGGATATGCGCGACTTTTTCTTTCAGAAAATACTCAACAGCCTTAACGTCGTGATTGGTTGTGCGCTCAATTTCTTTAATACGCAATGCGTCCTGTTCATTGAAATTTGCAATAATTTCATCGAGGTAAGCGTTTGCGTTGGCATCAAAAGCAGGAACTTCTTTGATTTCTGTTGTTGCGGCCAGTTTTTGCAGCCAACGTACTTCGACTTGCACACGGAATTTTAGTAAGCCGAACTCACTAAAAATAGCGCGTAGTGCGCTGACTTTATCGCCGTAACGGCCATCAATTGGAGAAACAGCGGTCAGTGAGGATAATTCCATTGGTAGCAACTCCCGGATTTTATTTAACAATTTATGTTTAACAGCTTAGATTTAACAGTTTTTCGCTAACAGTCTTTATCATCTAACAGTTAGCAAGGATCTCTTTTGCCTGTTGGATCAGGCGCTGACGAGAAAACATGATTTGCAGGCGGCTACCGCCAACTTGTTGCCATAAAACGGCACTGCGGATACCGGCCAGCAACCCAGATCTGACTTTTGCCTGAATCAACGAATTACGTAATACGTCAGGTGAACCCGTCACCTGAATGCGTGGCCCCAGCGGGCTGATAACATCGACATAAATTCCAGCCAGGGCGTTGAGTATTCCCTCTGACATAGGTTCAAAATAAACTTGCTGGCGTTCTAATTGTTCAATGCGATTTGCTAATTGATTGACGGCAGATGGATTTTTATTCAAGCGACGTTCCAGTGCCATCAAACTCAGCATATAGCGGGTAAGATCGGCAGAAACGCCACTATGTGAACCATTGAACATACCCAACATGGCGTCAAGGCCAACACGCAGGTTGCAGGCGTTATTGCCGAAGACATCCAGCGTGGATGTTGGATTCATGTTCAGGACACTGTTGATCATGATTTCAAAAGCATCAGTATCACACTGGCCTTCATGGGCAAGTTTTTGTACCAGACGGCCTGACTGGCAGATACCTGCCAGAGCCAGTGTAATATCGTAATAATTTTTAGCCACAACTACTCCTGTATACGTTGTTCGATCACGCCACCACCGAGACAGATTTCACCTTGATAAAACACGGCTGATTGACCAGGGGTGACAGCGGCAACAGGGCTATCAAAACGAACCTCAATTTTACCTTCGCTCAGAGGGACGACAGTGCAGGGAATATCATGCTGACGATAGCGTGTTTTGACTACACAGCGCATTTCTGCTTGCAGGGGTTGGCGATCAACCCAATGAAGTTGCTGGGCAATCAAACCGACAGACATCAGGCGAGGGTGCTCATGGCCTTGGGCAACAATCAGTATGTTATTCTCGACATCTTTATCAACGACATACCAGGGTTCTTCACTGCCATTTTTCGTTCCCCCAATCCCTAGTCCTTTGCGCTGGCCGAGTGTATGGTACATCAAGCCAGTATGTTGGCCGATGGTCTGTCCATCCACGGTCATAATTGGGCCAGGCTGGGCGGGTAAATAGCGCCCAAGGAAATCACGGAACTTACGCTCACCAATAAAGCAGATGCCCGTCGAATCTTTTTTCTTTGCAGTGACCAGGCCAATTTCTTCGGCAATGCGGCGTACTTCGGGTTTTTCCAATTCCCCTACAGGAAACAGGCTTTTGGCAACTTGCTGGTAGCTTAAGGTATATAAGAAATAGCTTTGATCTTTGTTGTCATCCAGGCCACGGAGCAATTGGCTCATGCCGTTCACATCCCGGCGACGGACATAATGCCCGGTTGCGATATAGTCAGCCCCTAAATCCTCTGCGGCAAACTCTAAAAATGCTTTGAATTTGATTTCTTTATTGCAAAGAATGTCCGGATTTGGGGTTCTGCCTGCTTTATATTCAGCAAGAAAATGTTCGAATACATTATCCCAATACTCGGCTGCAAAATTGATGGTATGCAGCTCTATGCCCAGTTTGTCACAAACGGCTTGGGCATCGGCAAGATCGGTGGCAGCCGAGCAATACTCTTCACTATCGTCTTCTTCCCAGTTTTTCATGAACAGGCCAGCAACCTGGTAGCCCTGCTGTTGCAGAAGGTAGGCGGAAACGGATGAATCAACACCGCCGGACATGCCGACAATGACTTTTTTCTGGCTGTTATCTGACATGGATATATCTCACTGCGGAAAAAAACAAACGCAATACTTTAGCACGTTGGCAACCAAGGTGCACCAAACGTCTTCATTTGACGAAAGGTGAACCATAATAATCCAGTATCGATAGTGGATAAGCTTTGTGCTCCAGGTAGCAAAGAAGACTTTCGGCGACCAGAGGGGAGCGTAACTGTGAACTATTAAGGATTTCTTCTGCACTTAACCAGTGGCAGCAATGGATATCGTTATCTTGTGGATTGGTGTCCATGATTTCTTCCATTTCAACCAAGAATAGAAAACGGATAAATGGGGTTCTGTCCGGTGCAATCCATTGGTGCAATTTCAAAAATGCTTGTGGTTGTGCACGAATTCCGGTTTCTTCCCATAATTCCCGTTCAGCGGCTTCTAGTAATGTTTCATCCGCTTCAAGATGGCCTGCGGGTTGATTCCACAGAGGCTTGCCGTTGATCAACTCTTCAACAACTAAAAACTTATTTTTTGCATGAACAATGCAGGCAACCGTGACGTGTGGACTAAACAAGATTAATTTCTCTCCATTCTCCAGGGGATAGTGAGTCTAATTGTATCGAACCCATACTAAAACGGATTAGGCGCAGTGTAGGATAACCCACATGAGCGGTCATCCTACGTACTTGCCGATTGCGTCCTTCATATAATGTAATTTTAAGCCAACTGACCGGAATGCTTTTTCGTTCCCGGATAGGAGGTGTCCTCTCCCAGAGCCATTCAGGCTCTTCCACTAATTCAGCGCCGGCGGGCAAAGTCGAACCATCTTTCAATAAAACGCCGTTACGAAGTTTATTCAGAGCCGTTTCATCAGGAATGCCCTCGACTTGAACATAATAAACTTTAGCGGTTTTTTTATCGGGTTGAGTCAATTTAGCCTGCAATTTGCCATCATTGGTCAACACCAGCAAACCTTCACTATCACGATCCAGACGACCAGCGGCATAGACATCAGTAAACGGGATAAAATCTTTTAACGTTGTTCTTCCCCCCTCATCGGTAAATTGGGGTAAGACATCATAAGGTTTGTTAAAAATCAACACCCGACGAGGGCCGATTAGTTTTTTTATGGTTCTGTTATTTTTTCTCTGGCTGAATCGGTTAAGTTGGCGTTTTTTAAAAGAGATATTTGTCATGATAAGCCATAGTTAAAAATTAAGGGGCGTATTATACCTTAAATCTGTGACCGTTGGCGTTTGCAGAATATTCAAGTAATATTGACACGTCCCTTACAAAAAATTAACAAGGCATTGCGCTTATTTGAAAGGAGAGGTTAATGGAAAGCAAAGTAGTTGTTCCGGCGGAAGGTAAAAAAATTACTATTGATGCCAAAGGTAAATTAAGTGTTCCGAATAACCCTATTATCCCTTATATCGAAGGGGATGGCATTGGTGTTGATGTTACGCCGGTCATGCTAAAAGTTGTTGATGCTGCGGTTCAGAAAGCGTATAGCGGTGAGCGCAAAATTTCCTGGATGGAAATCTACACAGGTGAGAAATCCACGCATGTTTATGGTAAAGATGTTTGGTTGCCAGATGAAACGTTAGATTTGATCCGTGAATACCGTGTTGCTATCAAAGGCCCTCTGACAACACCAGTAGGTGGTGGTATCCGTTCGCTGAACGTCGCACTGCGTCAGCAATTGGATCTGTATGTCTGCCTGCGTCCGGTACGTTACTATCAAGGCACGCCAAGCCCTGTTAAGCAGCCTGAATTGACCGATATGGTTATTTTCCGCGAAAACGCTGAAGATATTTATGCGGGTATTGAGTGGAAAGCAGGTTCAGCGGAAGCGGACAAAGTGATTAAATTCCTGCAAGATGAAATGGGGGTTAATAAGATCCGTTTCCCTCAACAGTGTGGTATTGGTATAAAACCTTGCTCAGAAGAAGGCACTAAACGTTTAGTACGTGCCGCGATTGAATATGCCATTGATAATGACCGTGAATCAGTCACTCTGGTTCATAAAGGCAATATCATGAAATTCACTGAAGGTGCTTTCAAAGACTGGGGTTATGAACTGGCTCGCACTGAATTCGGCGGAGAATTGTTGGATGGTGGTCCGTGGGTTAAGATCAAGAATCCTAAAAATGGCAAAGATATCATTATCAAGGATGTCATTGCAGATGCTTTCTTGCAACAGATCCTGCTGCGTCCGGCGGAGTATGATGTTATCGCTTGTATGAACCTGAATGGTGATTACATTTCTGATGCCCTGGCTGCACAGGTGGGTGGCATCGGTATTGCTCCAGGCGCAAACATTGGCGACGAATGCGCGTTGTTCGAAGCAACACACGGTACTGCACCTAAATATGCGGGTCAGGATAAAGTCAACCCTGGTTCTGTGATCCTTTCCGCTGAAATGATGTTACGCCACATGGGATGGTTCGAAGCCGCAGACCTCATCGTTAAGGGAATGGAAGGCGCGATTGCCGCGAAGACCGTGACTTACGATTTTGAGCGCCTGATGGAAGATGCTAAGCTGCTGAAATGTAGCGAGTTCGGCGATGCTATCATTTCTCACATGTAACAGTCACTGATTGAAATAGATAACGGGGACTTAATGGTTCCCGTTGTTTTTAGCGATGTAAAAAATCTTCTGTAAAACAGGTTGTGATTTGACCATTATTTCACTGCCAAAACAGCCCAACCTTTACCTCTATCATCATGGTACTTATCCGTCATTGATTGGCTCCTATGCCCTAGTAATGTTTTCGTATCGACTCCTTGTTCTCGATAGGGACGTTCCGATAGTGACCTTTGCTCATGGAAACTAGGTGGTGTTCCTTTATCCCATTTGAGATCTGTCTCATCACGGATTTTTTGAAAACTGGAGGTGATAGCATTAGCGGATAATCAAAATGCCAACAATGCAAATGACAATGCCAATACTCGTTTAGCTAAAGACCAGAACGGCGCAGATATCCCCAACAAACCGGAGTTTGTGAAAAACCTCGGTTATTCAAAATCACCTGAAATGCATGACAAAATCATCGGCACTTTCATTGAACGTGAATATTATGTTTGAGGGCGATCAACGCTTTGAATACATGACCCCTTAGAGTCATGACCGTTTTGTTATCATTAAACAATGAAAGGATAATGCAATGATAGGCTATACTGATTTATAAATCATCTGATCATGGTGTGCTTATGTGGAATAGTCATCCTCAGAGAGGAAATATGCAATTATTAGCGAATTTCCTATCGCCAATAGATGCCTACATCGTTTTGGGCAGGATGTTATCAGAAGATATTTATGCAATAGTGATGGATGAAGGTATTGTATGGAATAACTATATGTATTCCCAGGCATTTGGTGGTGTTAAACTGCTTGTCCACCATGCTGATATAGAGCACGCAAAAGCAATACTTGCTGAAATTGATAATAATAAATTCTTGTTAGATACAGCAGAGTCTAATCAGGACAATAAGAAAAAATCACCTTTTCAATATCGCTTCTCTGTATTAATAAATACTTTTTTAGTACTTTTATTGTTTTTAATATTGGGTATAGCATTACCATTGAAAAACTAAAACTCATTCGTCCTATTTAACCTTATGTTGGAAGATAAATTGCATAAGTATGTAAGGTCATGCCTCCAATAGTTAGATGGTTATGATATACTTCCTCTATTTAATCGATAAGACATGGCTACTGTTGAAATTTGTTGTCATTATTGTCATAAACCAGATGATGTAAAAGGTCATGGTACCGGAAATAGGGGGCAACCTCGGTATCACTGTTATGCCTGCCGCAAGACCTTTTAAATGACGTATACCTATCAAGCCTGTAAACCTGGCATGAAAGAGCAACTTGTCTCGGGAGCCACGTCTTAAATGTGCCATTGCCCATGTCTTGAGGGATCGGAGTTGGGAAACACTCAACAAGCTTCTGGATTTATTAACCCCTTTTAACATCAAGCTTTACTGTGCAGATGGTTACTCCGCCTATGACCTTTTTCCTAAAGAAAAACATTGGATTGGGAAAATATTCACACAGCGAATAGAGCGACACTATAATATAGTACGTCGCTCTACAAGAAGATTTTATTTTGTACTGTTAGATAAAGCATGTTTTGTTTGTACTTTACATGCCTCAACAGATTTATCCAGTGATTCGTCAAAATGACGCGTGCTTAGGAAGGCTTGTTTATTTTTTCTGACTTCTGTGACAGTTTGTTTGATAGATGTAATAAATTCATCCTTGTTGCTATGGATCTCTTTAAGATCAAATCCCTTGCTAGTTAATTCATTGAACGCCTTTTGCGCTATCGTGTCGGGTGAGTCATGGGTTTTAAATGCTTCTACAGAGGCTTTCCCGAACAAGTTACAATAAATTTCTGCAGTTTTATCTGCATTAGCATGTGCGGCATATGAGAAGAATGGGGTAAGGAAAATTGGCAATAATAAAAGATGTTTCATAATTTCCTCTTGAGCGACTATATCACGATAGTGGTGACAACTTTAACAGGAACGACAACATTAACAATAGTACATAATTCAACGCTTGTGCCGAATCTCAGCGGATAGCAATTTTAAGTGAGGAGATGATTATTAAGGTTTCTGCTCTACCCTCTCTGTCAGCATAGTTGTCACCCCCACTAACAACGCTGATAGAGAAAAAAATGACACGTATTTCACCCGAGCGTAAATCTGCCGCGCTGGCTAAATTGTTACCGCCGTACAACATGACTGTCGCCGCCGTTGCACAGATGGAAGGCATATCGGAAGCCACCCTGTATAATTGGCGTAATCAGGCAAAAGCAGAAGGAAAACCCGTGCCCGGCGCAGACAAAACCCCAGAACAATGGCCCGCAGAAGCCCGGCTGGCGGTCATTATTGAAACGGCCACACTCAGTGCCACTGAATTAGCCGAATATTGCCGTAAAAAAGGGCTCTATCCTGAGCAAATTCAGCAGTGGAAACAGGTGTTCTTACAAGTGCCTGCCCGTGACGATAAGGCGGCATTAAAACAGAGCCAGAAAGAAAACAAACAACTGAAACGTGAACTGGCCCGTAAGGAAAAAGCCCTGGCGGGGGCGGCAGCGATACTGGTTTTGCGAAAGACGTTGCAGGCACACTTCGGGACGGACAACGAGGAAGACTGACCGGTGTTGCGTCGTCAGGTGATTAGAGATGCGGTGAGCAAGGCGGCCGAGGCGGGTGCCCGGTTGACGGTCGCGCTTAAAGAGATCCCTTTGAGCCTGCGCACCTGGCGGCGCTGGCAAAAGAACCCGGAAGACCGGCGGCCGTTGGCTGTCCGGCCCAAGTCGGCAAACCGATTAACCCCAGAAGAAGAGCAACAGATATTGGCCGTTTGTCACCAGCCGGAATATGCCAGCTTACCACCGTCCCAAATCGTGCCACGATTAGCCGATAACGGCATCTATCTGGCGAGTGAATCCACTTTTTATCGAGCATTACGACGTCATGGTGAGGTTCACCAGCGTGGGCGGAAGCGCACGGCAGACAAAAGAGGGAAACCGACCACATGGGAAGCGACAGCGCCAAATCAGCTCTGGGCGTGGGATATTACCTGGATCCCGTCAACGGTAAAAGGCCGCTGGTTTTATCTGTATATGATACTCGATATTTTCAGCCGGAAAATTGTCGGTTATGAAGTCCATGAAGCCGAGAGTGGTGAGTTAGCGGCGGAGCTGGTACAGACAGTCTGGCAGGAGAAAGGCTGGCGTGAACCACTGATACTGCATGCTGACAATGGTGCCGCGATGAAATCACAAACCCTACAGGTCAAACTTCAGGAACTGGCTATTACGCCATCACACAGCCGCCCACGGGTCAGCAATGATAATGCCTATGCAGAATCGCTGTTCCGGACGCTGAAATATGTGCCGGCGTGGCCGGAGAGCGGCTTCAATGCTCTGACACAAGCGCGTGTCTGGGGGGATAATTTTACCGACTGGTATAACGAGGAGCACCGTCATAGCGGGATAAATTATGTGACACCGGGTCAACGGCACAGAGGTGAAGACAAAGTAATTTTAAAACAGCGGGATGCCGTTTATCGTCAAGCTAAGCTCACACACCCGGAACGCTGGTCGCGCCGCACAAGAAACTGGCAGTGGGTAGAAGCAGTGACGTTGAATCCCGAGCGAGAAAAACGGTCTGCTTAAATTCATTAATGGGGCCAACTATGTTGACAATTACCGTCTATGCATTTTCCTCTTTTGCATACTGCATGGAGTGACTTAATAGGATCATTGTTTCCGTTTATATAGATACGGGTGAGAAGCTTGACATTTTTCTTGGAAATTTTGAGTGCATCGACTTCAAGATAATTTCCAGAACCCGCTGTAAGTTTGGAAACAATGAGTTCTTTGGCGCCATCACCATCAATATCGGCAAATTTGATCCTCGGAGTGCCATTATCTTCAAATACCGAGCGGTCACGTTCTAGAGTAGGAATAACAATAGCTTTCATTATATTACTTATGCGCATAAGCACCGCTCCGTCGTCTACTGTCTTGTTTTAACAAATGTATGGGGTGATTTATATCGTAGCACGAATTTGGGAAGACCATATTCCTAAAGGAAAGGACAGCTTGATACCTATTTAGTATGAGTATATAGATATTAATGATGATATGGATATTGGGAATATAATGTTAAATTCCAAAAATTAAATATTAGATTATCTTATTGTTTTGTATTTAAGGGAAAATGCGTTCTTTATGATAGAGAGTAAGATAATATTTTGTAACACAGGCTATTTTTGTTGTGATGACTGAATTTTATTCAGATGGAGGTTATGGTGTTATCATTAACGGGAGTGATGGCTCCCGTTTTTTATTAACTTCGACATATATTAGGCTCTATGTGCTATTTTTTTCTATTTTTTCCACAATCTTATTGTATTCTTTCCAAACAACAGATACTGGTGAGCTCAAACAGCAGATAGAGATTGAACCACCTGTTGCAGGATGATATTCATACTTTGATTTTCCTCTGTAAACTCTCTTGGGCAGTATGTTGTCTGCGGGATTCTTTCTTTTTCGCTCTAACATCAATTATAACCTCACTTGCAGATTATCTGATGGCCAGATAGTGGATCATTAATATATTATTAACCTGTTATTGTTGTTTCCTATTGTAAAAATAACAACTGAAAATTTTAATATGCAATGGTGGCTTTTTCCAACTATCACAGTATTAAAATTTAATAATCTCATTTTAAGTGAAATATTACTATATGTTTCCGTAAATATTAGAAATTTCAAGATTAAATTTTGTAATTACCCCAATTTTTTTAATGAATTTGGTTATTACTACATTAGTGATATAGCAGTGCGTGATTATCTAAATTTGTTCTATGTATTTTGTTTGGCATGACATTAATAACCTCTAATTAACATATGTTCTATATGTTGTGGGCATTGGAATAGGTATTAGATTGACGCTGTTTTTAATAGGTTGTATTTTGGTTGCCAACTGGTTTCGTGTTTTAAGTCCAATTGTTAATTTATCTATGCTTCTTACTTATATATGGGAATAAAATTTCTGGGTATTTTTTGTGCTAAAAATGTAATTAAATGGCTTGAAATAAGAAATGAAGCGTTTATGGATAACAAGACAAATGTTCAATAATGCTAAAGTAAATGTAAAAATTTCATTAAAAGTTACCCATTGAAATAAATATTGTGTTACATTCTTTCCGCTTTAATGGCTTGTATCTCTGTGTTTTTCGTATACAGAATTATGTTGCTTGTTAATTATAAAAGGAATTAAGCACAATAAAATTTCGCCGAATACGGCACTATGGTCAGCTAATGTTTGCTAATTAGTAAGGGGAAAATATCTTGACGGATCTGATTAACTTCATTAACAACATTCTTTGGGACTATGTACTGATATACCTTCTCCTTGGGGTTGGTCTTTACTTCACACTGCGTTCTGGTTTTATACAACTTCGCCAATTTGGCCACATGTTTTCAGTTCTGAAAAATAGTAATAAGTCGGATGATTCTGGCATTTCATCTTTTCAGGCCTTGTGTACCAGCCTTGCTGCTCGTGTAGGAACCGGTAACTTAGCAGGAGTTGCCATTGCAATTACTGCCGGTGGACCAGGGGCTGTTTTCTGGATGTGGGTAGTGGCATTTATTGGTATGGCGACTGCCTTTGTGGAAAGCACGCTTGCCCAGTTGTACAAGACGAAAGACGATCAAGGAAATTATCGCGGTGGCCCGGCTTACTACATGGAAAGAGGGTTGAAGAAGCGATGGATGGGAATTCTGTTTTCATTCTTCCTTATTATCGCGTTTGGTCTTGTATTTAATGCTGTTCAGGCAAACTCAATTGCGGAAGCGGCTGCCTTTGCTTTTAATATCAAACCAATTTATGTCGGTATCGTATTAGTCATTATCAGTGGTGTAATTATTTTCGGCGGGCTGCGTTCTATCGCTCGGGTAGCGGAATTTGTTGTACCATTTATGGCGATTACTTATTTTATTCTGGCACTTTGGGTTGTTGGCCACAATATTGAACGTATCCCAGCGGTATTTGCACTGGTTATCAAGAGTGCCTTTGGCATTCAGGAGGCGATAGCGGGAACATTAGGCTACGGCATTTCCCAGGCAATGCTTCAGGGGGTTCAACGCGGATTATTCTCGAATGAAGCGGGGATGGGTTCTGCGCCAAATGCGGCAGCATCAGCTTCTCCATATCCACCACATCCAGCCTCTCAGGGTTATGTGCAGATGTTGGGGGTATTTATGGATACCATCGTTATCTGTAGTGCGACGGCTATGATTATCCTCTCTTCTGGTGTTCTTAACGAAAATGTTACTGCGATCAGTGGGATTGAATTAACTCAGCGAGCATTGTCATCCGCTGTTGGACATTGGGGAACGATGTTCGTTGCGATTGCGATTTTCTTCTTTGCCTTTACGTCGATTATTGCCAATTACGCTTATGCTGAAAGCAACATGATATTCCTGGAACGTAACCACACTGCTGGCTTATTTATTCTGCGGTTGGCTGCGTTGGGTATGGTGATGTTTGGTACATTGGCGGACGTGCCTCTGGTTTGGAATATGGCTAACCTATCAATGGCGTGTATGGCTATTGTTAACTTGATTGCCATACTTATGTTGTCAGGTATCGCGATGAAACTGGCGAAAGATTATAACCAGCAGAGAAAATCAGGCAAATTACCGACATTCAATATTAATAGCTACCCAGAGATCCAACAGCAAGTTGAAAAAGGTATTTGGGATAATGATGCACCACATAATGGCGAGAAAAGTAATTGCTGATACTGAAATGTCTATATAGTCTATCTATAGGATATTAGTAACAAAAGATGGCTCGTATCAAGTAACTTTATTAGCCAGCTATTCGTTCGTTCCGCGAATAGCTGGCTTTTATTTGTTCTTAAAAACATGCGGATAAGTAAAAGAACACCACATCTCTTTTTGTTTGATCTAATATATAATCATCATAATGTTATCTTTTTCTGTAAAATAGCTGACCGATCATGATAAAACGATTAATAATATGCATCTTTATCACGTTGTTGATTGGTTGTTCTTATTCCCCTAAGCGAGAAAGTAGAAATGGTTATATTGTTGACCATTCCTATCCTTATTCGACCAAGCAAGATATTGACTCAATTAGATTTCTTGTCCTTCACTATACTGCGTTAGATGATCAAAGATCTTTACGGGAATTAACGGGGGGCCGCGTTAGTATTCATTACCTTATTCCTTCGCAACCGAGGTATCAGGATAAAGAGCCGATTATTTTCCAATTGGTTTCAGAAAAGGAAAGGGCATGGCATGCGGGAAAGAGTGAGTGGAATGGATACCAAAGTTTGAACCGCTATTCTATTGGTATTGAAATTGTCAATTGCGGATTTAAACAAGAGTTTATTAAAAAAGAATGGTGTTCATATCACCCATTACAAATTGACGCAGTTATCAGATTGGCAAAAGAGATTATGCACAGGCATAAGATCCAGGCTGTGAATGTTGTGGGTCATAGCGATATTGCACCACTGAGAAAAGAAGATCCTGGACCTGTTTTTCCGTGGCGTGAACTTTATGAACAGGGGATTGGTGCTTGGCCCGATCATGCAACAGTGAATAAATATTTGGCGGGTAGGGTAGCGGGTATGCCGGCGTCAGTAATATCAGTTCAGAAAGCACTGGCCCTTTATGGTTATAGTATCCCTCAGACGGGAGTTTTGGATAGCGCCACTTATAAAACTATTCAAGCATTTCAGATGCATTTTCGCCCGTCAGACATTAGCGGCATTCCCGATGCAGAAACGGAAGCGATAGCTCTGGCATTGGTCGAAAAATATCAATAACGATTTATGTTTAACAATATCAAGCTATATAAAAACAGAATGATGCTTTTCGGAAAGAAGAAGTGGATATAAGTAAGTTGAGACATGGCGGCCATGATGAATGGCCGCTAACGATACCAAGTTTTATGATTCGCAGTTGTAAGTTAAATGTAGTGGAAGCTTAACTTCAAGTTCAATATCTGTACTTTGGCGAAAATCATAAGGTGTAATGCCGTACTCTTTACGGAACATATAGGTGAAATGGGATTGGGAGCCAAACCCGAAATCCAGGGCAATATCAAAAATAGGCAAAGAACTATTTTTCAACAGATAAACAGCGCCAGCTAAGCGTCGTTGACGGATGTACTTCCCAAGAGATATGCCGGTAACTTCCTTGAATATTTTCTGCATGTGCCAAAGTGAATAGCCAGAATAAGCAGCAAGCTCTTCAAGATGAATGACACGGCCAAGATGGTTTTCTATCCATTTACTCAGTGCGCATACAAGTGCTAAGTGGTTATCTTGTGCCATTACAATTTTAAATTGGTTGAAGGTTGGGGAAGTATACACAACTTCTTTTCAAGATGACAAAACCCATCATTAATAGGGGGTACAGTGATTAGATAAAAAACTTTAATACACTATTATCAGTCTATCATATGATAACCTCCTATAATATTTTATTATAAAGTTAACTACAATGAAATAATCCTAAGGTGACCTCATTGAATACTAAAAAAATCCTTTTAGCTCTGTGCTTGATATTGATATGTTTGTTTTTGTATTTGTTAGCGTTGGACGTACACTGTGAGCAAGGTAATGATGTGTTCGAATTAGGTGTTTGTTCCATCACCCGATACTTACCTTTTTGACATTCAATCAACCATTATTCTGCCTGCATGTGTGTTAATATGTATTTGCAGTATTCATTCTTTGTAAATGGTGTTTTAATATCCACCTGATACGAAATAACAAACACAATACTGCGTTAAATTAGTAAATAACTCAATCACATATAATATGTTGAAGGAATTATGTTGAGGAAATTTGAACTCGGCAGATTTTGCGCAATTTGAGAAGAGTAGGAGAATTTCTGGCTCTATTCAGGTACAAAGATTCAAAACAACAAATAAAACAACTTTAATGAGACGGATTCTAAGCATCATAAAAAGAGGATTAGATGGCAGAACAACAAGAACAACAATCTACGCTTAAGCGTGGTTTAAAGAACAGGCATATTCAGCTTATTGCTCTCGGCGGTGCAGTAGGAACGGGGTTATTTTTAGGTATTGCCCAAACCATTAAAATGGCAGGGCCTTCAGTGCTTCTTGGGTATGCGCTCGGCGGATTTATCGCATTTTTAATTATGCGCCAACTGGGCGAAATGGTTGTTGAAGAGCCAGTCGCAGGGTCATTTAGCCACTTTGCTTATAAATATTGGGGAAATTTTGCCGGTTTTCTATCAGGCTGGAATTATTGGGCAATGTTTATTTTGGTTGGAATGGCAGAATTAACGGCTGTTGGTATGTATATCCAGTATTGGTGGCCGGAAGTTCCAACATGGGTTTCTGCCGCAATATTCTTTGTACTGATCAATCTCGTCAATCTAATTAATGTTCGGTTATATGGTGAGACCGAATTTTGGTTCTCTATCATTAAAGTCAGTGCTATCGTCGGGATGATTATCTTTGGGAGTTATTTGCTGATTAGCGGTAATGGTGGCCCACAGGCAAGTATCACCAACTTGTGGCAGCAGGGCGGCTTTATGCCAAATGGGTTTTCTGGCTTGATTATGGCGCTGGCTGTGATCATGTTTTCATTTGGTGGCCTGGAAATGGTAGGCATTACCGCAGCAGAAGCAGAAAATCCTGAGAAAAATATTCCAAAAGCCACTAACCAGGTTGTTTATCGCATCTTGCTGTTCTATATCGGTTCATTGGCTATTTTGCTGTCGTTGTATCCGTGGGAGAAGGTGGTAGAAGGCGGTAGCCCATTCGTTTTGATTTTCCATGATCTGGATAACTTCTGGGTAGCGAATGTGCTGAATGTGGTGGTACTAACGGCGGCGTTGTCTGTTTATAACAGTGGTGTGTATTGTAATAGCCGGATGTTGTATGGTTTGGCTAAACAAGGTAATGCGCCTCATGCACTCACAAAAGTTAACAAACGCAATGTACCTGTCTTGTCTATTGGTTTATCAGCGCTGGCAACATCAATTGGTGTATTAATTAACTATGTTATACCCGGTAAGGCATTTGAGTTGCTAATGGCATTAGTGGTAACAACACTGGTCATTAACTGGATTATGATTTGTTGTGCTCATTTGAAATTCCGTTCAGCTAAAGATAAAGAAGGTGTCAAGACGAAATTTCAGGCACTGTGGTATCCATTTGGAAACTATCTGTGTTTAGTATTCCTGGCATTCATTCTCATCATTATTCTAATGATGCCACCAATTCGTATTTCAGTTATCTTGATGCCATTTTGGATTGGTGTCTTATGGATTGGTTATTTGATTGTTCGCTCAAAAAAGGCTAAGAGATAAGCAGATTAGTTGCCAATCCATGCCATGCTTTTTCAGCCGAGTATATTATGCCCGGCTGATTGTTATTGTCAGTGCTAAATAATACATTACCGTTATTTTATGTAACTAAACGCCATTATCTGGTGAATTCCATTTTTAATAAAATATTATTTCTGTATTTTCTCCATAATTCAGAATAAGAGTGTTTATACTCTTTTTTGGGCAATGTAGTTTCATTTTAGACTCTAACAACTCCAGCAAAATGTACTTTATGAGATTAATAAATCGTATGAGAAAGATCATATGGATGAATAGTAAAAAATCATCCTACAAATATTATAATTGAATAATATTTAATAAATGATAAACAAAAAGTAAGTTGGTTACATGTAAAACGACTATATTGTCTGTTCAAAAATAATAAGTGAAATTAGCTATAATTTTTATAGTTATCTAAAATGAATTTTGCATAACGATAACTCTCTGGTCTACACCATAATAGATATGGAAAACAGTATTATGTATTAGTCTTATTAAAGGTATTTATTGGAGTGAACTTTTCTTTTTATGTGAATTCATGAGGTTATGTGACTTAAAAATTATTGAGTAATTTCAAATAAGAATAGAGATTAAGGATTTTAAATATGTGCGTTGGCTCGAGCACCTGAAAAAAATGGCTTGCGATTATATAAAGAGTATGTGATAAAACACATGGGTAAACGAAGTACTGTTCTGTTAATAAATAACAGCAACTAATACTGGTTTGTTTATTTTTATGCCAATAGGCTAATAAAGTGATTCAAAGGAAATTTTTGAAATGGCAAAAATCACTGGTACTGTGAAGTGGTTCAACGAGTCTAAAGGTTTTGGTTTTATTACTCCAACTAATGGTAGCAAAGATGTATTTGTACATTTTTCTGCAATTATGAAAGATGGATTTAAAACATTATCTGAAGGCCAACAAGTTGAGTTTGAAATTCAGGATGGCCCTAAAGGTCCTGCTGCTGCAAATGTCACAACTTTATAGTAATAAATTTAATTTGGCTGGTATCTAATTACTGGCTAAATCTATTTATCGTTAGTTTGGTTTTAATATCTGACGGTAACCTATTGCAAATATCACTCTATTGGAGTACTAATAGGGTGATTTTTATTTTGACTCGGGGCGTTCTTTACTGAACTGAGAAGTACCCGTATTACCTGATCTGGATAATGCCAGCGTAGGGAAGTCATGGTATCTCTTATTCCGATACCGCTTTTCTTTAGCTGGTGGTAGGAATCACCATAATGAGAATTAACTCACTGACTATCGCAGGAACCGATCCTAGCGGTGGTGCCGGCATCCAGGCCGATTTAAAAACCTTTTCCGCGCTTGGGGCTTACGGTACGACAGTTGTTACTGCGTTGGTTGCACAAAATACACTGGGCGTACAATCCGTTTATGAGCTTGATCCCCTTTTTGTTGCTGCTCAGTTAGAATCAGTACTTTCAGATGTCAGGATAGACAGCACCAAAATTGGTATGTTGTTGAATGCAGCCAATATCGCTGTAATAGCAGAGTCGTTTCATCGTTATCCTATTCCCTACATTGTATTGGATACAGTCATGGTGGCGAAAAGCGGTGATCCCTTGTTATCACCGGAGGCCATTACCGCAATGGTAGAGCAATTGCTGCCACTTGTTTCTCTGATCACCCCTAATTTGCCGGAAGCGGCAGCCATATTGAACAGTGATCTTGCTAATACTGAAGATGAAATGTTACAGCAGGGCAGAGCATTACGTTCAATGGGATGTCAGGCGGTTTTATTGAAAGGCGGACATTTGAATAATGAGGAAAGCCCGGATTGGCTTTTTACCCCGGAAGGGGAGTGGCGTTTTACCGCACCCAGAATAAATACATGGCATACTCATGGGACTGGTTGTACTTTATCTGCGGCACTTACTGCATTGCGTCCACGTTATTCTGATTGGCAAAGTACGTTACCGGTTGCCAAAACATATTTACAAAATGCGCTGATACAGGCGGATAGTTTGCAAGTTGGTCATGGCATTGGACCCGTCCACCATTTTCATCAATGGTGGTGAATTTTTGGATAATGGGGATGCAGAGATCCCCATTTTGAACGTACTAAATCTAATTGATTAGGCGATGGTAATTTTCTTATCGAGATAAACATCCTGTACGGAGTGGATTAACTCAACGCCCTCTTTCATCGATTTCTTGAACGCCTTGCGGCCAAGGATCAATCCCATCCCTCCGGCACGTTTATTGATAACGGCAGTGCGGACAGAATCACTTAAGTCATTGTTCCCAGAAGCACCACCTGAATTGATTAATCCAGCGCGTCCCATATAACAGTTAGCAATTTGATAACGAACGAGATCAATCGGATGTTCGGTGGTCAAATTGCTATAGACGCGTTTATCCGTATGCCCAAATCCAATAGCAGTATAACCACCATTAGTTTCAGCCATTTTTTGTTTAACGATATCGGCCCCGATCGTTGCAGCCAGGTGATTTGCCTGGCCGGTTAAATCGGCGCTGGTGTGGTAATCAACCCCATCTTTCTTGAAAGCGGAATTACGCAGATAAGCCCACAACACAGTGACCATGCCGAGTTCGTGAGCACGTTCAAAGGCGGCTGAAATTTCTTCTATTTGGCGGCGTGATTCGGGCGATCCATAATAGATTGTTGCACCTACCGCAACTGCACCCATGTTAAATGCCTGTTCGACACTGGCATACAAAGTTTGATCATATTGGGCGGGATAGGTCAAAGTTTCATTGTGATTAAGCTTAACCAGAAACGGGATCTTATGAGCATAACGGCGAGAAACAGACGCCAGGACACCGTAAGTAGAAGCAACACAATTACAGCCTGCCTCAATCGCCAGTTCAACGATATTTTTGGGATCAAAATAGAGAGGATTGGTAGCGAAAGAAGCGCTGGCGGAATGTTCAACCCCCTGATCTACTGGCAAAATTGAGAGATAACCCGTACCGGCCAAGCGTCCATGATTCAATAAGGTTTGCATGGAGCGAAGAACAGTATTGGGGCGGTTATTTTCGAGCATGACTCTATCAACGAAATCTGTACCTGGAAGATAGAGATTTTCACGTGGAATGGTATTACATTGATGTTCCAATAAACTCTCTGCGTCTTTTCCTAACAACTTAACGATATCAGTCATGATTAACTCCAGTTTGCAAAAGGCGCTACTGATTGTTGTTTATATTTGAGCTGATCACAAGGCAAGTGGAGAGGGAAGCAGCAGTGGATCGCTTCAGTTAATACAAATATTGCTAAAATTTAACCATTTTATATGACTATAAAGTGAAATAATATTTATCTGGTGTGGTGATAAATATTGAAGTTATTCAGAAATTGGATAATTTGGTTTATTTTTTCTCAAAATTTCCTTCATTAAACTGAATAAATCCTAACATTATTTATCAAAAGATGGTTTTTTTGATTATTATAAATACGGTTACTAATAAAAGACTAATAGATATCCTGTTAGGATTTGGAAACATTAATTAATTTAATGATTTTTAAAGATGGTTTTTTTATTAATCCTTTGAATTTATTGAATTTTTATTTTTTGCGCAAAAGAAAAGGCCAGCCCAAGGGAGATTGAGCTAGCCAAGGAGGTGGTTCCTAGTCTTACAGTAAAAATTTTTTAGTTCTTTATTTTTCAGAACTGATAATACGAGAAATAAATTAGCATTGATGTGATCTATTTCTAAAAAAATAGATCAATTTCTTTAAAATCCTATTTCGGATTATTTCGCTTGTCATTCATATGGATGAGGTGCTCTGGTATTGCCACCTTTTAAGTTTCGCACAAGTAAAGCATAATCCAGCTTAATTTCTTCAGGAATAGGAAGATAAACGAGATGCCCATCACCCGGCGCAATTTCCACGGCCTGGCCTTTTTTATTTGTCATGGATTCTAACGTGAAGTTAATATTTCCCGATGGAGTCATGAGTTCCAGATGATCCCCGACAAGAAATTTATTCTTCACGGCAACTTCTGCCAGTCCGTTGACTCGATTGCCAGTAAATTCACCAACGAATTGTTGAGTGTCTGATACGGAATAGCCGTATTCGTAAGTTTGGTAGGCATCATGGGTATGACGGCGCAGGAAACCTTCTGTATAGCCACGGTGCGCCAAACCTTCTAATGTGGTCATCAATGTTGGATCGAAGGGTTTTCCAGCAGCAGCATCATCTATGGCACGGCGATATACTTGGGCGGTGCGGGCACAATAATAAAAAGATTTGGTGCGGCCTTCGATTTTCAGTGAGTGAACCCCCATCTTGGTTAATCTTTCCACATGTTCAAGAGCCCGTAAGTCTTTGGAGTTCATGATATAAGTACCATGTTCATCTTCAAACGCTGACATATATTCGCCAGGACGCTTGGCTTCTTCTATCATGAAGACTTTATCCGTTGGTGCTCCCTGGCCCAGTGTTGGTTCAATGTTCTTAACAGGAATAGGGTCATGCATATGGACAATATTGCCAACACTATCTTCCTTGCCTTCCTGCACATTGTACTCCCAGCGACAGGCATTGGTGCAAGTGCCCTGATTAGGATCGCGTTTGTTGATATAGCCCGATAACAGGCAACGACCAGAATAAGCCATACAAAGTGCGCCATGCACAAAAACCTCAAGTTCCATATCAGGCACTTGCTGACGGATTTCAGCAATTTCTTCCAGTGAGAGTTCACGGGAAAGAATGACTCGCGTCAATCCCATCTGTTTCCAGAATTTGACCGTAGCCCAGTTAACCGCATTGGCTTGAACTGAAAGATGAATATCTATTTCAGGAAATGTTTCGCGCACCATCATAATTAAGCCTGGATCAGACATAATCAAAGCATCAGGTCCCATTTCTACGACGGGTTTTAAGTCACGAATAAACGTTTTCAGCTTCGCGTTATGTGGTGCGATATTGACAACGACATAAAAACGTTTGCCTAATTCATGTGCCTCCTTAATGCCTTGTGCCAATGTCTCATGATTAAATTCATTATTACGAACGCGCAAGCTATAGCGAGGTTGTCCGGCATAAATGGCATCTGCGCCATAAGCGAATGCGTACCGCATGTTTTTCAAAGAGCCGGCAGGAGAAAGTAATTCTGGAGTAAACATATTTTTTAACGTTCTCGGTCTGAGTTCAAGTCAGCCCTTACCCGGTCTTGATATCATTACTAAGGGTAAGGTTTAAGGGGGGGGATTTTAACGCCTATTTTATCATTAGCACAAATATATTATGGAAAATACAGAAAGCGCGCCGGGGATACGGCGCGAGTCATTAATTATACCTGCTAATTTTGCTTGGTGAGGTCACGAATACTTTCTGTTGGCCCGATTTTCATGACAGACTGGATAGATTTCTTCATGTTTGTTTCATTGGTATGAGTTTCACTGATAGCGATAATTTGGTGGTTTCGGGCTTTCAGGACAAAATAAGGTTTGCCTGATTTGTTTTTTCTCACTTCATGGCGAGTTTTATCGGGAGAATTAACTTGCACAGAGTGAATACCTTTATTGGCAGCAGCCTTGGTGGTATACATTTCACTGCTCAGAATAATGTCACCGTTTGCCGCCACCAGATTGAAATAAAATTGCCCGTTCTTTGTTTTCTTAAGATCATAATGCCCAGTAGCCATAAGAAATTCTCCTGATTGGGTAATTATCAGCTTAAGTTTAGCTTGAATTTTATACAGTCAAGGGGTTTGATGAGAAAAATTTATCCTCTGTCCCGCTATCTTATAGAACATGATGACTATTTTGTATGAGGCGATTAATTTACAACTACTTCCAAATTGGCTTTTGCACGAATATATTACAGTTTCTCTCAGAGATAACGACACACCGTTGCAATATAACTCGATTAATACAGCCTATTATTAGGAGTTCTCCATGCCTGTAGCTATTTGGGCTCTAGCCATAGCGACATTTGGGATCGCTACAACCGAATTCATTGTCGCTGGTTTACTTCCTGAAATCGCAACCGAATTTAGTATTTCAATACCAACCGCGGGGTATATGGTAACCAGTTATGCGCTTGGTGTATTTGTTGGAGCGCCTGTTCTAATCATATTGGGGGGAGGTATAGAAAGGAAAAAGATGCTTTCCATGTTAATGATATTATTTATTATCGGAAATGCACTGACCACCTTTTCCCCAACATTTTATTTGGCAATTATTGGCCGGATTGTGGCCTCCTTAACCCACGGCGCTTTTATGGGAATTGGTGCAATTATTGCTGCTGAGCTAGTGCCAGAAAATAAAAAAACCACTGCTATTGCATTTATGTTTAGTGGAATGACACTGGCTAATTTGGTTGGCATACCACTTGGAACATGGGTAGGAAAAGCGATTTCCTGGCGTATCACTTTTGCAATAATTACGGTTATTGGCATTATCGCATTAGTTGGGATTTTAAAGTTATTACCTAAATTCGAGCAAAAAGCGCCTGCCAGTATTAAAAAGGAATTGCAGGCGTTCACCAATATCCATGTTCTTTTGGCTATGGGGATCACAGTCTTAGGCCCTGCCGCATTTTTTACGACGATTACTTATATCGCGCCATTGATGATCAATATTGCAGGATTCTCTGAAAGCGCAATAACATGGCTCCTGCTGGTGTTGGGGCTAGGGTTTTTCTTTGGCAATATTGTAGGTGGAAAACTTGCAGATAAGGCGATGATGCCATTGTTATATTGGACGTTAGGACTACAATCCTTAATTCTATTTATCTTCTGGGTTTATGGTGACAATCAGTTCGTTGCTTGTTTGAGTATATTTTTAATGGCAGCATTGGGTTTTGCCACCGTATCGCCAATCCAGCGTTTGGTGATGGATAAAGCTCAGGAGGCTGGTGCACCTAATCTTGTTTCCTCTGTCAATATTGGATTCTTTAATTTGGGTAATGCAGTTGGAGCATGGTTGGGGGGTGTAATCATCGCATCTCATTATGGCTATACCTCCCTCAATCTGGCAGGAGGTTTATTAGCCTCACTGGCATTGTTATTAGCTGTCATTTCAGGTTTGCTTGATGGTAAAAGAACTTTGAACGTTGAAAAAAAGCAATCATAAGCATGTGACGAGAGTTACAGCAGTAACTGGCATGGTTAATGCCGGTTACTGTGTCACATCAAACGACAGATTTCAGCTTCCCAACGATAACCTAATCCATAAATGGAACGGATAAAAGATTTATCCCCATCCAGTTGCTCCAGTTTTCGGCGCAAATTTTTAATATGGCTATCAATAGTACGGTCATTCACAATGCGATGATCGTTATAAAGGTTATTCAATAGTTGATCACGGGAAAAAACCCGCCCTGGTTGGCTGGATATAATTTTGAGCAGACGGAATTCAACCGGCGTTAATTCAAGCGCCTGTTCAAAATAACGCGCCTGAAAGTGTTTTTCGTCAATGGTCAGTGCATTTTGCTCACTGATGATCTCTTTCGGACGGTAACAACGGCGTAAGATTGTCTTTACTCTGGCTATCATTTCCCGCGGACTATAAGGTTTACAAATATAATCGTCAGCCCCAATTTCTAAGCCGAGCAGTCGGTCAATTTCTTCCGTTTTTGCAGTCATCATGACAATCGGGATATCTGAAAATTTACGCAGTTCCCGACAGATCGATAATCCGTCAAGACCGGGCAGCATAAGATCAAGCAAGATAATATGAGGGTGGTATTTTTGCACATGAGCGATGACTTCATCGCCACGTTTGAGCCATTGGGTTTGGTAATCTGCGGATTGTAGATAATCAACCAGTAGTTGCCCCAACTTTGGTTCATCTTCAACGATGAGAACAGTATATTGTGTAAGGTGTGTACTCATTGTGTTTCAAGTTCAGACGATGTAATCAACGGTAATTCTACGTGAATTTTAATACCACCTAAAGGTGAGCTTTCTGCATGAATTATTCCATTATGGGCTTCAACAATGTTATAGCAAATCGCCAACCCAAGCCCTGAACCTCCGCTTGCGCGGTTACGGGAAGATTCGCAACGATAAAAACGTTCAAAAACATGCTGGCATTGTTCAACAGTTAATCCAGGTGCACTGTCCTGCATATCCAATATCCATTTTTGCTGATTTGAATATCCACAAATAATGACCTTTCCATGCTCATTGGTGTAACGCAGGCTATTTTCCAGCAAATTATTAAATAATTGTGTTAGCCGATTTGGATCAGCAAGCAGTATTATGTTTTCTTTTAAATTCAATGCTAACGTGATTTGCTTATCTGCAAAACGACCATGATAATTCGCTACGGAGAATTGCAATAATTCACTGACATTAACAGACTCTTTTCTATAAGCTAGCGAACCACGATTAGAAAGGGATAATAAATGTAGATCGTCTACCAGTTTTGTTAAGGTAGTCACTTCCGCAAGCAAGGAATGGATAGTTTCCTGTGTTGGTTTCCGTACACCATCTTGTAAGGCTTCCAGTTCACCACGCAGTACAGAAAGTGGAGTACGCAGTTCATGGGAGATATCGGCCATATAATCACGGCGCATCTGTTCATTTTTTTCCAGCGTGCTGGCAAGTTGGTTAAAATTCATTGCCAATTTACCGATTTCATCTTTACTGGATGGAACGACACGAATGCTGAAATCGCCTGCCGCGAGTTTATGTGTACCTTCCACTAGCCGCTTAACCGGTCTTAAAAGGCCACGTGAGAGAAGAAAAGTGGCGATTAATGCCAATAGGGTGGAAAAACCGACAATAGCCCAACTGGTGAATTGCTGCTGGTGGGCAAAGCTAATATCAGCCTGACGGGTAATTTTGTCTGATGCACTGACAATTACCCAACCGACAATATTATTTTTATAGGTGACCGGTTCGCGATAACTTTCTATCGGAATATCATTAGAATGTCCGACCAAACGATGCATGTGAGTGTCTACAACCCAAAATTGGGGACGCCAACCATGAGGTTTGGTTTTCTGATGAGGAATGTCACTCTGCTCAATCGTACGGATAATTTGAAATATCGCGCGATCATTCTGGGTCAAAAAATGCCAATTGCCATATTGCTGGTATTGTTCTGTCAATGCTTGTGCCAGCATATTTGCCCTATTTTGGCTATTTTGTTTAATGTAGCCAATAAAGCCATGCTGAAAGCTAAGATAAATGCCCCAATGCATTGTGACCAATACCAGCATACAAGTGGCAAAAATTGCCAGAAAAAGTTTACTGCTGATACCCATTTTTATCCTGAATTTCATTCTGGTTCAGCTAGTTGGGTCTACTATCTGAGATGGTGTTGCTTTGCGATGGCGCCATTTTTCACGCAATCGGTCAAAAAACAGATACACCACCGGCGTGGTATATAGAGTGAGAAGTTGGCTTACCACCAGGCCACCAACAATCGTGATCCCCAGCGGGAAACGTAATTCTGCGCCATCCCCATTGCTCAGTACTAAAGGTAAAGCACCAAACAGGGCGGAAAGCGTCGTCATCATGATCGGACGGAATCGCAATAAACTGGCCTGAAAAATCGCTTCCTGAGCACTGAGTTTACCGTTTCGTTGAGCTTCAAGGGCAAAATCCACCATGATAATGGCATTTTTCTTGACAATACCAACCAATAGCATAATCCCAATCATGGCGATTAGGCTGAAGGGAGTATTGAACAGTTCCAGAGCCAGCAAAGCACCTATACCCGCAGAAGGTAGGGTAGAAAGGATGGTCAGAGGGTGAATATAACTTTCATAGAGTACACCGAGCACCAGATAAACAGTGACTATAGCAGCCAGAATCACCATGAGTTGGGAATTCTCACTCTCTTGAAAATCCTGTGCTGTGCCGGCAAAAGAGCTGCGTACTGCTGAAGGAACACCCAGCTCAGTTATTGTTCTTTCTATTGCACTGATTGCATCAGACAGCGTATAGCCTGGTGCCACATCAAAGGCAATGGTAGAAGAAGCTGAAAGTTCTTGATGATAAACGTCCAATGGTGCATTGGCAGGGCGCCATTGGGCAAAGTAGGAGAGAGGAATGCGTTCTCCTTTGCTATTAAGGACGAACATTTTCGCCAATGCACTGGGATCTTGGTTATATTGCGGTGCAACTTCCATGACCACTTTATACTGATTCAAAGGAGCATAAATCGTGGAAACCTGTCTCTGCCCAAAAGCGTTGTTGAGCAAATTATTTGCTTCGGCAACATTGATGCCTAAACGGGCCATCACATCACGATCATAGGTAATTGCTATTTCAGCGCCTTTAGCCTCTTCGTCTTCATCGGCGTTTACATCCACCAATTGAGGTAATTTTTCCAATGCTTTCTTGACGATAGGACTCCATTTGCGCAGTTCGTCAAAATCATCCGACAGCAAATTAAACTGATAAGTCGATTTACCTCCTTGTCCTCCACTTCTCAGATCCTGAACCGGAACTAAATATAGACGTGCACCCGCTTCATTGGTCAGTTTACTTCTTAAGCGGGTGATAACTTGTTGGATACTTTCGCTACGCTCTTTCAATGGCTTTAGCGAAACGAACATAAAGCCCGTATTGATGCTGTCACCACCAGTAAAACCCACGACATTATCGACGGTTGGATCATCATTGACGACCTGCATAAAGCGTTTCATTTTTTCATGCATGGCCTGAAATGAAATGCTTTGATCAGCAACCACAAACCCTAACATTTTCCCAGTATCTTGTTGCGGGAAAAATGTTTTCGGAATGCTGATATAGAGCCAGATATTCAGGACGATAATGCCAACTAATGTCAACAATACCCAGCGAGTATGATTGAGTATCCATTTCAGTGAACGGGCATAGCCTTGTTGAATTCTCAACAATACCTTACCGAATCCCCGTGCCTGTTTCTGGGCATTTTTAGGTGTGGATTTGAGCAGATGTGCACACATCATCGGGGTTAAGGTCAGTGAAACTAACAGAGAAATCCCAATGGCCGTTGCCAAGGTAACAGCAAAATCCCGGAATAATCTGCCGAGTAATTCATCGATCAATACAAGGGGAATAAATACCGCAATAAGTGATAAGCTCATAGCCAGCACAGTGAATCCAACTTCCCTGGTTCCTTTGAGAGCAGCTTGCATGGGTTTTAACCCTGCATTCAAATGGCGGGAAATATTCTCCAGTACCACAATGGCATCATCGACGACAAATCCGGTGGCAATAGTTAACGCCATCAGAGAAAGATTGTTTAAGCTGAAACCACATAAATACATGGCAGTAAAAGTACCAATCAGCGATACCGGAACGGCAATTGCCGGAATCAGCGTAGCCCGGCCAGAACGTAAAAACAGAAATACAACCAAAATAACCAAGGCAACGGCAATAGCTAATGCACGTTTTACTTCTTGCAGAGAAGCGTGAATGGTCGGTGAACGATCCTGAGCAACGTTTAACTGAATATTGGCAGGCAGAGAAGCTCTCAGGACAGGAAACTGATCACGAATGCGTTGAACGGTAGAGATGATATTTGCACCGGCTTCACGGCGGATAATAAGCGAAATTGCAGACTTATTTCCAGACATGCCTGCTGCGCGGATATCCTCGACAGAACTCTGAACATTTGCAACATCCTGCAATCTGACAGGTGCTCCATTATTATAATGAACAATAATTGAGCGGTAACTGTCAGGTGTTTTCAATTCATCATTGGTGTGTAGCTGCCAAATCTGATTATCGGAATCAATATGACCTGTCGGGAGCCGGACATTCGCATTATTGATGGCATTACTGACATCGTTAAGAGAAACACCTTGATTGAAGAGTGCATTAGGGTTTAGTTCAACACGTATAGCGGGTAATGAACTACCACCGACACTGACTTTGCTGACACCTTCTATCTGAGAAATTTTTTGAGCCAATCGGGTGGAAGCAAGATCATACAGTTGGCCCTCACTATAATTGTCTGAGGTGAGGGTTAAGATCATGATTGGGGCGTCTGATAAGTTAGCTTTATGATATCTTGGCTTGTCTGGCATACCAGAAGGTAACAAGCTTTGAGCGGCATTGATGGCGGCCTGGACATCCCGTGCTGCGCCATTGATATCCCGATTGAGATCGAATTCCAGGTAAATATAAGAACTTCCCAGTGAGCTGGCAGAAGACATCTCTTTTACCCCAGATATCCTGCCCAATGCGCGTTCCAGCGGTGTCGTTACGGAAGACGCCATCGTTTCCGGTGACGCACCGGGCATGGAAGCCTGAACTGTTATGACAGGAAAATCAACTTGTGGCAGCGGCGATACAGGCAGCAGGACAAAACTGAGCGCACCACACAGAGTAATGGCTAAACTCAGCAATGTGGTGGCAACTGGCCGCTGGATAAATAGGGCGAAGAATTTCACAGCGGCTCCTGATGATTAACTGAGGATTTATCCAGCCTTATTTGTTTATCTTTCTTATTGTTTTTATTTCGACGGTAGTGTGCTAACTGATCAAACAGCAGATAAATTACAGGGGTTGTGAACAAGGTTAGGATTTGGCTCATAATCAGACCTCCCACCATACTGACGCCTAAAGGACGGCGCAACTCTGCACCAATACCGGTACTCAACATCAGTGGCAGTGCGCCCAGCAATGCTGCCATGGTTGTCATTAATATCGGTCTGAAACGTAACAGACAGGCTTGGTAAATAGCTTCATAAGGAGTCATTCCTTTTTCCCGCTCGGCGGCCAGAGCAAAATCGATCATCATGATGGCGTTTTTCTTGACAATACCAATTAAGAGAATGATCCCAATGATGGCGATAATATCTAGCTCGTACCCGCCAGCCATCAACGCCAACAATGCGCCAACTCCGGCGGTAGGTAAGGTTGATAAGATTGTGACAGGGTGAATAAAGCTTTCGTACAAAATACCGAGCACGATATACATGGCGACAACAGCAGCTAAAATCAGCCAGAGGGTATTACTGAGCGCGTCCTGGAAAGCCAACGTTGCTCCTTGAAATTGGGTAATGATGTCTTTTGGCATTTGGATCGCTTGTTCTGCCTCTTTGACGGCATTGACAGCTTGTTCAAGGGACGAATCTTTCGCTACGTTGAATGAAAAAGTGGCAGCGGGAAATTGTTGTAGATGGTCGATAGACAAGTTCCCCAGCCGCTGTTCGACGGTGGCAATGGTTTTAAGAGGTACCATTTTTCCATCAGTACCGGTCAGATAAAGATGGTTTATCGCTTCCAGCCCCGATGAATTCTTCGTATCTTGCTCAAGGATAACGCGATATTGATTTGATTGAGTGTAAATAGTCGAAATCAAGCGTTGGCCGAACGCGTTATACAAAGCATTATCTACGGCAGCCATAGAGATCCCAAAACGGCTGGCCATATCCCTATTCACATCAAGGTAAGCCACTAGCCCCTGATTTTGCCAATTGTTACCGATATCTATCAATTCTGGTCGTTGTTTCAGCGCATATTGCAATTTGGGAACCCATATAGCGAGTTCATCAAGTGAAGTCGCTTGCAACGTAAATTGGTATTGCGTGCGTGATATTTGGGTATCAATAGTCAAATCCTGGGTTGGTTGCAGGTACAATTTGACGTCAGGGACTTTAGCAATCCGCGTTTGCAGGCGTGGGATCACCTCGTCAATACGGTCGTCACGCTGGCTGAGTGGTTTCAACGTGATTTGAAGACGTGCATTATTCAATGTTGGATTGTTACCATCGACACCAATAAAGGTAGTGACATTGTCCACGGCAGGATCTTTTAATAACAGAGCCGTAACTTGTCGTTGCTTATCTGCCATTGCATTGAATGAAATGGATTGTGGTGCTTCCAGTGTGCCCTGAATCAGGCCGTTGTCTTGCAAGGGAAAGAATCCCTTGGGGATCATGATGTAGAGTAGGGCGGTCAGAGCCAACGTACCGAATGCGACACCAAGCGTCATCCAAGGGTGATTCAGCACCCGTTTCAGGAAGACAGCATACACGGCAATCATGCGTTCAAAGAAGCGTTCGCACGCCTGTTCGAAGCGATTGTGTTTAATATTAGCTTCGGGTTTCAGCATCCTTGCACACATCATCGGTGTGAGCGTCAATGAGACAACGGCGGAAATTAAAATGGCGACAGCGAGGGTAATGGCGAATTCCCTGAACAACCGCCCGACGATATCCCCCATAAACAGCAGAGGGATCAAGACGGCGATTAGCGAGAAAGTCAGGGAGATAATCGTAAAGCCGATTTCTCCCGCTCCTTTTAGCGCCGCTGCCAGCGGTTTTTCTCCCCGTTCAATGTAACGGGAAATATTTTCTATCACCACAATAGCATCATCCACCACGAAGCCGGTTGCGATAGTTAATGCCATTAAAGTGAGGTTATTGACGGAAAAGCCGCAAAAATACATCACAGCAAATGTACCTACCAGCGAAAGCGGTACGGCAATACTTGGGATCAGGGTTGCCGTGACATTGCGCAGAAACAGATAGATCACCATGACAACCAGTGCAATAGCCAGCAACAGTTCAAATTGAACATCCTTGACTGAATGGCGGATTGAGACCGTACGATCTGTCAGCATTTCCACATTGACAGATTTAGGCAGGCTGTTGATCAAGTCTGGCAACATGATGCGGATATTATCCGTAGTTTCAATAACATTTGCTCCAGGCTGGCGCTGAACATTGATGACGATGGCTGGTTTTTCATTTGCCCATGCGCCCAATTTGCTATTTTCCGCTCCCTGTTCAATGGTGGCGATATCACGTAAGCGAATCGGAGCATTATTTTTATAAGCCACGATTAAATTGCGATAATCATCGATAGATTTCATTTGATCGTTGGAGGATATGGTGATGGAGCGAGTGGGTCCGTCAAAACTGCCTTTTGCCGAATTCACATTGGCTTTCATGATGGCAGAACGGATCACGTCGCTGTCTAATCCTTGTGCAGCCAAAGCCTGTGCGTTCAGTTTCACGCGCACAGCGGGGCGTTGTCCGCCCGCTAAAGTCACCAAACCGACACCACTGACCTGGGAAATACGCTGGGATATGCGCGTTTCTACCATATCTTGCACCTGACTCATTGGCAGGGCATCAGAGGTTACGGCCAGCGTCAATATAGGCGGATCAGCCGGATTGACTTTGCTGTAAATTGGTGGATAAGGCAGATCATCGGGCAATAGATTGCTGGCCGAATTGATCGCCGCCTGTACGTCTTGCTCTGCCACATCCAGAGGCAGGGAGAGCTGGAATACTAACGTGATAACAGAAGCTCCACCGGAACTTCTGGATGACATTTGCTTTAAGCCGGATATTTGACCAAACTGGCGTTCCAGCGGTGCAGTTACAGCGGATGTCATCACATCTGGATTGGCGCCAGGATACAGTGTTACCACTTGAATAGTGGGATAATCCACTTGCGGCAATGCAGAAACTGGCAGCATCCGGTAACCAATTAGCCCAGCCAGCAAGATCGCAATCATAAACAGTGTCGTGGCAACAGGGCGCAGGATAAACAGGCGGGATGGCCCTCCGCCTGTCATTGGAGAATCAGATTGCATCAGGAATTCTCCATCTTACCGTTTGATTGTTCTGGATTTTTCTTATTTTGATCCGCATCGAGTGCTTCGATTGTCAAAGGTTTGACAATCTCAACTTTGGTGCCTTCGGTCAGGTGATCAATACCATCAGTGACGACATGCTCGCCTGCTGACAGTCCACTATTGATGACCGCCAATTGATTATCTTGCAGGCCTGCAACGACCTTATGCTTACTGACTTTGTTCTCTTTATCCACTTTCCAGACGAAATTACCGCTATTTCCCATTTGTAATCCAGCCGTAGGGATCACGACGACATCGCTCAGCGTATTGACTTTCATCTGAATATTGACGAATTGATTAGGGAACAACACATTATTTTGATTATTGAATTGGGCCTTCATCTTGATCGTGCCAGTAGTAACATCAATTTGATTATCGATACTGATGAGTTGTCCTTGTGCTAAGGGCTGCTGATTATTGCGATCCCACGCAATGACAGCCACATTTTTATGATCTTTTTGCGCTTTTAACACAGCACCAATATCGTTTTCAGGCAGGGAAAACACGACATCAATAGGATCGACTTGCGTAATGACCACGATTGGCGTTGCTCCTCCACCAGATATGTAGTTGCCGATATCAATGCGTTTTAATCCGACGCGACCGGAAATCGGTGCTGTAATACGGCTATATGCCAATTGCAGTTTGGCTTCGTCAATATCTGCCTGGTCGGCCTGTAAGCTGGCTTCGCTCTGGCGAACCAAAGAAATTTGTTTATCCAGATCTTGCTGAGAGATAAGTTTGCTTTTCGCCAATTGCTGAAAACGGAGTAAATCCTGTTTAGTGTTGGCTAATGTTGCTTGATCTTTGGCATATTGTCCCTGTGCTCTTGTCAGTTTGACTTGAAAGGAACGAGGATCGATTTCTGCCAGCAAATCCCCTTTTTGGACGTATTGACCTTCATTAAAATGCAGGGCTATTAATTGACCTTCCACCTGGCTGGTGACAGTGACGGTATTTGCCGCCAGAACCGTTCCTAATCCTCCTAAGTAATGGGGTATCGATTTGATTTCAGCCGCCGCTACTTGCACTGGTGGTTGAGCGGGATTAGGTAAACTCTGTTTTGATTCTGAATTCTGAGAGTCACCTGCTGATGAAGGTACGTTGAAGTATTTCCACGCAAAGAAAACTACCCCGACGATCACGGCTAGCACCGCAGCGAGTCGGAAAAAGTAGGAACGGCTTTTATTATTCATTTGCTCGACATTCTCTTAGTGTTATAGCGGTAACCAATCATGCGGCATCTTATGCTAAGTTAGATGCAAGAATATATTATTAGTGTAACCAACAGGAATTCGTCAATAATGAAGAAAATATGGAGGTTATGTCAAAAAGATAATGTTTCTGGTAGTGTTTTTCCATGGTATTTGTGATGAGGTATCCAATAGGGTACAGGGAATTATGTTAAGAGGATTTGTAAAATCGCAAGATAAATCATCACTATGATTAATGACGGCGATTATAAAGACATTATTTATTATTTGTCGCCACCATATAATCGCAGGAACGTCTTTAATTGAATTAAACTAAAAATAGCGTTGCCAATCCCAAAAAGATAAAAAAGCCACCTGTATCGGTAATTGCAGTAATCATTACACTGGAGCCGATGGCGGGATCTCTTCCCAATTTCATCATAATAAACGGGATTAGGACTCCCATCAGCGCAGCCATCAGTAGGTTTAATATCATTGCCATTGTCATGACTCCCCCCATAGCAAGGTCACCATAGAGCAAATAAGTGATGACGCCCATGATCCCTCCCCAAATAATGCCGTTGATAAAGGCAACACCAAGTTCCCTTAATAGCAGATAAGAAAAACTCCCCGTCTGGATTTGATGGAGTGCGAGTGCGCGGACGATCATGGTGATGGTCTGGTTACCGGTATTGCCACCAATGCCTGCTACGATGGGCATTAAAGTTGCAAGAGCAACGAGTTGGGAAATAGTATGCTCAAAGAGCCCGATAACTCGTGATGCCACGAATGCGGTGCACAAATTGATGGCAAGCCATGTCCAGCGGGTTTTGACGGCCTGACCAACCGGAGCAAAAACATCTTCTTCGCGGCTTAAGCCCCCCATGCGGCGAATATTGGTATCAGTTTCTTCACTTAAGGTATCAACAATATCTTCAACAGTCAGGCGTCCCATTAGGCGCCCGTTATTGTCTACCACGGCGGCAGAAATCAGGTCATAACGTTCAAATGCACTGGCGGCATCTTCACCTTTTTGCTCTGGTAAGAAAGTAACGGTATCCGTGTTCATGACTTCGGAAACTAATTTATCCGGTACGTTTATCAGCAAAGCAGTGAGTGGCAGCTCTCCCTGTAGACGATTTTTGCGGTCAATAACAAAGATCTTATCTGTTGTTTCAGGAATGGCGTATCGGGAACGTAAAAAGCGCTGAACGGTGCCGAGTGTAACGTTGCTTCGTACTGTCACGAACTCGAAATCCATCATTTGGCCGATACTGTCTTTGTGGTACTGCAATACTTCTCGGATACGATTGCGTTGGCCCGGCTCTAAATAGGTCAGCAAGCGTCGAGTGGTATCACGGGGAAGATGTTCTGCAATATAAGCTTGTTCATCTACGTGCAGTTTACCGATGGCACGTAACAGCTCAACTTCAGTCATATCCTTGATTAGATTATCCCAAACGGGAATGGAGGCTTCTACCAGAACCTCACCGCGCTGGTTATTGTCGATCAAGCGCCATAAAGCGAGACGTTCATCATAAGGTAAGGCTTCCAGAATGTCGGCAATATCGGCGGCATGTAGGCTGGTCAGCAGCGCGCTGACTTCCTCTATTTTCTCCAATAACTGTTCGTCACTGATTGCTGAATGTTCATCAGCCTGACCTAATAATGTATCGACAAATAACTTATCGTGGGTAAATAGAGAAAGCAGGCGTTGACGAATATGTGCCAGTTTTTGGGAATGCTGGTTGGCAATAGTTGGAGTATCAGGTGTAAAGGTCGATTGTGACATAGTAAACCTTTAAGGCAGAAAATAGGGCTAACAACCGGCGATTGCAATAATATCGCCATAAATTTAACAGCTATTGGGTATTATATTCTGTTTTCGAACCAGTTGGAGGCGTCACCAATTGCTGCTGGGTTTGCTGATGATGCTCCAATGCTGCCATAAATGAATAGATAAAGCGCCCAAAGAAAATAAAGAAGCTGATAAACAGTACTAATTTTATAATTTGAACAGTTTTCTTTTTCTTTTTCATAACGCGATATCGTTAAGTCGATTCCTCTTCAATGTGTAAGTGCCAGCCAGCCACATCATTCCAGTAGCTTTGCTCTTGCTCCAAATCGAGCAACACAAGCGCATTTTGTTTTAGATAGTTTTTAGGTAAGTAGAGCGTCCAATGACTATGATCAGTTTCTAGCTTTAGTGTATCCGGTGTCGTGGTAGCCTGGCGTTGGTTATTCAACAAGGTTGCCAATCGCAATATTTTAAGCATGGGAAGATACTGTTTTTTCTTAAACAGATAGAAGCGGGGATGTTCATGTACTTTAACCGCTTTGCGGTGGTAACGTACTAATGTTGCCAGCAACGATTGCTGCTCTTGGGTAAATCCTGGTAGATCGGTATTTTGCAGGATGTAAGCTGAATGCCGTTGCAATCCACTCAGATTGATGCTTAAACCGACTTCATGCAGCATGGCTGCCCACAGTAGAATGGATTCCAGTTGTGGATGTATTCGTTTGGGATTTTGCTCTGCCCATTGGTCATAAAGGTTTTTGGCGGTACTCCAGACGCGGGCTGCTTGTTCTCGATCGATATTATAGTGTTTGGCAAGGCTTTTGGCAGTTCGTTGGCGAATATCTTGATGGCGGAAACGATCTTCCATTTCATACAGTACACCTTCCCGCAATGCGCCATGAGACAAGCGGAGTTCTTGAATATGTAAGGCATCAAAAATACCGCACAAGATTGATAATCCAGGAACAAAAGTTTGTTTACGGTCATTAGATAATCCAGGCAATTCCAGCGCCTTGAAATTTTTGTATTTCAGGACACGTTTCACCAGCATGTTTAGGCGCTCTGGGGTGATCAGGCCATCTTTCTCACCCAATTCGACCAATAGTTCGTGTATTGCCTTGATCGTTCCCGACGCACCTAAAGCAAAATCCCAGCCTTTTGTCCGAAATTGCCAGACGAGATTTTCCAATTTTTGCGCCGCCTGGAGTCGTGCCTTGCGAAAATTAGGCTCATTAATGATACCGTCTGGAAAGAACTGGCGAGAAAAACTGACACACCCCATACGACGGCTTTCAATCAATAGAGGTTCAAAGTCTTCACCAATGACCAATTCTGTCGAGCCGCCGCCAATATCAATCACCAATTTCCGGCCTTTTTCTGGCTGTGTATGCTCAACCCCCATGAAAATCAGGCGAGCTTCTTCATGACCAGAAATAATTTCAATGGGATAGGGGATAACTTCTTTTGCCTGTTGCAGAAATTGTTGTACGTTGGTCGCTTCACGTAAACTATGCGTTCCCACCAAACAGACATTACCTGCGGAAAAGCCTTGCAATCGCTCAGCAAACAGAGCGAGGCATTTCAGGCCGCGGTTTATGGCTTCTTCGCTTAACTCATTTTTATTGTTTAAACCATCAGCAAGATAAACCCGTTTCTTTAAACGCCCAATAACCTGTAATGCACCGTTTACGATACGGGCGATGACCATGTGAAAGCTATTGGAACCCAAATCAATAGTGGCAATTTCTTGCGGTTTGGGCATTGGGGTATCGTGTTTCAACGGCATAGATCAGGCTCTTGGTTCCGGTTGTTCAAGGTTTTTCAAATAATCATAAACAGCAAGCTGTGCGCGGATTTTACGCTTATTTCCTCGCGGAACATAGCGATTGCTCAATTCCTTATCGATATATCGTGCCTTGACGGTATCACTGAATTGTAGTTCAAGGATATCCATAACTTGTTGTTTTAGCCCGGGGTCGAGCAGACAAACTGCCACTTCAATGCGATAGTCAATGTTACGGGTCATCCAATCGGCTGAAGAAAGGAAAACTTTTTCATTGCCTTTGTTGATGAAAACATAAACGCGATCATGTTCCAGGAAACGATCCACAATACTGGTGACTTGAATGTTTTCACTAAAGCCAGGTTGATTGGGAATCAAAGAGCACATCCCTCGCACCAGAATGCGGATCTTGACGCCAGCTTCAGAGGCATCATACAGGCGATCCACCAACTCCTTATCTACCAGGTTATTGATTTTCAGAGTGATGCCTGCCAATTCACCGGCTTGTGCATTTTCGATTTCCTGAGTAATCAGTTGATTGAGCATAGCCCGCGAATTTTGGGGCGATACCATTAAATTATCAAATGTGACGGGCCGATAAGGGTTTTCAATAAAGTTAAACACTCGGCGAACTTCATTGGTGACTTCAGGTTTAGCGGTCAGCAGAGAATAATCGGTATAGAGCCGCGCCGTTTTTTCGTTGAAATTTCCTGTACCAATATGGGCATAACGGATAATTTCTTCCCCTTCCAGACGCGAAATGATGAATAGTTTTGCGTGAATTTTCAGGCCAGGAGCGGAGAAGATAACATGTACACCTGCTTCAGTGAGGCGTTTCGCCCAATGAATGTTAGCTGCTTCGTCAAAACGTGCCTGCAACTCCACCACGACAGTGACTTTCTTGCCGTTGTATGCGGCGTGGATCATGGAGTCAATAATGCGTGAGTCTTTTGCGACGCGGTAGATATTAATCTTAATCGAGAGCACACTGGGATCGAAAGAAGCCTGACGCAGCAATTCCAGCACATGTTCGAATGTGTGATAAGGATAATAAAGCAGAACATCTCTTTCACGGATAGCGTCGAATCCGTTGCGGAAATGGTCGAACCAAGTATGGCGCAGTCGCGGCATCGGTTTATTCTGGAGATTCCGATTTCCTTCATTGGGGAATTTGATGAAATCTTTAAAGTTATGATAACGGCCACCTGCAATCACCGAGTCATCATTGGATAGCCCCAGCTTGCTACGCAGTAGTTCCACCATTTCGTCAGACATATCACGCTGATAGACAAACCGTACAGGCTCTGCTGTCAGTCGCTGTTTCAGCGTGGAAGACATCAATTCCAGCAGGCTGGATTCCATCTCTGTTGCCAGATCATATTCGGAATCACGGGTCATTTTCATCGAATAGACGTTCAACGTGTCGTAATCGAAAAATCCTTTGAAAATTTCATCCAGCGTGTAACGCAGAATATTATCAAGTAATATCATTGACTTGCGTTTTTTTGGCATCTCTGGAGGCAGATTGACGAAACGCGGGACTTTATCTGATGGAATTTCTAACAAAGCATACTGCGTTTCTTGCCCATGAATAATTTCAACGGCCAAATAGGTGTAATCATCTTTGAGAAACTCAACTAAATTAGTTTCTGGGTTGATGACGATGGGTGTGATATGTGGTCGCAAATGCTGGCGAAAATATTGCCGCAGCCAGATTTGTTGATTCGGGGATATCTGCCGTTCATTGATCAAGAAAATCTGATTACGTGCCATTTCCAGCAGTAGATCGTTATAGAGGGCATCGAATTCTTGATCGATCTTGGCAACCTTAGTCTGAATCTTTTTCAATAATTGGCGGGCAGTAGTGGCTGAACCTTGTTCTTCACTGATAAGAATACGCCGCTTTACATCGGCAAAGCGCACTTTATAAAACTCATCTAAATTATTGGAGTAGATCCCTAAAAACCTCATTCTTTCAATCAGCGGGTTACTTTTGTCAGCCGCTTCCTGAAGTACACGTTCGTTGAAAGAGAGCCAACTGAGTTCTTTCTCGGTATAAAGACGATCGTGGGACATTACTACTCCTTACTACTCCACTGAGTTTTTCACTTAGTTTAAGGGTTGGCGTTTAACGAGTCGATGTGCTGGTTTGGGCTTCACGGGTTTTATTGGCGAAATAGTGGTGCTGGAAAGTACACATCCTGATAGCTGTATGATAAGAACCGTTTACAAAAAACTCATCGATTAATTCACCTTCAGTATAGAATCCCAATTTATTGTATATATGAATTGCTTTCGTATTCTCTTTATCAACAATCAGATACAACTTGTAAAGATTTAAGACAGCAAAAGCGTATTCCATTGCAAGTTTGACAGCTACCGCTGCGTAACCTTGTCCTTGATAAGCTGGGGCGATGATAATCTGGAATTCTGCGCGACGGTGGACATAATCAATCTCAACCAGTTCCACCAAACCGACTTTGGAATTCAGGCTTTCTATAATAAAACGGCGCTCACTTTGGTCATGAATATGCTTATCATAGAGGTCGCATAATTCAACAAAGGCTTCATAAGGCTCTTCAAACCAGTAGCGCATAACGCTGGCGTTATTATCGAGTTGATGAACAAAAGGAAGATCTTCTCGTTCAAGAGGACGTAAATTTACCGATGGATTTTCCGAACCACTGGACATTGGATACCTCAGTGTTTTGTGGTGAAATTTATAGGGTATAAGTGTATTTGATGTTGAATAATGTTCGAATAAATAATCATTGCCAGGTAAATCAATCCAAAATAGCAACTTACAGCAAAGTGTTACTGGAATATAGCACTTAAAAAATATTATAACAAAATCTGCTAACACAGAGCCGTAAGTTGAAGCCAGCGGGTTAAATTATTCTGATGCGTAACCTTGTGGCGGCAGAACCTTGCCATCCATAATTGCGTTATTGCTTTCCATCATCAAACGTTGATCTAAAAACCAGCTGATGACCAGAGGATAAATATGGTGTTCCTGGGTTTGTACACGCCCGATGACTTCTTCTTCTTTATCCCCCGCAAAAATCGGCACCTTAGCCTGTAAAATAATAGGGCCGCCATCTAATTCTTCAGTCACGAAATGGACGGAAGTGCCATGTTCTTTATCACCGTTCTCAATGGCTTTCCGATGGGTATGCAGACCGGGATATTTAGGCAAGAGAGAAGGGTGAATATTGAGCAGGTGTCCATAATAGTGCTGGACAAATTCGGGTGATAAGATCCTCATGTAACCTGCTAAGACCACTAAATCGGGTTCATATTGGTCAATGGCTTTGAGTAGGGCGATATCATAATTTGTACGATCCGCATAAGCTTTCGGGTTGATAAAGTAGGCAGGGATATCTGCTTGTTCAGCACGTTGCAAGCCATAGGCATCGGCATTATTACTGAAAACGGCAGCAATATATCCATTAATTCGGTTTTGTTGGCAGGCATCTATGATGGATTGAAGATTGCTGCCATTGCCGGAGACTAAAACGACAATTTTTTTCATAACGGGTTTTCACTGAAGAAATTCATTGATTAATAGGCTCTTCATTTTTCAAGCTACAGCTTTATTAGCTGTAACTTGAAATCAATCAGACAAAATATTTATTTTGTAATAACGACTGGTTGCTCATCGGCATTAAGTTCGACAATTGTACCGATTTGCCATGCATTTTCGCCTGATGTGGTTAAATACGAAATCGCCTGCTCTACCTGAGATTGAGGAAGTGCGATTATCATACCGACTCCGCAGTTAAATGTGCGGTACATTTCATGTTCGCTGACATTACCAGCTTGCTGTAACCAGGTAAAAATTGCCGGCCATTGCCAACTGTCAGCTTTGATTCTGGCTTGCATGTTTTCTGGCAGAACACGAGGAATATTTTCCCAGAAGCCGCCACCAGTCAGATGTGCAATCGCATGAACATCAACTTTTTCAATCAGTTCAAGAATGGATTTGACGTAAATTTGGGTTGGGGTAAGTAAGTGATCGGCGAGTGGTTTCCCTTCAAGCTCGGTAGTTTCTGGATCAACCTGACTTACCTCAAGGATTTTACGGATCAAAGAATAACCATTGGAATGCGGTCCACTGGATGCAAGTGCAATCAGGGCATCACCAGTCTGAACCTGACTGCCGTCAATAATTTCCGATTTTTCAACAACACCAACGCAAAAACCCGCGACATCATAATCTTCACCGTGATACATGCCGGGCATTTCTGCGGTTTCACCACCGACTAATGCACAGCCTGCTTGTTTGCAGCCTTCTGCTATTCCTGTGATGACACTGGCGGCTGTATCAACATCCAGTTTGCCAGTAGCATAGTAATCAAGGAAGAAAAGAGGCTCGGCGCCTTGCACAACCAGATCATTGACACACATGGCAACCAAATCAATTCCGATAGTGTCATGGCGCTTTAAGTCCATGGCCAGACGCAGCTTAGTACCAACGCCATCTGTACCGGAAACCAACACCGGTTCGCGATATTTCTGTGGTAAGGCACATAATGCACCGAAACCACCTAATCCTCCCATCACTTCGGGGCGACGGGTCTGTTTTACGACACCTTTGATACGATTGACTAAGGCATTACCGGCATCAATATCGACACCAGCATCTTTATAGCTAAGAGAGGTTTTGTTGGTCACTGCGTAGCTCCCAGGCGGTTGCATTTTTATGAATAAAACAGAACGGTGACAATTCTAACAGTCTAAGCAAACGTTTGCGATAGCTTTATATCGGTTTCCTGCTAGATCGGGATCGAAGAAAATAACTCTTTAGTAATAAAAATTAACAGATTGGTAGTGGTTTGATACGGAAAAGGAGTTATAATCCCGCGATTTTTTTATCTGCCGGCTATGAGGAGAAACCCATGAAGATCGTTGAGGTTAAACACCCGCTAGTTAAACATAAACTTGGCCTGATGCGAGATCATGATATAAGCACTAAACGCTTCCGTGAACTGGCTTCAGAGGTGGGGAGTCTTCTGACATATGAAGCAACTGCTGATTTGGAAGTCGAGAAAGTGACCATTGACGGATGGTGTGGTCCGGTAGAGATAGATCAGATTAAAGGGAAAAAGATTACGGTAGTACCTATTCTGCGTGCGGGCTTGGGCATGATGGATGGTGTACTGGAAAATATTCCTAGTGCACGAATCAGTGTTGTTGGTGTGTATCGTGATGAAGAAACACTTGAGCCAGTGCCTTATTTTCAGAAATTAGTCTCCGATATTAATGAACGCATGGCATTGGTTGTCGATCCAATGTTGGCAACCGGTGGCTCCATGATCGCTACCATTGATTTGTTGAAAAAAGCGGGATGTCCTGCCATTAAGGTATTGGTTTTGGTTGCTGCGCCGGAAGGGGTCGCTGCACTGGAGAAAGCTCACCCTGATGTTGAATTGTATACCGCGTCGATTGATAAATGTCTAAATGAGCATGGATACATCGTCCCTGGTTTAGGGGATGCAGGTGATAAAATATTTGGCACTAAATAACATTGATAGCCGGCTGGAAAGTCGGCTTTTTTTTGGTTTCTAGCAAGGTGATATAAGAGGATATCAATAATGACTCGTCGAACTATTGGAGTAGAAGAAAGACCTCCTTTGGCACAGACTATTCCTTTAAGTTTGCAACATCTATTTGCCATGTTTGGCGCAACCGTTTTGGTTCCCATTTTATTTAAAGTGAATCCGGCGACAATTTTGTTATTCAATGGCATTGGAACATTACTGTATTTGGTGATTTGTAAAGGAAGAATTCCGGCTTATTTAGGTTCCAGCTTTGCTTTTATTTCGCCTGTATTGTTGTTACTGCCTTTGGGATATGAATTGGCATTAGGTGGATTTATTGTCTGCGGTTTGTTGTTTTGTCTGGTTGCCCTGCTTGTAAAAGTTGCAGGAAGGGGATGGATTAATGTGATGTTTCCTCCGGCAGCGATGGGAGCGATTGTTGCGGTGATCGGCCTGGAGTTGGCTGGTGTTGCTGCTGATATGGCGGGGTTGCGTCCAGCGGTAGGTACTGAAATTAATATGACCAACCTGACCATATCTATGGTTACGCTGGGCGTGACTATCTTGGGATCAGTGATATTCCGTGGTTTTATGGCGATTATTCCGATTCTGATTGGTGTTTTGGTAGGGTATGTGCTGTCATTTTTTATGGGAGTTGTAGATTTAACGCCAGTACGTGAAGCGCCGTGGTTTGCATTGCCGACGTTCTATACACCGTGTTTTGAATGGTTTGCCATTATGACAATTTTACCTGCGGCGCTGGTGGTTATTGCAGAACACGTTGGGCACTTAGTGGTAACGGCAAATATTGTGCAGAAAGACTTATTGAAAAATCCAGGTTTGCACCGCTCAATGTTTGCCAATGGTTTTTCAACGATGATTTCGGGTTTCTTTGGTTCAACACCTAACACGACTTATGGTGAAAATATTGGTGTTATGGCGCTTACCCGTGTATACAGCACATGGGTGATTGGTGGCGCTGCGGTGATGGCAATATTGCTTTCCTGCGTTGGTAAATTGGCGGCAGCGATCCAAATGATCCCAATCCCTGTGATGGGAGGTGTTTCCCTGTTACTGTATGGTGTGATTGGTGCATCAGGCATTCGAGTTCTGATTGATTCGAAAGTTGATTACAGTAAGGCACAGAACCTGATCCTGACCTCCATTATTTTGATTATTGGTGTTAGCGGAGCGAAAATTCAGATCGGTTCGGCAGAATTGAAGGGTATGGCGCTTGCAACTGTTGTGGGGATTGGTTTAAGCCTGTTTTTTAAACTGATAAGCTTCATCCGTCCAGAAGAGCCATATATTAACTCCTCTGTGGAATCAATCAGAAATGATAAGAAGAGCGAAGTGGTGGAATAAAAGACATTAATGAAATTTATTGGAAAGGGTTTTTTAAAAGCCCTTTCTGTTTTTAAAAATTATTTTCTCTATCATTTTACTTTGTCATTTATAACGATAAGTTTTTCCTTTACCAATAATATCTGCCGTCAATCGCTATTGAAAATAACTTAAGAGAGATAAGTTAAAATCTTCGGCAATACAATATATTTTTACTCTTGGTTTTTACTTTTTACTATTGTCAATATTGACTATTGATAGTATGAGATTATCAAATATAAGAATTTTTATTCTAGGGTGGGTTATTTCTAGCTTGCGCAAGAAATACGAGTGGTTTTGTTACTGGTCGTAATCTATCCATTTTATGGGGAAATATGCTTTGATGATAATCTCCTACTTTAAACAAAGCATTCGTTTCATTTATAGAGACTTTTTGTGGTAGACTTAGCGCTGTTCGTTATCCATTCTGTTTGAGGTGCTTCTGAATACACCGTCGCAGCTTTCACTACCATTATATTTGCCCGATGATGAAACTTTTGCCAGTTTCTTTGCAGGTGAGAATACTTCCTTATTAGCTGCAATAAAATTGGCTATAAGTCAGTCACACGGCAGTTATATCTATTTCTGGTCCCGCGATGGCGGGGGTAAGAGCCATTTGCTTCACGCAGCCTGTGCCGAATTATCCCAACAGGGAGAAGCTGTAGGGTATGTACCACTGGATAAGCGCGCCTATTTTGTCCCTGAAGTCCTTGATGGTATGGAACATTTATCATTAGTGTGCATCGATAATATTGAGTGTATTGCGGGTGATCAGGAATGGGAGATGGCTATTTTCAATCTTTACAACCGCATTGTAGAAATTGGCCGAACTTGTCTTTTAATCACAGGTGATCGTCCTCCACGGCAAATTAACCTGACGTTACCGGATTTGGCATCTCGTTTGGATTGGGGGCAAATTTACAAATTACAACCTCTGTCAGATGATGAGAAAATCCAGGCATTGCAACTACGGGCAAAATTACGGGGTTTCGAACTGCCTGAGGATGTGGGGCGTTTTGTGTTAAAGCGGCTCGAT
This sequence comes from Xenorhabdus sp. TS4, assembly GCF_014467265.1. Lineage (NCBI taxonomy): Bacteria > Pseudomonadati > Pseudomonadota > Gammaproteobacteria > Enterobacterales > Morganellaceae > Xenorhabdus > Xenorhabdus sp. TS4. The sequence continues at coordinate 30,390 of NZ_NKHQ01000082.1, read as the reverse complement.
AGGGAAATGCAAACGTTGTTCAGGACCTTGGATGAGCTTGATCGGGCTTCCATTGTGGCACAACGCAAACTCACGATCCCATTTGTAAAGGATATCCTTGAGCTTTGAGTGAATAAAGCAGTAAGGAAATGAGATCAGAATAAAAAAGTGATAGAGAATATATTCCTGTCACTTTTTTATTGAAAACGTTCTTAGTGAAAAATAGTTACAGCAGAATTTCTTTAACCTGTTCAGGGGGACGTCCCAAACGAGCCTTATCACCGACAACAACAATCGGGCGCTCTATCAATTTGGGATTTTCAGCCATCGCCTGGAGCAATGCGTCTTGGGATAACGTGGTATCGTCCAGGTTTAATGCTTTGTAGAGCTCTTCTTTAGTACGCATTAATTGGCGGGCATCTTTGAAACCGAGCTGTTGTAACAGTACGGCAAGCTGTTCTGCTGTAGGTGGTGTATCAAGATAGTGAATGATTTCCGGTGTAATACCGAATTCTTCAATCAGCTTGAGGGTTTCACGGCTCTTTGAACAGCGAGGATTGTGGTAAAAAATCACTTTTCGTGTATCAAGATTTTGCATGTAAAAAATCCTTTATTTTTTATATTGGTCATAACTTTGTTGCAGTTGGCGCAATTGATCAATACGGGCATCATATCGCTCTTGTTCATAACTGCCTAATTTGGCCAACGCACTGGCTTTGCTAAGTTGTTCTATAGCGGAGCCAAAATTACCTTGCAATGCCATGATTTCCGCATAGGCGGCTAATTCATCATTGTGTTTTCCCTGTGCTCCGGCAGTTTTTCTTAACAGTATCCAGCCAGTAAGATCGTCAGGATGATTGAAAGTATAACGAAACAGAAGTTGTGATGCCTGAGAATACTTTTTATCCATAAGATAGGTATTTGCGAGGTTAATTTGCAATACCGGATTGTTTTTCAGTTTCTTGAGTGCATCCTGCAAGCGAATGATGGCGTTGGTATACTGTTTTTGCCCGATATCAATATCCGTCATGGTATCAATAAACCAAATATTATCCGGTTGTTTATCAAGCAATGGAGAGAGTATTGCCCTGGCCTCGGCATACTTTTTATCTTCAGAAAGCAAAATAGCCCGTCCATAGGCAGCAGCCAGCTGTTCTTTGGCGGTTCCCTGGCTGTATTTCTTTAGCCATTGATCAATGTAGGGACGTTGATCAGTTGAATACATGGTTAGAATACGGACACGGGCGAACAGAAAATCTTGGGATTCTGAAACGGCTTTAGTTGAATATTGATTGGCCCGATTACGGGCGTCAGCCAGACGGCTGGCAGGTAATGGGTGAGTATATAGCATTTCAGGTAGTTTGGAGCTATAGCGAGATTGATCTACCAGTACTTGCATAAAATCAGGCATACCGTGTGGATCAAATCCCGCTCGACTGAGCGTTTGTATTCCAATACGATCAGCTTCTTGCTCATTCGATTGGGTAAAACTGATCATGCCTTGTTGGACGCCCGCCAGTGTGCCACTGAGTGCAGCCATGCCGGCTTGTGGATTAGCTATCATAAGCAAAATAGCGCCCAATGTGCCGGTCCATGCCAGAGGGCTGGTACGTTTTTGTTCTTCTATCCATCGTGCTAAATGCCGCTGAGTAACATGGGAAATCTCATGCGCCATGACAGAGGCCAGTTCACTTTCATTGTTACTATAGCGAAATAAGCCCGAATGAAGAACAACATTACCACCAAAAAATGCGAGGGCATTAATATTAGGGTTATCTACCAGATAGAAATGGAAAGGTGTTTTGACTGAATCGGCGTGAGTGACTAATTTTTGGCCTAACTGATTAATATATTGAGTTAGCAGAGGATCATAAATCAGAGGAGCCTGGGCTCTTATCGAGCGTATATATAAATCACCCATAGCCATTTCCTGGTTGATGCTGAGGGTTGCTCCCGCTGTGGTGCCGATATCAGGTAGTGAATCTTCAGCCGGTGCGGAGAATACAGGAGGGTTCCCCAATAACAACAGGCTGATAAAAATAGTCATCAAAGATTTTCTGGGTGTTTTTCTCATAAAGCGATTCTCATAAAATAGTGTGCTCCGTTTTAGCTATCAATTTCATGAATACTTTTATGACAAAGAGTACCTTAAAACTATTAATCATAATAAATTTTAGTGAAAAATACTCATTAAGTATTGTCGAAAAGGAGTTGTATTTATGTTGGATATGATTATGCAATGGTATCGTCGCCGTTTCGCTGATCCACAAGTTGTTGCATTATCAGTTATTTTATTGGTTGGTTTTGGGATCATCTACTTTTTTAATGGAATTCTGGCACCTGTCCTTGCAGCTATTGTGTTGGCTTATTTGTTGGAGTGGCCTACGACACAATTAGGTAAGCTGGGATGTAGCCGTACACTCTCTGTTGCCGTTGTATTAACGGTATTTATGGGAATCAGTGCGTTGATAATCTTGATTGTAGCCCCAACCGTCTGGCAGCAAGGTTTAAATTTATTCTCCGATCTTCCCAATATGATTAATCGGTTTAATGAGTATGCGCTTACTTTTCCCTCCCGTTATCCTGCGCTGGTTGATGTTGGCATTATCGATATGGTTGCTGATAATCTGCGTAGCAAACTCTCTTTGGCGGGGGAGTCCGTTTTCAAATTTTCAGTTGCATCACTGATTGGATTATTGACTCTGGCGATTTATCTGATCCTTGTTCCCTTGATGGTGTTCTTTCTATTGAAAGACAAGGACCAAATAGGGGCGGCATTGCGGTGTGTATTGCCACGTAATCGTAGTTTGGCGGGGAAAGTGTGGCGTGAAATGAACCAACAGATTACCAATTATATCCGCGGTAAAGTGACCGAAATGGTTATACTGACTATCTGCACGTATGCTGTATTTGCCTTCTTTGGATTGCATTATTCGCTATTGCTTGCGGTTTTGGTCGGTTTGTCTGTGTTCGCTCCTTATATCGGCACCGTACTTGTTACCATTCCAGTTATTGTTGTGGCGCTGTTTCAATGGGGGATTGGGGCTGATTTCTGGGGGCTGTTTGTCGCATATCTGGTGGTACAGGGGTTAGATGGTAACCTGCTTGTGCCAATCTTATTTTCGGAAGCAGTCAATCTTCATCCGCTCGTTATCATCCTTTCTGTCATTATTTTTGGTGGATTATGGGGGTTCTGGGGTGTTTTCTTTGCTATTCCACTCGCTACATTAATCAAAGCAGTTATTCATGCCTGGCCGGAAGAAAAAGAATGATAACGGCCAATATTGTAAATGTTTGTAGTGAAGGATGTTTAGGTTCGCTTTGAATAACAATGCAATGGAATAAATACCAAGCGAGTAAACTAAGTTGCCGCTTTATTGATTAAGCGGCAACTCAAAACTTATTGTGTCTATGCTGACATTAATGTTGGTTTAGGTAATCCAGCACAACTTGGTGATGATCGCTGGTTTTGAATTTATTAAAAACGTGTTCAATTTCACCTTGTGGATTAATTAAGAAACTGATGCGATGAATGCCATCATAGGTTTTCCCCATGAACTGCTTTTCTCCCCACACACCAAATTGTTCAGCAACTTGGTGGTCAATATCAGAAAGCAGTGTGAAATTCAGCATCTCTTTTTCTACAAAGCGGAATAACTTTTCTGGTGCATCTGTGCTAATACCCAGTACTTCAACATTGGCACTTTTCAGTTCATCTATCGAATCACGTAAGCCACACGCTTGAACTGTGCAGCCTGGTGTCATTGCTTTGGGATAAAAATAGACTAAGACACGTTGACCTTTGAAGTCAGATAAATTAATGGGCTCGCCATCTTGGTCAGGAAGGCTGAATTGAGGGGCCTTATCACCGGCTTTCAATGGACTCATCACTTATTCTCCGTTTAATCGTTTTGATTTAATTGATCTTGTACGATAATACTGCCTTGTGCATTTAATTCTGTACATAGATGATGAAAATTTTCTTTAAATATCGTGCCATTATCATCAACTGGGTTGTGACCAGTGATTTGGATTTGCAGACGAGCAGGGTGATTTCCTTCGGCTGGGTGAGTTTTTGATACCAGTTCCGCGATATTAAGATCTTGGGCTGTGAATAAACTGGTAAAACGTTCAACAATTCCCGGTGAATCAACTACGTCTACCTTAACGGTGATGGTAGAAGGAAATTTTTTCTGGACACCGCATCGGGTACGTTTCATCACTATGAGTAATTCAAGTTCTGCGCCCTTTTGTGGCAAAGTGGATTCGATCAAAGTAATGGCGTTCCAGCTACCAGATAGCAACATGATAAAAGTAAATTCTTCGCCAAACATAGCTAAACGGCTGTCTTCAATATTACAGCCACATGTGCTGACAAGGCGGGTAATGGTATTGACAATGCCGGGACGATCGGTACCTAGGGCAGTGATCACTAAAAAATGCGGTTCTGATGTTGGCAAAGCGATTTTCCTTTAATTTTAGTTGGTGTTTGCTGTGTATGTTGTGTTTTAACATAAGAAATGATCAGGAGAAGGTCAATCGCCTTTGTTAAGGAAGCAAAATTATAATTTATGTTTAATCGGCTACACTTGATATTAACAAAATTCATTGAAATCGCGTGGTTAAAGAGTTTTCTTCTGTATAGCAAGAAAGTACCATGAACCTCTCATTTGCAGTTTTAGGTTTAACTAAGGGGAAATGGCAATGGTAAGCACTCATTCTGGTTTTACAGGCAGTATAGTTGCATTGATAACTCCGATGGACTCAGCGGGTCAGATTGATAAGGCCAGTTTGAAAAAATTGGTTAATTATCATATCGCCAGTGGCACATCTGCGATTGTGTCTGTTGGAACAACAGGCGAGTGTGCAACACTTAACCATGACGAACACGTTGATGTTGTACTGACAACACTGGATATGGCTGATGGGCGTATTCCGGTGATTGCAGGAACAGGAGCAAACGCTACAGCAGAAGCCATCTCTCTGACCAACCGTTTCGAAAACACGGGGGTTTTGGGTTGCCTGTCAGTCACACCTTATTATAATAGACCATCACAGGAAGGTTTATATTTGCACTATAAGGCAATAGCTGAGAATACTGACTTACCACAAATTCTGTATAATGTGCCATCTCGTACCGGATGTGATTTATTGCCACCGACTGTCGCTCGTTTGGCGAAGCTGAAAAATATTGTTGCACTTAAGGAAGCGACAGGGAACTTAAGTCGTATTAGTCAGATCCAAGCATTGGTTAGTGATGAAGATTTCATTCTTCTAAGTGGTGATGATGCAAGTTTTGTCGATTTCATGCAGCTTGGTGGTAAAGGGGTTATTTCTGTCACTGCAAATATTGCGGCAGCGGAAATGGCACAGGTGTGTGAATTGGCTGAGCAAGGTGAATTTTTGCAAGCTCGTGAACTGAACCGCCGACTGATGGAATTGCATCATCAATTATTTGTTGAACCTAGCCCGACGCCAGTTAAGTGGGCTTGCCGTCAATTGGGATTGATTGCCGATGATACATTGCGTTTGCCAATGGTTCCGCTAACGCAGGAAGGGCAAATTCCAGTTGGTAGTGCCTTGAAAATAGCTGGATTACTGTAAAACTTTAGGGAATTTTAATGGCAACATTATTGCAAAAATCGAAGGTCATGAAGATTGCTGGTCTGTCATTGGTGGTTTTTTTAGCTGCCTGCTCCAGTGATCAGCGCTATAAACGCCAAGTAGGCGGGGATCAATCCTATCTTGACACGCCGCCAATGAAACTATTGAACGTCCCCGCGGGAATGACATTACCGCTGCAAAATGGTGAGTATAATATTCCGACAACAACGGCAACGGGGGCTGTGGGTGAAGATTTGGACATACGTCCTCCGTTGCAAGCTCTTGCATTGTTGACGGGTTCCCGCGTTGAAAATAGTGCTAACAGCAGTAAGTTGTTGCTTGAAAATACTCCGGAATACAGCAATTTATGGTCTCAGGTAAACAATCTGTTGGCGGAAAAAGGGTATAAAATCAGCCATAAAGATGATGCAGCACAGACCCTGGCGACAGATTGGGTTACATGGCAACGGGCAGATGAAAATGTTCCTTATCAGGGGCGTTACCGTATTTCAGTTACTAAACAGGATTACCAAATAGCGCTATCTGTTGCGAATGAAGGTTTGAAACAGGGAGAAAAGGAAATTACCGATCCGGTACAAATCCAGCGTTATAATGTCGTGATGCTTAATAAATTGGCGGGTGACTTAAGCCAGCAACAAGAAGCTGCGAGCCTGAGCAGTGCTAAAAATTCAGGTCCATTATCTGTACAAAGTGGTAGTGATAATACTGGATTGCCGCAGATCATCGTGCGTGCACCCTATAACGTGGTCTGGAACAGATTGCCGTACGTGTTGGATAGCATAGGCATGGAAGTCACGGATCGTACACGCTCTACAGGCGCAATAGCGGTGACTTATAAAGGACGCAGTTCCTCTGATTGGAAAGCAATAGGGGTAGACGCGCCTTCTATCAGCGAAGGAAATTACAAGTTACAGGTGGGTGATTTGGATAACCGAAGCAGCCTGCAATTTATCAGCGACAAAGGCAAGCCGTTGACTCAATCTGAAAATGATCAAATGGTGGCTGCGCTGGAAGCCGTATTTAGCCAATCCAAAGATAAGTAATATATAAAAGGGGCTCAGGCCCCTTTTATATTTTTGGTGCGTTTTTTGTTTAATCCTTTACGTTTAAAGATGTCATATTTCTGGAGTGTAAAATGCAGAAGAAAGCTGAGTTGTATCGTGGAAAAGCAAAAACAGTGTATACCACTGATAATCCTGATTTACTGGTACTGGAATTCCGTAATGATACATCAGCATTGGATGGTGAACGCATCGAACAGTTCGATCGCAAAGGAATGGTGAATAATAAATTCAATCATTTCATTATGAAAAAACTGGAAGAAGCGGGTATTCCTACGCAAATGGAACAACTGTTGTCAGATAATGAATGCTTGGTGAAAAAACTAGATATGGTGCCTGTTGAATGTGTTATTCGTAACCGTGCCGCAGGTTCCCTGGTTAAGCGTTTGGGAGTGGAAGAGGGGATGGTGCTGAATCCGCCATTGTTTGACCTGTTTCTGAAAGATGATGCCAAACACGATCCTATGGTTAATGAATCTTATTGTGAGACATTCGGCTGGGTGAGCAAAGAGCACTTATCTGAAATGAAACGCCTGAGCTATAAGGCCAATGAAGTATTGAGCAAACTGTTTGACGATGCGGGTTTAATTCTGGTGGATTTTAAGTTGGAATTTGGTTTGTTCAAGGGCAAGGTCATATTGGGAGATGAATTCTCACCGGATGGTAGCCGCTTATGGGATAAACTGACGATGGATAAAATGGATAAGGATCGTTTTCGCCAAAGTCTCGGTGGCTTGATTGAAGCGTATGAAGAAGTTGCGCGCCGTATTGGTGTTATTTTGGACTAATGACGCAAACGATTACTTAAAAAATATAATGTAAAATAGGCAGGATGCTCCGATAACCAAAAGGGCATCCTGTCCCTGTTTTGCACGTTAAATAAACTTTAAAGTAGGGATTTAGTTATTTGTTTCCAGCCCTTTTGGTGCATACAGTCGTAATAAAATTCACTTCTAGAACCCTCATTGACATCTGTCACATAGCTTTCGAGCATGGGAACATTTTGACTATAGTAACCGCTTTTTCCACATTGCTCTTTATTGATACAAGGTTGCTGCACCATTTGCAGTGTTGATCTTTGGGCTACTTCATTTTTGATAGGAAATTGTTGTAATGCTGACAATCTGCATTCAACTTTTGCTTCGCTGAAAGGAACCGGATTACTGGTTGCAGGTACCCATTGAGTGGTGCAACCCGCTAAGGAGATACAGATTATTATGGAGGATGTTAATTTTTTCATATTCATATCGCTTATACGAACACATATTAGCTGCAAGGCATTTCTTACAACCTTTCTGCATTCACCTTGATAAAAAGTGTTGGTGTTTAAAGAGTACACTATCAAGAAACAAGATTGCGTCTTGATTTGTATGAGTAATTATTTATCAATGTTATTGTTTAAAGCAAGAATGTTAACAAACTACCTGTTGTCGCGCTATTACCCAATTTTGGGATGGCTCTTTATGAATATTTTTGATTAAGTGTAAAAATTTTAAGTTATCATCTTTTCCATACCAGAATTTATGCTGCCTGGTTTAAAAATAATCAAACATTGTTCTATTGGAGTTTACAGGAAATAAAAACTCATGAGCCATATTGATCCTACTTTACTTATTTTGCTCGTGCTTGCAGGGCTTGGTATTATCAGCCATAACATGACAGTGACACTTGCCATGTTATTTCTATTGGTAGTTCGTATCACACCACTGAATCAGTTTTTCCCTTGGGTGGAAAAGTACGGCTTGACGATAGGTATCCTGATTCTGACTGTAGGAGTCATGGCACCTATCGCAAGCGGGAAAATCTCCGCTCAGGAAATTTTTAGCTCGTTCTTAAATTGGAAATCACTGTTGGCTATTGCTGTTGGTGTCCTTGTGTCATGGTTGGGAAGCCGTGGTGTAACTTTAATGTCTGGCCAGCCTTCTACGGTGGCTGGGTTATTGGTCGGCACTGTGTTGGGAGTAGCTCTATTTAAAGGCGTTCCGGTAGGCCCTCTGATTGCCGCTGGTATTTTATCGCTCATGATTGGTAAATCGTGATCATGCGGGTAGCCATTTTAACCATCAGATACTTCACATGTTATACATGTTTATTTTATGGATAATTCGCACTATGTATAGCGTATGGGCAATGTTGCAGGCACAGATGCAACAACAAGGACAGCGCCGTTTAGTTGTTTTGAGTGGTGATCCGCAATGGAGTGAATTGATTGTCAATCAACTGACAAAACAGTTTCACGGGGATTGGTTAACGGTTTCAGCCCATGTATCTGGTGCTATTGATCCAACAAAAGCCGTCAGCTTGCTTGGGCGTGAATTCTTGCATGGTGTTTTTGATGCTACTCAAGGGCTTAATGCTGAAGCATTGGCGATACTGGCTGGTACACTGAAAGCGGGAAGCTGGTTGGTGATGCGTGTACCAGTCTGGTCACAATGGCCAGAACAGCCTGATGAAGATAGTTTGCGTTGGAATGAATCGGCAGGCATTATTTCGACGCCTAATTTTATTCGCCATATTCAGCAGCAACTCCTTGCATTCCCTGAAGTATTATTATGGCGTCAGGAAATACCGTTTCAGATATCTCAGATACCACCATTGCCTGCAACCAGAGCATGGCAGATGCCAGATGGTAACCCAACGGTAAGCCAGCAATCCATTCTTGAAGAATTGCTACAGGCCACGCGAGGCGTTTGGGTGATCACCGCACCACGGGGGCGAGGAAAATCGGCTTTGGCAGGAATGTTGGTACGATATTGGCAAGGAAAATGCTGGTTATGTGCCCCTGCAAAAATAACCACAGAAGTTATTCGGCGTTACTCTAGTATCCCAGATTCTGCTGAACAAAAGTCTTTGGAACAAGAAACACCTTTTTGGTCAGTAGACCATTTGTTGAAATATTGCCGAGCGAAAAAAGGTAAACAGGAAAATAAAGGCGATGCTGATTGGTTATTGATCGACGAAGCAGCCGCGATCCCAACGCCACAATTAGCAGAATTGATCCGCTATTTTCCACGAGTATTGTTGACCTCAACAGTCCAGGGTTATGAGGGAACGGGACGCGGTTTTTTGTTGAAACTCTGTGCTGAATTGCCTGATTGCCATATTCGTGAATTGAAAACCCCAATGCGCTGGGCTGAAAATGATCCATTGGAAGCATGGCTGGATAGTGCTTTGTTGTTCGATGATAAACCGTTCATTGATGACACACGATTAAACGCGGAAGCATTGCATTTTCATCCGATCTATCAACCTGAGTGGTTACAACACTCCACATTATTGCGCCAATTTTATGGCTTATTAACCAGTGCGCATTACCGTACGTCTCCCCTTGATCTGCGGCGATTAATGGATGGTAACGGGATGACATTTTTGTCTGCTATTTCTGGGATGCCAGAGCATAAGCAACAATTGATTGGCGCTTTGTGGATGGTGAATGAAGGCGATTTGTCACAGACATTAGCACATGAGATTTGGGCAGGACGTCGGCGGCCAAGAGGTAATTTGATGGCTCAATCTCTGGCGGCACATGGCGGTTTTCCGCAAGCTGCCACTTTGCGATCACAGCGAATTAGCCGTATTGCTGTGCAAGCTCAATATCGCCGTCGGGGTATCGCCCAACATTTGATCATTCAGCAATGTCAGGAAGCCAGTAAACAAAAATTGGATTTCATCTCTGTCAGTTTTGGTTATACCGCTGAACTGTGGGCTCTTTGGCAAAAATGTGGTTTTCGTTTGGTGAGAATGGGGACTCACCAAGAAGCAAGTAGTGGTTGTTATACCGCGATGGCTGTTTTGCCTTTGAGTGAGCAAGGGGAACGATTTGCCCAATCCGCACAACAGCGATTATCCAGAGATGCCAGAGGATTAGAATCGTCACTCGGTTTTGCCTTGCCAGTTGAGCATGATTGTGACGAACAGCTCAATGACAGTGATTGGCAGGAGTTGGCTGGGTTTGCATTTGCTCATCGTCCTCTGTCAGCGTCTTATTTTGCATTACAGAGATTATTGTTGAAGAGCAATCTGGCCTTGCCTGCGTTGAGAAAGCATCTTCAACAGCGGCTAAGTATCGAACAATGTGTTAGTGACTTATCGCTGAGTGGTCGTAAAGCCCTATTAACACACTGGCGTGAAGAGACTGCCGATGCATTGGCAAGCATCGATAAAATACTTGCCAAGCACTGGAGAGATTGGGTTATTTCTTGCGATCCCGCTGCGGCCAATCATCTTCATCATCCCATTGATCATTAAGATCTCGGTGCGGGGGCAATTCGGGTTTGTTATCTAAGAAAGATTTCTTATCGACGCGGCTTAGTGCTTTTACTGCATTAACGATAATGCCGACGAGCACTAACAGAACAATCCACCAATAATCTATCAACCAATGCATGGTATTTTCCTCAGAATGTTTAGAGCCTCTTCCATGAGGCTCAGGAGCCTAATGAATTATTTCTATCTGTTAATTATTTTCATGACCAGCTATTTTGCTGAACTGTTATTTTCCTGATTTATAGTTTTCTTAATCTATTATCCTGATGTATTTTTCAAATATATAGGATAGATTGGTTTTTAACCAGTTTATGCCGGCAATATCACGATATTTCCAAGCACTCAATAGAATTTGTTCATCGAATAAATTTTCAGCTTCATGGGATAATGGCCAATAGCTGATATGCCACGGTTCATAAGCTACACCTGCATCGTGGCGCGTAAAGGGACGGTAGAAATCATAGTGAGACATGTTTTCTGTCAGCCAGTGGGTTAATGGTTCAAAGTACCCGCCGTTTTCATACTCCCACGGCTCTAGCTGCAATTTTTTACCTTCTGGTAGCAGAAAGGGATCGTAAATATCCAGCTCCGTACCCCAATGATGACGGCTTGCTCCTGGCAGAGCTGACCAGCGGAGAATAGCTTCACAACGTTCCCCTTCATCCATTTTCGAGATATCAAGAGGCTGGCTATTCTCATCTAATACTGGACGCTGACCACGGAATTTCTCATTCCAGATAGTTTGCTGGCGTGTGAAATCGCGGAACGAACTGGCAGGTTGTAGCTTAAAACCTGCTTTGGCAGCTTCTTTCTGCATGGCAAGAAACGCTTTGGTGGCATTAAACTGCAAACGGTGATTGCCGGTAAGAGTGATCAGGTGATCAGTGGACAGGCCGGTCAAAGCTTCAGGTGTCATCATTTGATTAATTGCTCCATGATACGTTGATAAATCAGGCTCAATTCTTGTAAATCAGTTACCTTGACACATTCATTGGTTTTATGGATGGTGGCATTAATTGGCCCCAATTCCACGACCTGAGCCCCCATCTTAGCAATAAAACGTCCATCTGATGTACCGCCACTGGTTGATAGCTCTGGTTTATATCCACAATAGTGCTCAATAGATTCAACTACAGTGTCAACAAGAATCCCCTTGCAGGTGAGGAAAGGCTGGCCTGATAACCACCAGTCAATCTCATATTTTAGATGATGCTTTTTCAGCATATCTTCAACCTGTTGGCGGATCTCGCTATCTGTCAGTTCAGTGCTGAAACGGAAATTAAATTGCACCCACAATTTACCAGGAATAATGTTATTACTGCCGGTTCCCGCCTGAATATTGGCGATTTGCATACTTGTAGCAGGGAAAAATTCATTGCCGTTATCCCACTGAGTATTGATGAGTTCTTGCAGAAAAGGCATTGAACGATGGATAGGGTTATCTGCCAACTGTGGATAAGCAACATGTCCTTGGGTGCCAAAGCTAGTTAAGCTGGCAGTTAGCGATCCTCGTCGTCCGTTTTTGATCATATCCCCAAGGCATTTCTGGCTGGATGGCTCTCCCACCAGGCAATAATCCAAACGTTCATGGCGGGACATTAACTCTTCAACCACCTTAACTGTACCATTGGTGGCTTTAGCCTCTTCGTCGGAGGTGATCAGAAAAGCCAGACGGCCTTTGTGCTCAGGATTTTCTGCGACAAAACGTTCAGCGGCAACAACCATTGCAGCCAGAGAGCCTTTCATATCTGCGGCACCACGGCCATACAGCATTCCGTCACGAATAGAGGGTTCGAAAGGCGGAGTTTGCCATTGTGAGATATCGCCGGCAGGAACGACATCGGTGTGCCCAGCAAGGGCAAAAGTGACTCCGGTTCCACGATAAGCCCAGAAGTTCTCGGTATCGCCAAAAGGCATTCGTTCTATTGTAAAACCAATGTCTTGCAGGCGCTGGATAAGCAGTTCCTGACAACCTTGATCATCTGGGCTGATAGAAGGACGTTTGATTAACTGCTGAGCAAGGTCAATTACCGGACAAGCCATGATACTCTCCTCATCTAGTCATGCGAGAAAAATTGTTGATATTGTTCTGCCTTGAAACCGAGTAAATACTTTTCTATCCCCTCGCTTTTTGAACTTTCTGAGCCTGAGACCAATAGAGGGCGTTTTATGATTGAAGGGTGCTCCAGCATGAGTGCCTTGGCCGCGTCTGCATTGTTAATAGCTGCTTTTTGCTCGTCGGGTAATTTGCGCCACGTTGTGCCACGGGTATTCAGGAGAGATTCCCAGCCAACGTGTTCAATAAATGATTGAAGTAGCTCAGGGGAGAGACCATCAACCCGATAATCATGGAATTGATAAGGTATTTCTTGATCTTCTAACCAACGACGCGCTTTTTTTATGGTATCGCAGTTTTTGATACCGTAGAGAATGGATATTTTGTGAGAAAGGGTATCTGGATGAAAAGGGGTATTTGACATGATGAGTGCCTTAGTTTTGTCTTGTTCAACATATCCGACATAATGCGGGAAACTGGCTATTTTATCCAGATAACGTATTTTTGCGCAGACTTTCTGTCTGCTTTTTCCTGGCATTGAAGTTACGGATGTTTAAATTATCGACAAAAACAGATTATCTTCATTTAAAGTAATAAATTTATAGATAATATCCTTATTTATTATATGTAAAATTAATTTATTCCTAATTAATTTATAATTCTTGATAACCCACAATTTCCCCATTGATAAAAATGAGGGAAATTGTGTTTCGTATTGGGGCGTTAAGCAACAAGCCAATGTTAAATGAACTCTGTTTTTCTGTGTTTTAGGTAGATGATAGTGGCTTCGAGACGGGAACGTGATTTAAGTTTTTTCAATAAGTTACGGGTGTGAACTTTCACCGTTTCTTCTGAAATAAAAAGGAAATGAGCAATTTCTTTATTTGTCATCCCTTCTGCAATTTCTTTTAAAACATCTAACTCACGTTTGGTTAATTTTGATAATGGATCAACATAAAGATGGCGAGTGGATAAATATTGATGGATTTTTTCACTGAACACTGCATGACCATCTATGGCTTTTTTTATGTTGTTCAATAGAGAGGTAAGCTCGATATCTTTTAATAAATAACCATTCGCACCGGCATCAACTGCATCGTAAATATCACTTCTGTGATCTGAATCGGAAAGTACCAGTATATAGGAATCAAGCCCTTTGCGGCGGAGAGATTTAATCGTATCAATCCCTGAAAGACCATTGATTTTCAAATCTATCAGAATAATGTCAGGTTTTATTTGGCAAGCGATATTAATTGCGTCTTCGCCATTGCCAGTTTCGGCAGTCACAATGAGTTCTCGTTCTAATTCAATCAACCCTTTTAAGCCGTGACGAATGATAGGATGATCATCAACTATCATGACGGAATGATTATGCATATTCTTTCTCCCATATAGAAATGCAGATTTATGTTTAATAAAACATAAAAGACAGGTTTCTGCTTTATGTTAAATCGCTGTGTGATTTTTATGGAGTATATTGAATCATCGTTAATGAGATTCTGAAAATATATCCTGATATAAAAATAGAAATGGCGCAAACAGGTTTAACCACTCAGATGAAATGAAATTCACTTTCATAAGAAAATGTGTTTCCTTAATTGCTAATAATTTTCCAAATAAATTTGGATGAATATTTTATAGATTAAGTTTTGTTTTTGTAAACTTATTTTAAATGTTAATTTTAAAATCCATCTTTAATTAATTTATCAGGTTATTAATTTGAGATGAAATACCCCTATGTGGGTATCATTAAGATAATATCTATATAATATTGATTAACGTAACGTCATCATTTGTTTGTTTTTTGCACCTTGATTTTAAAGATTATGAACAAAATGTTGCTGACATCATGATTTAACCTTCCGTAACTATTATACTGAAACGGTTTTCACTAAGACATGACGCGTAAAGGATCTGATGATGGATGAAAAATTAAAACAAAGCGCTCTTGATTTTCATGAGTTCCCACAACCTGGAAAAATTACGGTTACACCAACCAAACCCCTGACAACGCAACGTGATTTGGCATTGGCATACTCACCGGGTGTTGCTGCACCTTGTCTTGAAATAGCAGAAGATCCTTTGGCAGCTTATAAATATACTGCACGTGGCAATCTTGTTGCGGTTATCTCTAACGGCAGCGCTGTCTTAGGGTTGGGTAATATCGGTGCATTAGCCGGTAAACCTGTTATGGAAGGGAAGGGCGTTTTATTTAAGAAATTCTCTGGTATTGATGTTTTTGACATCGAAGTGGATGAATCCAATCCTGATAAATTGATTGATATCATCGCAGCGCTGGAACCCACTTTTGGTGGTATCAACCTTGAAGATATTAAAGCACCAGAGTGTTTCTACATTGAGCAGAAACTCCGTGAGCGCATGAAAATTCCTGTATTCCACGATGATCAACATGGTACAGCCATTATCTGTACCGCAGCCGTGCTGAATGGATTGCGGGTAGTTAATAAAGACATTGGCAAGGTGCGCATGGTGGTATCGGGAGCTGGAGCTGCCTCAATTGCTTGTATGAACCTGCTGGTAGCATTGGGTTTGAAACGTGAAAATATTGTCGTCTGTGACTCAAAAGGGGTTATTTATCGTGGTCGCGAAGAGAGCATGGAAAAGACCAAGGCGGATTATGCTATTGAAGATAATGGCAGCCGTACATTGGCAGATGTGATCCCTGATGCTGATATTTTCCTTGGTTGTTCTGGGCCAGGCGTATTGACACAAGACATGGTAAAAACCATGGCAAAAAATCCGCTCATTATGGCATTAGCCAATCCAGAGCCAGAGATTTTGCCACCATTGGCAAAAGCAGTACGTCCTGATGCAATTATTTGTACTGGTCGTTCTGATTTCCCTAATCAGGTGAATAACGTTCTTTGCTTCCCGTTTATTTTCCGTGGCGCATTGGATGTTGGGGCTACAACCATCAATGAAGAAATGAAACTTGCCTGTGTGCATGCCATTGCTGATCTTGCACTGGCTGAGCAAAGTCAGGAAGTTGCTTCTGCCTATGGCGATCAAGACTTGTTCTTTGGCCCTGATTACATCATTCCAAAACCGTTTGATCCTCGCTTGATTGTAAAAATTGCACCGGCGGTAGCGAAAGCGGCGATGGAATCAGGTGTGGCAACCCGACCTATTACCGATTTCGGGGCATATATTGAGAAACTCAATGAGTTTGTCTATAAGACCAACTTATTTATGAAACCAATCTTTTCCCAAGCCAAAAAAGAGAAGAAACGGATTGTATTGGCAGAAGGGGAAGATGTTCGTGTACTACATGCGACACAAGAACTTGTCTCCCTTGGGCTGGCATTCCCTGTCCTGATTGGTCGCCCTGGCGTCATTGAAATGCGGATTAAAAAACAGGGGCTGCATATTGAAGCGGGTAAAGATTTTGAAGTGGTGAACAATGAAAATGATCCACGTTTCAAAGAATATTGGCAAGAATATTATCAAATGATGAAGCGCCGTGGTGTTTCGCAAGAGCAAGCACGTCGGGCAGTGATTGGTAATCCAACGCTGATAGGTACAATCATGGTGCACCGTGGTGAAGCAGATGGCCTGATTTGTGGCACTGTTGGCAGCTACAGTGAACATTATCAGGTCGTGAAAGATGTCTTTGGTTTCCGTCAGGGAGTGCATACTGCAGGTGCCATGAACGCTTTGATGTTACCGACGGGAAATACGTTCATTGCCGATACTTATGTTAATGAAGATCCAAGCCCAGAAGAGTTGGCAGAAATCACGCTGATGGCGGCTGAAACTGTTCGCCGTTTTGGTATTGAACCTAAAGTAGCCTTGCTATCACGCTCAAGTTTTGGCTCTTCTGATTGTGACTCTGCGCAAAAAATGCGTAAGACATTGGCATTGGTTCAGCACATGGCACCATCGCTTGAAATTGATGGTGAAATGCACGGTGATGCTGCGCTGGTGGAAAGTATCCGTCGCGATATCATGCCGGATAGCCCGTTGAAAGGCTCAGCAAACCTGTTAATTATGCCGAGTATGGAAGCGGCTCGTATCAGCTATAACTTGCTGCGTGTGACCAGTTCAGAGGGTGTAACTGTTGGCCCAGTTTTGATGGGGGTTGCAAAGCCCGTTCATATCCTGACACCGATTGCTTCTGTACGTCGTATCGTGAATATGGTGGCATTGGCGGCTGTTGAAGCACAAACAGATCCACTATAAAAATAACTCCCCACTCTAATCGTAAATTTGGGATAAATCGGTGAACTACCCTGTTAGGCTTATGCCTGGCAGGGTTTTTAAATTTGTAAATAATTCTCATTATCTATAGTATGCGGGCAATTTTTCTTTTGATGATTACTTTTTTAATGACTAACAGTTATGCAAACATCTACCCGTATAAAATCGACTTTTTTAACCAGTTCTCTCCTGCTTGGCGGTTGTTTTCTCGCAGGTTGTACCGCAGCTCTAAACAACGCTCAAAATAGCTCTCAGGTAGTGCAGCAAACTCTCCCTGGCGAGTTGATGCGATCTGGTGCGGTGCTTGATATGACAACAGGCAAAGCGATCACGCCAGATCAACTGCTGGAGCTATTGGCAAATTACCCTCGTGTCATTGTTGGTGAAAAACATGACAATCCTTACCATCACCAAATCGAGTTATGGTTAGTTCAGCAACTTGGACAAAAGCGTCCCCAGGGTGCCGTATTACTGGAAATGATTAACCCAAACCAGCAAGAAAAAGTGAATAAGGTGAAAAGCTGGTTGCAAGGTGATCCGATCGTCAGGGAAGAGCGGATTCAGAATTTATTGGCATGGCAACAGGGCTGGCCGTGGAAATGGTATGGTGATTTAGTTATGCAACTGATGAGAGCACCTTATCCTCTGTTGGCAGCAAATTTGGATCGCAGCGAAATTGAACAAGCGTATAAAAATCATGATGTAGAAGATAAAAATTCACTGGTTTCTGATGAGGTCAAAAAGCTGATTGAAGCCACAATTAAAAATTCCCATGGCGGAAATATAGAGCCACAACTTCTTTCTGGCATGACTAAGATTCAGCAAATGCGGGATCAACGGATGGCCGAGCAGCTAATTAAGGCTCCATCACCTGCCTTACTGTTTGCCGGAGGATATCACGCGGTAAAAGCCATGGGGGTTCCTCAGCATGTCAAAAAAATAGCGCCAAATGAAAAAATAGCCGTCTTTGTCATCGCGGAAGAGGGCGTTTCGTTAGATAGCGAATATGCTGATTTTGTCTGGTTTACACCCAAAGTAAGCGAAAATATAACTAAATAATAGTAGGTATCACAAGGAAGTGACTAATTAACAAATAAAAATAGTTTTCATTTATATATTGAATTGATTATCATTCATCTCCATTTATTATTGACATAATGTGCTATAAGAAATGTTGACGTACACCACGTATCAAAATGCTCACTCTGGTCATGTGACAAAATCCTTTCTCGCTGCGATCACACTTCATGCCTTGTTCGTAGGATGGCTGGTCTACAAACCAAAGGATGTGGATCTTGAGGAGCTTCTTCCTCCGCCGGCGGTGATGGTGGAACTGTCAACGCAGACAGAAGCGCTACAAAAAATACAAAAACAGCCAATTGGCATTGAGCAGCAGCTATCTGTTGCCAGTCAGCAGCAGGAGAGCAAAGTTGACGAAATTAACATGCCAAAATTGGATGTAAATGAAAATGCCTTACTTTTGGTGGATAAGCAGAAGAAAAAAAAGAAAGAACAAGATGCACCGAAGAAAACTCAGCCTGTTAAGCGAGTGAAAGCAAAAGAGCAAGAAAGTGAAAAATCCCAAAGTAGTGCTGCGCCAACAACCAGTAATACGACGGCCGACAATGTGACCGCTCGTACCGCTGCCTCCTATGAAAGCAATTCTGATGCCATTGCCGATGCCAAAGCCGTTTGGCAGGCAGAAGTAGCCGGACATTTAAACCGCTATAAAAAATATCCAGAAGATGCCCAGAGAAGAAGACGAATAGGGCGTCCGATGGTGAAATTTACGGTTAACCCATTGGGTGTCGTAATTAACAGTGAACTCACTCGACGTTCAGGAACTAACTCACTGGACAGGGAAGCAAGGATGGTGTTGGAAAGGGCACAGCCTTTACCTAAGCCACCTGAAGTTGTTTTAACTAATGGTAGTGTTACGGTTGAACTGCCGATAGATTTTTATTTATCTCAATAAAAATATAGGGTTGATGGCATGTCACAGCATAAGGCGGCGTTTTCATCAGATACGAAAAGGTCGAATAAAGAAAAGGTAGTTTGCAGTAATACGATATGCAGTAAGGCAGTGCGCGGTAAAAGAGTAATGCTTGGCTTGTTGCTCAGTGGCAGTTTATTGAGCCACAGTTTTGCGACTACTGCAATGGAGGAAAATATGGTGCCACCTATGGCCACAAAACAGCCGCATAAAATGGAACTCCACGGAGATGTGCGTGTTGATAACTATTATTGGTTGCGCGATGACAACCGTCAGGATAAAAACGTCATTGATTACTTAACGGCTGAGAATCAATACGCCGAGCAGATGCTGAAATCAGGTGAGGAGTTGCGCGAAACTCTCTATAAAGAAATGGCTGATAGAATGAACAAAGAGGATCAGTCTGTTCCTTATACCTATAATGGGTATATTTATCGTACTGTTTATGAGGCAGGAAAAGATTTTCCAATCTACCAGCGCAAGCCCGTCGATAATTCAACCGATTGGCAGGTCATGGTTGACGGTAATGAGCGGGCAAAAGGCAATAAGTTTTATCAACTTGGTGGTTTTGCGGTTTCATTGGATAATAAGCGCATCGCAGTGGCAGAGGATACCCAAGGGCGTCGTAACTACAAGATCTCATTTAAAAATTTCAGTGATACCGATTGGCAAAATAATGTCATAGAAAATACTTCTGGCAACATTGTGTGGGCAAATGATGGCGAGACGCTGTTTTATGTGCGTAGAGATCCACAAACGTTGCTGCCTTATCAGTTATTCCGTCACCAATATGGCACTGATAGCCAACAAGATAAAAAGATCTATCAAGAGGAAGATGAACGCTTCTATCTGTCGATTTCAGAGAGTACTTCACTTGATTATATTTTGATTTCGAGTACCAGTTACACGAGTTCAGAATATCGATTGATTGATGCTAACAATCCACAATCAGAGCCGCAGGTTTTTTCTGCTCGTCAAGCCGAGCGTGAATATGATTTAGACCATTTCCGTGGGCAATTTTATATCCGCTCTAATCACGAAAACCCATTATTTGGCTTATATCGGACAGATACCATTAATAAACCTTGGGAAACCGTGATTGCTCCACAGGAAAATACCGATCTGGAAAATTTTGCTCTGTTCAACGATTGGTTGATTGTACAGGAACGCACGAAAGGATTGTCGTCGATCCGCCAGATTGATTGGAAAACCCAGCAGGAAAAACGGGTTCAATTCGATGATCCGGCATATATGGCATCATTGGGTTACAACCCAGAGCCCGATACCCATTTCTTGCGCTATAGCTATTCATCGATGACCACACCAAGTTCAGTATTCCAGTGGAATATGCAAACAGGTGAGGGTGAGTTGTTGAAGCAACAGGCAGTAAAAGGATTCAACAAAGAAAACTATGAAAGCCAGCGCATCTGGGTAAAAGCTCGTGATGGCGTGGAAGTCCCTGTTTCTCTGGTATACCACAAGTCTTTGTTCAAAAAGGGTGAGAACCCGATCCTGATTTATGGTTATGGTTCTTACGGCATCAGCATGGACCCTTATTTTAGTTCTGCCTTGCTGAGTTTGCTGGATCGTGGTTTTGTCTATGCCTTGGTGCATGTCCGTGGTGGTGGTGATTTGGGCAAAAATTGGTACTTGCAGGGTAAACTCAAAAATAAGATAAACAGTTTCCACGATTTTATTGATGCGACCAAAACCTTGATTGCAGATGGGTATGGTAATAGCAAGCGCGTTTATGCCGAAGGTGGCAGCGCGGGTGGTTTATTAATGGGTACGGTCATTAATCAGGCGCCAGAATTATACCGTGGTGTGATTGCAAAAGTGCCTTTTGTGGATGTTTTGACAACTATGCTTGATGCCTCTATTCCATTAACAACGGGTGAATATGAAGAGTGGGGTAATCCAAATAATAAAGAAGATTACTTCCGTATTAAATCCTATAGCCCTTATGACAATATTCAATATCAACGTTATCCTCATTTGTTAGTTACGACAGGTTTGCATGATTCCCAAGTGCAATATTGGGAACCAGCAAAGTGGATAGCGAAATTAAGGGAAATGAAACAGGGCAACAGTCTGTTATTGTTAGAGACTAATATGGATACGGGGCATGGTGGAAAACCAGGGCGTTTTAATCGCCTGAATGATATTGCCTTTGATTATAGTTTCTTATTAATGTTAGATGACGCTAAAACCTATTTTCCAGAATTAAAAGATTAATAAAAAATAGCTGATTATCACTCAGGGTGCTGATAGTTTTATCAGCGTCTTGGGTGTTTTATTGCACAAATTTGTGAAGCAATGTGAGTGGTAATAAATATTCTTCAATATTAGGATAATATATTAATGAAAACTGTGGCAAAAATAGCTGGAGCCAGCGCAATGCTGATTGGGCTTCAGGGCATCGCTTATGCTGAAAATGGCAATGACGATAAAAAAGAGAAAGTCATACGATTCAGCAGCCTGAAAGTTTCAGGCTCCCAGGATAATCATAATTCTCCTCAGATTGAGGCCATGGAAAAACCAGGGGCTTATAGCTCTGTGGGGGAAGATCATAAATTAGAATCCGTAGATAGCATATTGCGTAGCTTGCCAGGTACTTATACCCAGATGGATGCAAGTCAGGGGCAAGGGGTCGTGAGTGTTAATATCCGTGGTTTAAGTGGCTTCGGCCGCGTTAATATGATGGTGGATGGTGTCAGCCAGACCTTTTATGGTACGGTACCGAATGAATTTGCACATGGAGGCCAGCCTTATAATCAGTTTGGTGCTTTGATTGATCCCAATTTTATTGTTCGGGTTGACATTGCCCGAGGGCAAACTGATGACGCTGACTCTATTAATGCCTTAGTTGGAAGTGCTAATTTCCGTACTATCGGTGTTGATGATGTCATATTCGAAGGTAATAATCTGGGAGTTCGGACTAAATGGACATATGGTAACAATGGTATCGGTCGAAGTGGCATGATGGCTGTTGCAGGAAAAACACAGGCATTCAGTTCGGAAGGTTCTTTAGGTGCCTTATTCGCTTTCAGTGGGCATAATATTGAATCTCATTATCGAAATGCGGATGGTATCAGTAGTGAAGAGTTTGGTACCAGAAAGACATTTAAACAAAAGCCAAATTCTCAATTGATGAAGCTCAATATTAAACCCAATGATTTTCATGATCTGGAATTAAGTGGCCGTTTTTACCATAATAAATTTAACAGTCGTCATGTTGATAATAATGATTATTATTTGAAATATCATTACACACCATTTAGTGAATTGGTCGATACCAACATTTTGCTTAGTAAGGCAAATGGAGATCAACGTTTCCTGGATAATAAATTAAGTGGTTTGGGTAAAAGTGAATCGCATAATAAATCTAAATCTATTGATGTTAGAAACACGAGTAGATTTAATTATGTTGATACTGATTTTGCATTTACTCTTGGTAGTAAATTGATGCGTACTAAATATAATAAGAAAACAGGTATAGATCTGGCTGAGGGATATAAATCCACAGAAGAAAATAATTCCTTTGCTCCAAGTGGTGAGCAAAATATTGCCAGTATTTACACTAGGTTGAAAATTGAACG
Source organism: Xenorhabdus sp. TS4 (assembly GCF_014467265.1). Lineage (NCBI taxonomy): Bacteria > Pseudomonadati > Pseudomonadota > Gammaproteobacteria > Enterobacterales > Morganellaceae > Xenorhabdus > Xenorhabdus sp. TS4. Next base: position 7,593 of record NZ_NKHQ01000082.1, on the reverse strand, counting down.
TGGCATTTATACCGCTAATCTGGGGTTAAATTATTTGGATTATAGTATTAAAGGATTCAAACCAGCCTGCGAAGAACGTGTAGAGTGTTTCCCACAAGGGGAGGCGCAATTAAACCTAAAAGAGCGTGGATTTAATCCAAATATCTTATTATCGGCAGAAATCATCCCTGAATTTCAACCGTTTATAAGTTATACCCACTCAATGCGAGCACCAAATGCTCAGGAAATTTTTCATTCCAATGACGGTGGTACTTCTATTAATCCATTCCTGAAAGGTGAAAAAGCGGATACCTATCAAATTGGATTTAATAGCTATCGTCCGAATTTAATTGTCGATGGGGATACATTTCGCTTAAAAGCAACGTTATTCCATACCAAAATTAAAAATTACATGAGTAGTGATCAGTATATGCTTTGTACTGGAAAGAAACTGTGTAAACTTGATGGAAAATTGACCGCCGAAGAAGAGGGTTCACTTAACCCGAATGTTAGCGCTTATATCTATACCAATAGCCTGAAACCAGTAACTATGAAAGGTTATGAGATTTCTGCTAATTATGATGCGGGTATGTTCTATAGTTCATTGGCATATAGCCAACAGAAAACACAGCAACCGACATCATTAACGACCCATTATATGGGAGCAAGCCCGGAATCTCAATTACCAGAACGCTATTTGACATTAGATACAGGTGTTCGTTTCCTGGATGAAAAACTTCGGATAGGAACTATTATAAAATATACAGGGCAATCTTATCATCAGAGTCCTGGAGATGAACGGGATGATAATAATAAAATCATAATGGAAAAATCAGATAAAATTCCAACAATAATTGATTTGTATAGCGATTATCAGATTAATAAAAATTTATTGATTAAATTCTCTGTGCAGAATTTAACTAACCGAAGCTATTCTGACGCATTGAACCGTATGAATACGTCACCTATGATGGCGGATCAAGATACTAAAACGCAAACTGCTCGTGGCAGAACCTATGTTATGGGTGCAGAAATTCGCTTCTAATTTCTCTAATGGAAAATAGCGTTTAAATAACCCTATAACGATAGCGGTGAAAATTCACCGCTATCTTATTAAATCTACTTTAATTTCTTTCTCTTATTGACTTTTGTAACCTGCGTTACCTGACTCTCAACCCAGCCATCCTGCAACCGCGTTTTCAGCCTGTCACCTGCTTTTACTTGATCAACCTGCCTTAGCAACTTTCCATCAGGAGCTTCGCTAATACTATAACCACGACTCAACGTTGCCAGTGGGCTAACAGCCTCCATGCGCGAACAGGAAATGGCAAATTTTTCCCGATAATGCCCTAATTGCCGTTCAATGGACTGTCTCAAACGAAAGTCAAGTTGCTGGATAGATTGGTTATAACGCTGAATTTCCCGCTCAGGATGGATTTGCAACAATCGCTGATTCAACTTCTCATATGAAACTGAGCGCTGTTTTAGGTAACGTAAAAAACTATCAATCAACTTTTGCCGTAACTCAGCTAAATGATTCTGCTGACGCGCCAATTGCAAATCAGGACGTTGCTGCTGGAGGCGGTGCTGCAATACATTAAATCTCTGTTGTTTTTGAGCAAAGAAATAATCCATTGCCATTTCCAGGCGTTGTTGCAGGGATTGTATTTGTCGTAATAACTCTATTTGATTGCGGCTAACTAACTCTGCTGCCGCAGAAGGCGTCGGTGCGCGTAAATCAGCGACAAAATCCGCAATGGTGACATCGGTTTCATGGCCGACAGCACTAACAATGGGAATATGGCTTTGGAATATTGCCCGTGCCACTTGTTCATCATTGAAACACCACAAATCTTCCAAAGATCCTCCACCACGTCCGACAATCAAAACGTCGCACTCTTGTCGCGCATTTGCCAGTTCAATTGCCTGAATAATCTGTAATGGCGCTTCGGCTCCCTGAACAGCTGTGGGATAAATGACAATTGGTAAGGAAGGATCACGGCGTTTCAGGATATGCAGAATATCATGCAGTGCTGCGCCGCTGGTGGAAGTGATGACACCGAGTTGTTTTGCAGGAGAGGGGAGTGATTTTTTATGAATTTGATCGAACAAGCCTTCGGTGGAAAGATTTTGCTTTAACATTTCAAACTGTTGTTGAAGCAAACCATCTCCGGCAGGCTGGATACTTTCTACAATCAGTTGATAATCACCCCTGGGCTCATACAAGGTGATTTGTGCCCGAACCAATACTTGCTGACCATTTTGTGGCCGAAACGTTGCCCTCAAATTGTGACTGCGAAACATGGCAGCACGAACTTGTGCTCGCTCATCTTTTAACGTGAAGTACCAATGCCCTGACGATGGCTGAGAAAAATTGGATATTTCGGCGGATAACCAAATTCTGCCCATTTCCAGCTCAAGTAACTGACGAACAGTCTGATTTAAACGGCTAACAGAAAAAATTCCGGTATTGGTTGGTAGTGACATGTGAGCTAGATCAAACTTCAAAACAATGACTTAATTGACTGATATTAATCCCATCATATTACTAATCAAGAATTTTTTTTAAAAAATGCTGGAGGCAACCGATTTCGGCCTGTATAATGCCGCGGCAATATTTTATCCCTCTTATTGCTCCATAGCCTGGTGAGATATTGCCCATGTTACGAATTAAAAAAGAAGCATTAACTTTTGACGATGTATTGTTGGTTCCTGCCCACTCAACAGTCTTGCCTAACACAGCAGATTTGTCCACTCAATTAACTTCCACTATTCGCCTGAACATACCTATGCTTTCCGCAGCCATGGATACTGTGACGGAATTTTCACTGGCAATCGCACTGGCACAAGAAGGGGGCATCGGCTTCATTCATAAGAATATGTCGATTGAACGCCAGGCTGAAGAAGTCAGCCGCGTGAAGAAACATGAGAGTGGCGTGGTAACTGATCCTGTCACTGTCACGCCACAAACGACCTTGCGCGAAGTCCATGCACTGGCCGAACGTAATGGTTTTGCAGGTTACCCAGTGGTAACAGGAAAGAACGAACTGGTAGGTATCATTACGGGTCGTGATGTGCGCTTTGTTACTGATCTGGAACAACCTGTGACTGCGGTGATGACGCCTAAAGAACGTTTGGTGACGGTAAAAGAAGGCGAAGCCCGTGAAGTTGTTTTGCAGAAAATGCACGAACAACGTGTTGAAAAAGCGCTGGTTGTTGATGATAACTTTCACTTGCTTGGCTTGATTACGGTGAAAGATTTCCAGAAAGCAGAGCGTAAACCAAACGCATGTAAAGACGAGCAAGGCCGTCTGCGTGTTGGCGCTGCGGTGGGAGCAGGTTCTGGCAACGAAGAACGTATTGATGCATTGGTTGCTGCGGGGGTCGATGTACTGCTGATTGACTCTTCCCATGGCCATTCTGAAGGTGTGTTGCAGCGTATCCGTGAAACTCGCGCTAAGTATCCTGATCTGCCAATCATCGGCGGTAACGTAGCGACGGGTGAAGGTGCTAAAGCACTGGTAAAAGCGGGTGTGAATGCAGTTAAAGTGGGTATCGGTCCTGGATCTATTTGTACAACCCGTATCGTTACTGGTGTTGGTGTTCCTCAAATCACGGCTATTGCAGATGCAGTTGAGGCACTGAATGGCACTGGTATTCCTGTTATTGCAGACGGTGGTATCCGTTTCTCTGGTGACATTGCTAAAGCAATTGCGGCGGGTGCATCATGTGTGATGGTTGGCTCCATGCTGGCAGGAACAGAAGAATCTCCGGGTGAAATCGAACTTTACCAAGGCCGTTCGTTCAAATCTTATCGCGGCATGGGTTCTTTGGGCGCGATGTCCAAAGGTTCTTCTGACCGTTACTTCCAATCTGATAATGCAGCTGACAAACTGGTTCCTGAAGGTATCGAAGGTCGTGTGGCTTACAAGGGCCTGCTGAAAACCATCGTTCACCAGCAAATGGGCGGTTTGCGTTCCTGTATGGGGCTGACTGGTTGTGCAACCATTGATGAACTGAGAACTAAAGCTGAATTCGTTCGTATCAGTGGTGCAGGTATTCAAGAAAGCCACGTTCATGATGTGACTATCACCAAAGAATCACCAAACTATCGTTTAGGTCTGTAATCTTATTTAGAGTGGCCCATTATTGGGCCCCTGACTTTTTTTATCTTTTATTGCCACTTGTTTTTGGAATTCACCTCAAATGACAACTAATATCCATCAGCATCGCATTCTTATCCTTGATTTTGGCTCGCAATATACCCAGCTTATTGCTCGCCGTATTCGTGAAATCGGTGTTTATTGTGAACTTTGGACATGGAATGTCACTGAAGCACAAATCCGTGAATTTAATCCGAATGGTATTATCCTTTCTGGTGGACCAGAAAGTACGACTGAGCACAATAGCCCACGTGCGCCGGAGTATGTTTTTAATGCAGGCGTACCTGTGCTGGGTATCTGCTATGGTATGCAAACCATGTCTATGCAATTGGGCGGCCAGGTTTCCAACTCTGATGAGCGTGAATTTGGTTATGCACAGGTTGAAATCAAGAATAATTGCGAACTATTCCGCGATATTCAAGATGGCCTGAGTGAAACGGGCAAACCTCTGCTGGATGTATGGATGAGTCATGGTGATAAAGTGACGGCGATCCCTGCTGACTTTACAATCATTGCCAGCACTGATACTTGCCCGTTTGCTATCATGGCTAACGAAGAAAAACGCTTTTATGGCGTGCAGTTCCACCCAGAAGTGACTCATACTCACCAAGGCTTGAATATCCTGAAACGCTTTGTTCTGGATATTTGTCAATGTGAAGCGCTGTGGACTCCTGCTTCGATCATCGACGATATCGTAGAACGTCTGCGTACGCAGATTGGTGATGATCATGTTATTTTGGCTCTGTCTGGCGGTGTAGATTCCTCAGTTACCGCATTGCTGTTAAACCGTGCGATTGGTAAGCGTCTGACTTGCGTTTTCGTCGATAATGGCTTGCTGCGTTTGAACGAAGCGGAGCAGGTGATGGAAATGTTTGCAGGTAAATTTGACCTGAACATCGTACATGTTAAAGCGGAAGACCGCTTCCTGTCTGCACTGGCAGGCATTGATGAGCCAGAAGCTAAACGTAAAACCATCGGTCACGTATTTATTGATGTGTTTGATGAAGAAGCATCGAAACAAACTCAGATTAAGTGGTTAGCACAGGGCACGATTTACCCAGATGTTATCGAGTCAGCCGCATCTGCAACTGGCAACGCCCATGTGATTAAATCTCACCACAATGTCGGTGGCTTACCAGAAGATATGAAACTGGGTCTGGTTGAACCGCTGAAAGAGTTGTTCAAAGACGAAGTACGTCGTATCGGCCTGGAATTGGGCCTGCCATATGACATGCTGTATCGTCATCCATTCCCAGGTCCGGGCCTTGGTGTTCGCGTATTGGGCGAAGTGAAGAAAGAATATTGTGACTTGCTGCGTCGTGCTGATGCTATCTTTATTGAAGAACTGCATAAAGCGGATCTGTACCATAAAGTCAGCCAGGCATTTACCGTGTTCCTGCCAGTGCGTTCTGTTGGTGTTATGGGTGATGGCCGTAAATATGACTGGGTTGTTTCTCTGCGTGCGGTAGAAACCATTGACTTTATGACCGCTCATTGGGCGCATCTGCCATATGACTTCTTGGGTCGTGTCTCGAACAGAATCATTAATGAAGTTGATGGTATTTCGCGGGTAGTCTATGACATCAGCGGTAAACCACCAGCGACAATTGAGTGGGAATGATTTAGAGCCTCACCAAGCCTCACCAAATCATGATGATTTTATATTTAAGGCCCTGATTTCAGGGTCTTTTCATATCCAAACCTCACCAAGCCTCACCGTATCAGCATGTGATTATTGACGGTATTTTTGACGGTATCGTAATATACTTTATAGTATCATGCTTAAAATACCGTCAGGTTTTTTTGTGAAATTGACGGTATCAGATCGATAAAAAGGATACTGTTATGCTGACAGATACGAAGCTAAAAAATCTCAAACCTACCGATAAATTATACAAGATTTCTGACCGTGATGGACTCTATGTAGCCGTTACAAAAGCAGGCACAGTCTCGTTTCGTTACGATTACCGAATTAACGGGCGACGCGAAACTGTTACGCTTGGGAAATATGGCGCTGACGGTATTGCGTTAGCAGAAGCTCGGAAAAGATTAGTTGAAGCAAAAAAAATGATTTCCGATGGCTTATCTCCATCCACAATAAAGAAAAACGAAAAAAAACTATCTAATAAATCAAATACATTTTCTGCATACGCTGAACTCTATTTTAAGAATATTAAACTTGCTGATAGCACTAGAAAGATGAAGATGTCGGTATTAGAAAGAGAAATCATGACGGTATTAGGACGGTATTTAATGACAGAAATAAATACCGTCATGGTCAGGGATTTATGTGAGAAGATTAAATCGAGAGGAGCCAGAGCTACTGCACTGCAAGCAAGGGAAATAATACAGTCAGTTTATAATTTTGCCATATCTCGCGGAGAAACATTTCAAAACCCAGCGGCAAATATTCGAGCCTCATCTATTGCGACTTTTGAGGAGAGGACCAGAACATTATCCCAGAAAGAAATTGGGTTTTTTTTGAATGCGCTGGATGAAATAGGGGCAATGCCAACTGTAAAAGCAGCTTTACGCTTGGTCTTTCTGACTTTAGTAAGAAAAAGTGAATTGATTAAAGCCGAGTGGGACGAAATTGATTTTGCTGGAAGCGTATGGACTATTCCAGAAGGAAGAATGAAGGCTCGCCGCCCGCATAACGTATATCTATCAACGCAGGCATTAGATTTATTTATCGCATTAAAAACATTTTCCGGTGCGTCAGAATTCGTGTTGCCGTTACGCTATGAGTTGCGGCGCCACATGTCTAACGCAACATTAAATAATGCAATAAGTACAGTTATCATTCATATTAATAAAAAAGGGCATGCATTTGAACATTTCACTGTTCATGACATCCGCCGGACAGGGTCAACCTTATTACATGAGTTGGGGTTTAACACTGATTGGATTGAAAAAAGCCTTGCTCATGAACAGAGTGGAGTGAGAGCGGTGTATAATAAGGCTGAATATGCCGTACAGCGAGCCGATATGCTGCAACAGTGGGCTAACATGCTTGACTCTTGGAAGGCAGCATACCATCTCTAAGCATGTTATATGTAGTCCCTGTTGATGGCTCAAGTTCATATTCTCTAGCTTGTTCTTTGACGGCAACCATCCATTCTTCCACTTCTGCTTCATCCCATACAACTTTTTTGGATACTAGAGGGAAGCGAGCCGGAAATAATCCGGCTTTCTCCAGTCGATCTACCTGAGTCATTGATAGCTTGGTTTTCTTAACCAGTTCTTTTTTGTCTAAGAAATTCATTTCATCTCCTGTTGAATCATCCGCACATAATACGCCAGCACTGATTTAGCGCTAAATCGCATATGGTTGAGTGGTTTAAATTTGGGGGTGTATTTATCGAGAATTGCGGTTACTGCGATATCGTCGTATTTGGGCAGGGCGGTTAATTCTTTCAGGCAATCCCTCGCCACCTTCCTCCGTGCGTTC